>NZ_JBWKCM010000003.1:355794-359682 GCF_056436485.1 Streptomyces sp. NPDC043746 | reverse complement strand
TTCCTCCTCCTTCCCCGCCCCCAACACGCCAGCCCACCAACACCCCCCCCCCCCCCCCCCCCCCCCCCCCCCCCCCCCCCCCCTTCTGCCCTCCCCCCCCCCCCCCCCCCCCCCCCCCCGCCCTCTTCTCGTAAGTGCACGCCGTGAATTCCGGGGCCCGCCCCGGACCCGCGATGGAAGGTCAGCCACGTGTCTGCCGCTGATACCAAGGCCGTCGGGCCGCCGGTCCCCGCACCGCCCGACCCGCAGCCGACCGGGAAGTCGTCCTCCGACGCGCCCCGGGTACAGAAGAGGAAGCGGAAGAAGGGTGAACTCCTCCCCTACTTCCTGATCCTCCCGGCGATCGTGGCGATCGCCGCCGTCTACCTCTACCCGCTCGGCAAGACGGTCATCATGTCCTTCCAGGACATGGGCCGGCGCGAACTGTGGTCCGGAGAGCCCGCCCCCTGGGTGGGCTTCGAACAGTTCACCAACATCCTCGGGGACTCCGAGTTCTGGTGGGTCACGTTCCGCACGGTCGTCTTCATGGCCATCTGCGTGGTGCTGACCATGGGCATCGGCCTGCTGGTCGCCCTGCTCATGCGCAAGCTCTCCACCTGGGTCCGGCTCGTCCTGACCGTGGCCCTGATCGCCGCCTGGTCGATGCCGCTCATGGTCGCCGCCTCGATCTTCCGGTTCATGGCCGACTCCGACTACGGACTGATCAACACCCTGATCGCCAAGGTCGTCGGCGAGGACTGGCTCGGCCACAACTGGTACCTCAACCCGGTCCAGGGCTTCGGCATCATCACCCTGCTGGTCGTCTGGGGCGCCATCCCGTTCGTCGTCGTCACCCTGTACGCCGCCCTCACCCAGGTTCCCCAGGAACTGGAGGAGGCCGCAGCGCTGGACGGCGCCAGCGCCTTCGGTATCTACAAGTTCGTCACCTGGCCGGTCATCAAGCCGGTCTTCACCATGGTCGCCACCCTGTCGGTGATCTGGGACTTCAACGTCTTCGGCCAGATCTGGCTGCTGCGCGGCAACAAGCCCGAGCCGGAGTACGAAACCCTCGGCCTCTACTCCTACTCCAAGGCGTTCGAGTCCACCTCCTTCAGCCAGGGCTCCGCGATCGCCCTGATCACGGTGCTGCTGCTGTCCGGTGTGGCCGTGTACTACCTGCGCCAGCTCATGAAGACGGGAGAGGTCGAATGAGCAGCACGACCGAGACACAGGCGCTGCGCCCCGACCGGAAGAAGAGCCGGCTCCACCTGGACATCATCGGCCTCGGCATCGCCGTGGTCATGATCTTCCCGGTCTACTGGCTGGTCATCAGCTCCCTGCGCCCCAACCGGGAGATCCGCAGCTACGACCAGAAGCTGTGGCCCACGTCGATCACCTTCGACAACTTCGAACGGGCGATCAACCAGCCGAACTTCGCCACCGCCATCCAGTCCAGCCTGATCGTCGCCGTCACCGCGGTGGTCGGCGGCATGATCATCGCGACGCTGGCGGCCCTGGCGATCGGCCGGTTCCGCTTCTTCGGCCGCAAGCCCCTGCTCCTGATCATGATCCTGGTGCAGATGCTGCCGCCGACGGCGATGCTCATCCCGATCTACGCCCAGCTGAACGCCATGGGCGGGATCGACGAGTACTGGGGCCTGATCGTCGTCTACCTGGTCTCCACGCTGCCCTTCGCCACCATCATGATCCGCGGCTTCGTCGTGAACATCCCGGTGGAGCTGGAGGAGTCCGCGATGGTCGACGGCCTCACCCGCTTCGGCGCCTTCCGCAAGGTGATCTTCCCGCTGCTCGCCCCCGGGCTGGCCGCCGCGTCGATCTTCGCCCTGGTGAACGCGTGGAACGAGTACCTCTTCGCGTACATCCTGATCAACGACAACTCCAAGTACACGCTCAACGTGTGGCTGATGACCTTCACCACCGAGCGTGGAACGGACTACGGCGCACTCATGGCGGCCTCCACCATGATCGCCCTGCCCGTCGTCGTCTTCTTCATGATCATCCAGAAGAAGATGGCCGCTGGCCTCACCTCCGGCGCTGTGAAGGGATAGTGCGGGCCCATGACCACCCTCGTTTCCACCACGGACACCCTGACGCGTGACGCGCTCGCGGTGCTCCAGCCGGGATTCACCGGAACCACCGCACCGGACTGGCTGCTGCGCCGTGTCGGTGAGGGGCTCACCGCCGTCGGGCTGTTCGGCCGCAACATCGAATCGCCCGAGCAGCTCGCCGCCCTCACCGCACGCCTGCGTGCGGAGCGGGACGACGTCCTCGTCGCCATCGACGAGGAGGGCGGCGACGTGACCCGCCTGGAGGTCAACGAAGGCTCCTCCTTCCCGGGCAACTTCGCCCTCGGCTCCGTCGACGACACCGACCTCACCCGGGCCGTCGCCCACGAGCTGGGCCGCCGGCTCGCCGTCTGCGGCGTCAACCTCAACTGGGCGCCGTCCGCGGACGTCAACTCCAACCCGGGCAACCCGGTCATCGGCGTACGCTCCTTCGGCGCCGACACCGCCCTGGTGGCCCGGCACACCGCCGCGTACGTGGAAGGGCTCCAGGCAGCCGGCGTCGCCGCCTGCACCAAGCACTTCCCCGGCCACGGCGACACCGCGGTCGACTCGCACCTGGCGACGCCCCGCATCGATGTGGATCTCGACACTCTGCACGCCCGTGAGCTGCTGCCTTTCCGGGCGGCCATCGCCGCGGGTTCCAAATCCGTGATGAGCGCGCATATCCTGCTTCCCGCACTCGACCCGGACCGCCCGGCCACTCTGAGCCCGCAGATCCTCACGGGCCTGCTCCGCCAGGAGATGGGCTACGACGGCCTGATCGTCACGGACGGCCTGGAGATGAACGCCATCTCCCAGACCTACGGCATCGAGCGCGGCGCGGTCCTCGCCGTCGCCGCTGGCGCCGACGCGATCTGCGTCGGCGGCGGGCTGGCCGACGAGGAGACGGTGGTGGCCCTGCGCGACGCCCTCGTGGCGGCGGTACGGAGCGGGGAACTGCCCGAGGAGCGGCTCGCGGACGCGGCCGCCCGTGTACGAGCCCTCGCGTCCTGGACGCAGGGGGCCCGGGGGGATGTCCCGGAGCCGGGCGCGGAAGTGCAGGAGGGGACCGCGCCCGGCACCGGAGTCAGCTCCGACATCGGCCTGGTGGCCGCCCGCCGCGCGGTGCGCGTCACCGGCACCGGCGAGCCGCTGACCGGTCCGGCCCATGTCGCGGAGTTCACCGAGGTGGCGAACATCGCCGTCGGTGACGAGACCCCCTGGGGCATCGCCGACGGGCTCGCCCGGCTGCTGCCGGGCACCGAGGCGGGCCGGTACACCAGGGAGACCGCCGACCCGGCGGCCGCGGTGCTCGCCGCCGCCAAGGACCGCCGGATCGTCGCCGTCGTCCGCGACGAACACCGCTATGCCTGGATGGGCCGGGCCCTGGACGCCCTGCTGGCGGCCCGCCCGGACACGATCGTGGTCGAGATGGGCCTTCCGGAGTCCACCCCCCGCGGCTCCCTCCACGTGGCCACGCACGGCGCCTCCCGTGTCTGCGGCCAGGCGGCGGTGGAAGCGGTGACGGGTACGACGCCGTAACCCGGCCCACCGGGCGGAGGCCGCCGGCCCGTCCTGCGTCTGAGGGATGAGGCCGTGAGGCCGGCACTCCCAGCCGGTCCGGCGATCGAGGACGAGGCCGCGAGGCCGAAAGTCGAGCCCGTCCGGCGATCGAGGACACAGCCTCTCGCCGGACGGGCGGCACAACGGCCGGGGGGGGGGGGGGGGGGGAGGGGGTGGGGGGGGAGGGGGGGGGGGGGGGGGGGGGGGGGGGGGGAGGGGGCGGTGGGGGGGGGGGGGGGAGCGGTTCCTCGGCGGGGTCGGCGGGGCCGGGGGTGCCGGT
>NZ_JBWKCM010000003.1:281094-355785 GCF_056436485.1 Streptomyces sp. NPDC043746 | reverse complement strand
GGGAAAACCCCCCCCCCCCCCCCCCCCCCCCCCCCCCCCCCCCCCCCCCCCCCCCCCACCCCACCGCCCCCCCCCCCCCCCCCCCCCCCCCCCCCCCCCCGGCCGTGCGGGCGTACGGCCTACAACCCCTGCCATGTCGGCTTGGCCGCATACGTGGCGCGGAAGTAGTCCGCCAGCTTCAGCTTGGAGGCCGCAGCCTCGTCCACCACCACCGTGGCGTGCGGGTGCAGCTGGAGCGCCGAGGCCGGTACGAGCGCGGCGAGGGGCCCCTCCACCGTCTGCGCGACGGCCTCCGCCTTGCCCTCCCCGGTGGCCAGCAGGACCGGGTGCCGGGAGTCCAGGATCGTCCCGATGCCCTGGGTGATCACGTGGTGCGGCACCTGGTCGATGTCGTCGTCGAAGAAGCGCGCGTTGTCCACCCGGGTCTGCTCGGTCAGCGTCTTGATCCGGGTGCGCGAGGCGAGCGAGGAGCACGGCTCGTTGAAACCGATGTGCCCGTCGGTGCCGATGCCGAGCAGCTGGATGTCGACCCCACCGGCCTCCGCCAGCGCACGGTCGTACGCCTCGCACGCGGCCTGGACGTCCTCGGCGGCACCGTCGGGGCCCATGAAGGACGCCTCGGAGAGCCCGAGCGGCTCGACGACCTCACGGAGCACCACGGAGCGGTACGACTCCGGATGGCCGGCGGGCAGCCCGACGTACTCGTCGAGCTGGCAGATGCGGGCGCGCGAGGCGTCGACCGCCCCGGCGGCGACCTTGGCCGCCAGCGCGCGGTAGATGGGCAGCGGGGTAGAGCCGGTGGCAACGCCGAGCAGGGCGTCGGGCTTGCGGCTGAGCAGGGAGGCGATGGCCTCCGCGATCAGCTCGCCGCCTGCCGTGGCGTCCGGGACGATGACAACTTCCACGCTGTGCCTGCCGATCTGATGAGAGAAACCGTGTGGTATAGACCAATCAAAGGCTCAATCTAGCAGAATCGGGCAGCTGTACGGTGAACGTCCCACCTGCCGGTCCACCCGCCGACCGCTCCGTCCCGCCCCCTGGCGGCCGCCCCGCCCCGCTGGCGGACCGGGCGTTTGCCTGGTCGACTTTGTCCCGTACGGCGCCGACGGCGCGGTCCGCGGCGGCTCCGTACGTATGCCGCCACCGCCGAAGACACCGCACGGGAGGCCCCCTATGCCCGCCACCCCTCCGCCCGGCCCGGACACCTCCGACGACCGGGCCGACGCCCCCGGCCGCATCATGTCCGGCGAGATGGCCGAGCAGCCCGCGATGCTGCGGCGCATCCTCGACCGGGGCGCGCCCCGCATCCGCGACGTGGCCGCCGAGATCGCCGCCAGGAAGCCCCGCTTCGTGCTGCTCACCGCCCGCGGCACCTCCGACAACGCGGCGCTCTACGCCAAGTACCTGCTGGAGATCCGGCTCGGCCTGCCCTGCGGCCTCGCCTCCATGTCCACCACGACGGCGTACGGGGCCAAGCCCGATCTGCGGGACGTCCTGGTGGTCACCGTCAGCCAGTCGGGCGGCTCGCCGGACCTGGTGGCCTCCACGCGGGCCGCCCGGGAGGCCGGTGCGGTCACCCTCGCGGTCACGAACAACCCGGACTCCGCGCTGGCGGCGGTCGCCGAGTTCCACATCGACATCCTGGCGGGCCCGGAGAAGGCACTCCCCGCCACCAAGACGTACACGGCCTCCCTGCTCTCCCTCTACCTCTTCGTCGAGGGCCTGGCGGGCGCCGACGGTACGGAGGCGGCCTCGGCCCTGCCCGACCTGGCGGGCGCGATCCTGGGCCGCCGGGCCGAGGTCAGGGCCCTGGCCTCCCGCTACCGCTTCGCCGAGCGCATGGTGATCACCTCGCGCGGCTACGGCTACCCCACCGCCAAGGAGGCGGCCCTGAAGCTCATGGAGACCAGCTACATCCCCGCTCTCTCCTACTCCGGTGCCGACCTGCTGCACGGCCCGCTGGCGATGGTCGACAACATCTCCCCGGTGATCGCCGTGGTCACCGACGGCCGGGGCGGCGAGGCGCTCCAGCCGGTGCTGGACCGGCTGCGGGGGCGCGGCGCGGACCTCTTCGTGGTCGGCCCCAAGGCCCAGGTGGAGGCGGCGTCAGCGGGCTTCGCCCTGCCGACCTCGGGGGTGCCTGAGGAACTGCAGCCGATCCTGGAGATCCTGCCGCTCCAGATGCTCGCGTACGAGGTCACGATCGCGCGGGGCCAGGACCCGGACTCACCGCGAGCCCTGGCAAAGGTGACGGAGACGCGCTAGGGGCTCGTACAGCCCGAGGGCGGCCCTGAGAACGGCCCCGGAAACACCCGCGGGCCGCGGCGCCAGAGCGGGACCCTCAGCCCGCCCGGCACCGCAGCCCGGAGCTACCTGGCCGGCGGTGTGCGGTGCCTCCGGCCACATGAGGCACCGGCGCGGTCAGGGCAGAGAGCGCCGGGTGCCTCGGTCCACTCTCCTGTGCGGGGAGAGTGGAGGTCTTGGTGAACTCATTGTGGACTAGACCAATTGCCTCTGTCCATCCGTGTGCGCGACATTCTGGGGCCGCACACCACGCCCTGTCCATCGCCTTCCGGCCGCCCCACCCCACCGCACGGCCCGCTGGGCCGATCGGTTCGAACACCTCCGTTCACCCCGGGTACGCTCCACAGGTGCCCTCCATGAACGATCTCGTCCGCCAGCACACCGCTCTGAGCGACTCCGACCTGGAGTGGCTCCATCTGCTGGTCTCGGAGTGGCAGCTGCTCTCCGACCTCTCCTTCGCCGACCTGGTGCTGTGGGTCCCCACCCGCGACGGCACGCGGTACGTCTCCGTCGCCCAGATGCGGCCCAACACCGGCCCCACCTCCTACCAGGACGACATGGTCGGCCACCTGGTGCCGCGCGGCCGCCGCCCACTGCTGGACGCGGCCCTGGACGAGGGCCGGATCGTGCGCGAGGGCGACCCGGAGTGGCGCGAGGAGGTTCCCGTACGGGTCGAGTCCATCCCCGTACGGCGTGAGGGCCGGGTCCTCGGCGTCATCGCCCGCAACACCAACCTGCTCACCGTGCGCACCCCTTCCCGGCTGGAGCTCACCTACCTCCAGTCCGCCTCCGACCTGGCCCAGATGATCGCGGCCGGGGCCTTCCCCTTCCCCGGCCAGCAGGTCGACATGGACGCCTCCCCGCGCGTCGGTGACGGTCTGATCCGGCTGGACGCGGACGGGGTCGTCCAGTACGCCAGCCCCAACGGCCTCTCCGCCTACCACCGCCTCGGCCTCGCCTCCGACCTGGTCGGCCACCACCTCGGCACCACCACCGCCGAACTGGCACCCTCCCGGGGCCCGGTGGACGAGGCCCTGGTCAAGGTGGCCAGTGGCTACGCGCCCCGCGAGTTCGAGGTGGAGGGCGAGGGTGGGGTGATCCAGCTGCGGGCCATCCCGCTCAAACCCAAGGGCGTCCGCATCGGCTCGCTCGTCCTGCTCCGGGACGTCACCGAACTCCGCCGCCGAGAACGCGAGTTGATCACCAAGGACGCCACCATCCGGGAGATCCACCACCGGGTGAAGAACAACCTCCAGACAGTGGCCGCCCTGTTGCGCCTCCAGGCCCGCCGGATGGACTCCGTGCAGGGGCGCGAGGCGCTCAACGAGGCGGTGCGGCGCGTCGGTTCGATCGCGATCGTCCATGAGACGCTCTCCCAGAACCTGGACGAGCGCGTCGAGTTCGACGAGATCGCCGACCGGGTCATCGCGATGGTCTCGGAGATCTCGCCGGGCAAGGTGACCTGCCGGCGCGTCGGCCGCTTCGGCATCCTGGACGCCGAGGTCGCCACCCCGCTCTCCATGGTGCTCACCGAAGTCCTCCAGAACGCCCTGGAACACGCGTTCACGGTGGCCGATCAGGGCACGGTGGAGGTCTCCGCCGTGCGCGGCGGCTCACCGTCCGACGCCCGGCTGCTGATCACCGTCACCGACGACGGGCGCGGCCTGCCCGAGGGGTTCGACCCGCAGCGGGCGGGCAACCTCGGCCTCCAGATCGTACGGACGCTGGTGGAAGGGGAGTTGGGCGGCACGTTCGGGATGGTCCCGGCGCCGGAGCGGGGTACCCAGGTGGTGCTGGACGTGCCGGTGCGCGGCGCCACGTAGGAGCGCACACAGCAGAACGGGCCCGGACCGTGGTGACGGTCCGGGCCCGCTCCGTGCTGCTCACGTTGCGATGCGCTCCGGGGTACTGCGCGCTGCGACTCGAAGGCGGGGCCGTGCGTACGCTCTGTACGCGCCGCCTGGCTGAGGCGTGTTCGTGGGGGGCGTCGGTCAGGCGCTGGCGTTACGCGCCCGGTTGCGAGCGGCGCGGCGCTTCATCGCGCGGCGCTCGTCCTCGCTGAGGCCACCCCAGACGCCGGAGTCCTGGCCGGACTCGAGCGCCCACTGCAGGCACTGCTCCATGACGGGGCAGCGACGGCAGACGGCCTTGGCTTCCTCGATCTGCAGCAGCGCAGGACCGGTGTTGCCGATGGGGAAGAACAGCTCGGGGTCTTCCTCACGACAAACGGCGTTGTGACGCCAGTCCATGGCTGCTACCTCTCCTTGGTATTACACGCTGGTGCTTGTGAATGTGAACGCTTTCACGAATCCCCCCACAGATGACGGGCCGACCCCCAGAAGGACTGGGTGTGGTCTGTGATGGTGAGGAGGGGTTCTGGCTCTCAGGGAGGCCGGTGTTGCGGGCCGTCCCGATCGCCATGTAGAGATTCGCAAACCTCGGCTGCGGATACAACCCCTTCTGGAAAGTTTTTTTTGATTCCTCGGTGTCGACTAGGTCACAGCCGCACTTCTAAGGGGTGGGGGCCAGGCCAAACGTTCGAGTTAAAGGACTTTCGGCCCTTCCACTCACACAATCACACGCAGTGCACGGCGTACGCCTGTGAACGTCACGCTCGTACGCAGTCCCAGGTGGTCGCCGTCCATCTGGAAGGGCAGTGGGACCTTTGAATGCAAGGTGAAGTCCGTGAGGTCGTGGCGTGAAACGGCGTGCTTCCCCCGGGGCCCTCTTTCGGGGCTCGAAGTCAGCAGCTGGGTGCCGTACAGGGCCACCGCCGCGGTCGACAGACGCTTCAGTCCAAGGACGTCCAGAGCGGTGTCGAAGGAGGCCTTCGGAGAGGCGTACACCGGGCGATTCCCCAGGTAGGTCCAGGGGGCGGTGTTGCAGATTATGGAGAGCGCGAGGTCGGTGACGGGCTCCTGGCCGGGCACCTCCAGGGTGATCGTCCCGTGTCTGCGGTGGGCCTCGTTCACGAACTGCCGCACCACCTGGCGCACGTACAGCGCATGCGTCGAGCGCTTGCCGCCCTCGCGTTTCTGTTCGACCCGGCCGACCACTCCGGCGTCGAAACCGAGGCCCGCGCAGAAAGTGAACCAGCGTTCGGGCACGGCCTCGTCCTCGGTGCCCGGAGTGCCGGCCGCCAGCCCCAGCCCGACCGTACGTTCGCTCCGGTTCTCCAGGGCGTCCAGGATCGCACCGGTCGCTTCCACGGCGTCGTTGGGGAGCCCCAGCGCGCGGGCGAAGACATTGGTGGAGCCGCCCGGCACCACGGCCAGCTTCGGCACCCCGTCCAGGTCCGGGCCGCGGTGCAGCAGCCCGTTCACGACCTCGTTCACCGTGCCGTCGCCGCCGAGCGCGACCACCAGGTCGATGTCGTCGCTGTCGGCCGCCCGCCGCCCCAGGTCCCGGGCGTGCCCCCGGTACTCCGTGGTCACCGCCTCCAGCTTCATCTCGCTGGCCAGGGCGTGGATGAGCACATCACGGGTGCGCGCACTGGTGGTGGTAGCTGCCGGGTTGACCACGAGGAGTGCGCGCATGCCCGTCAGGGTACCTACCGGGCGGTTCGGCCCTGAAGCCGCGGTTCGCCGGGCTCCCGGCCGGTCACGTTCCGTAACGGGCAGGGGTGACTCCGGCGTACGTGATGTGTGCCGCGCCCCGCACCCCCGGCTTCACTTCCGACCCCCGGGGATGCCAACCTGAAAGGCGTGAGCACTCAAGCGACCTCGTCCACCCCCTCGCCCGCCGCGGCCGAGCGCCCGCGCAGGATCACGGCTCTCGCCGGAATCAACGCCCTCGAAGGCGCCGCGCTCGCGATCGGCGGGTTCTCCCTGGTGGTCATGGGGATGCTCGGCCGCCCCGAGAGCCCGCAGCAGGCGGAGACGGTCGGCATCACGCTGATCGGGCTCGGCGCCATCCCGCTCATCGCCGCCCGGGGCCTGATGCTGCTGCGCGGCTGGAGCCGGGGCCCGGCGCTGATCACCCAGATCATGGCGCTGCCCGTCGCCTGGACGCTGCTGCGCTCCCAGGGGGCGCTGATCCCGCTCGGGATCGCCGTGGCGGCGGTCGCCGTGACCGGGCTGGTGCTCGTGGTGAACCCGGCGACCACTCAGGTCCTGGGTCTGCGCAGGGGCGCCGGACCGGACCCGAAGGCGGCGGACCCGAAGACCTGAACCCCGGGGCCTGTCGTGGCGGGCCCCTGCGAGGGCGTCCCGGGAAGGCCCCGGGACCGCCGCTCCGCTCCTCGCCTACTCCTCGACGAGCAGGCGCTCGCGCAGCTGGGCCAGGGTGCGGGCCAGCAGCCGGGAGACGTGCATCTGCGAGATGCCGACCTCCTGGGCGATCTGCGACTGGGTCATGTTCCCGAAGAACCGCAGCAGCAGGATCCGCTTCTCGCGCGGCGGCAGGTCCTCCAGGAGCGGCTTGAGCGACTCCCGGTACTCCACGCCCTCCAGCGCCTCGTCCTCCGAACCGAGCGTGTCCGCGACGGCGGGGGACTCGTCGTCCGTGTCCGGCACGTCCAGCGAGAGCGTGCTGTACGCGTTGGCGGACTCCAGGCCCTCCAGCACCTCCTCCTCGGAGATGCCGAGCCGCTCGGCCAGCTCGTGCACGGTCGGCGAGCGGCCGTGCTGCTGGGACAGCTCGGCGGTGGCCGTGGTCAGCGAGAGACGCAGCTCCTGGAGTCGGCGCGGCACCCGCACCGCCCAGCCCTTGTCCCGGAAGTGGCGCTTGATCTCGCCGACGACCGTGGGGGTCGCGTACGTCGAGAACTCCACGCCCCGGTCCGGGTCGAACCGGTCCACCGACTTGATCAGCCCGATCGTGGCGACCTGCGTGAGGTCGTCCAGCGGCTCCCCGCGATTGCGGAACCGCCGGGCCAGGTGCTCGACCAGCGGCAGATGCATCCGCACCAGCCGGTTGCGCAGCTCCGCCTTCTCCGGCGAACCGTCGGGAAGCGCCCGCAGCTCGACGAAGAGGGCGCGGGCCCCGCTGCGGTCATGTGGATCGTGGTGCCCGTGCTCGCTCATCTGGCCCGCCCGCTCCTGCGACTGCTCCACCGCGACGTTGAGGCTCTCAGGCCCGTCCGCTCCGTCCACCGGATGCGGCCGGGCCTGCTGCTCCGGGATGCCCGTCGGCCGCACCACCCCGGATCGGATCGTCTCGTCCCGCACAGGACCGTCCCCGTTCCCGTCGCTCACGCCGGCCCGGGGCCCGCGCCGCGCTGTTTGTAGAGGCTGATGCTGACCGTACGGTCGTCGGCGACCGTCGAGTCGACCTTGCCGGCCAGTGCGGAGAGCACCGTCCAGGCGAAGGTGTCGCGCTCGGGTGCGCGGCCGTCGGTCGTGGGGGCCGACACCGTCACTTCGAGGGAGTCGTCGATGAGCCGGAACACGCAGCTGAGGACGGAGCCGGGCACGGCCTGCTGGAGCAGGATCGCGCAGGCCTCGTCGACCGCGATGCGGAGATCCTCGATCTCGTCGAGCGTGAAGTCCAAGCGCGCTGCGAGACCGGCCGTGGCCGTTCGCAGCACCGACAGGTAGGCACCCGCAGCGGGCAGCCGGACCTCTACGAAGTCCTGATTCCCGGGCTCGCCTGCGATCTGGGACACCCTCACCTCCAAGGTGGCACAAACTCTTTCGAGGATCCGGGATGGGTGGCCCGGAGCCATGCGGTCGGTCGACGGTTCTCAGCTCGGCGACGCTATCGGATCCATGATGCAGTGTCGCCCGCACCCCACCCCCCGACCGTCACTCATGGTAAACATACGGGCACGCACAGTGGCTAGGGGGTTGCGGGGTCCAATTACGAAGAACCGGCGCCGGATTGACGTACCCAGACGTCAGACGATCGAACCGTCCTCGAAGCACCAGCGTCGGCTCTCGCCCGGCTCGAAGCTCCGCATCACCGGCCGGCCGGTCGCCCGGAAGTGCCCGGCGGCGTGCCGCAGCGGCGAGGAAGCGCGGCAGCCGACGTGCCCGCAGGTCAGACGGAGCCGCAGCTGCACGGGGTGGGTGCCGACCGCCGGCCACTCGGGGCAGGTCCCCCCGAGCGGTACGGGCCCGGGCGTGGCGGATCCGCTACATGCGCGCACTCGCTCATGACGAGCAGATTACGACGGATCCGAGGACGGTGGGACGGACGCGCTGCCCCCGGTGGCGCTGGTCGCGGCCGGCGCTGCGGTCGCCGGCCGCCTCGCGGCCCGCGCTCGTCCTGGGGGCCGTCATCGCCTCGCCGGACGCCGTGGCAGCCGCCGCCATCGCCCGCCGGGCGGGGCCGCCCGGCCGGGTGACGACCATCCGTCAGGGTGAGTCGCTGGTGAACGAGGCCACCGCGATCACCGCCTTCCGGGTGGCATCGGTCGCCGCGGTGGGGGAGGGGGATGGCCTGGGCCGCCGGGATCGCGGAGTTCCTGCTCGCGGGGGCGGGGCGGGGTCGGTGTGTTGCCGATGGTGCCGCTGCACCGGCTGCGCACACATCCGAAGGAGGCCTCCTCCAGAACACGCTGTCCCTTCTGATCCCGTTCGCGGTGTACGCGGCGGCCCCACGGGTGCACGCTTCCGGGGTCCTCGCGGTGGTCGTCGTCACGCTCCCCGAACGGGGCCTGAGGAGTCCGGTCACACGGACGGGACCGGGCGGTGGTCACACAGACGGGTCAGGGGTGCCGGTGATCACGGCGGTCACCCGGGTGCCCGGCGCGAAGCCGCCCTCCTCGGCCAGGGCCGCCAGCGCGAAGAGCAGCTTGGCGACGTAGACCCGCTCCACGGGCAGCCCGTGCCGGTCCTCGAAATCGGTGGCGAAGGCGTCCAGTTCCGGGGTCGCACGGGCGTATCCGCCGAAGGTGAAGCGCTCGTCCAGCGACCAGCGGCCGGTCTCCCCTCCGAACGCGTCCCTCTGGAGGGCGGCCACGGCGTCGCCCAGGAAGCCACCGCGCAGCACCGGCACCCCCAGCGCCCGCTGCCCGTGCTCCAGTCCGGCCGCGAGCCCCGCCAGGGTGCCTCCGGTCCCACAGGCCACGGCCGCCACATCGGTATGCCCGCGCAACTCGCGCCCCAGCGCTGTACAGCCCTGTGCGGCCAGGGCGTTGCTGCCGCCCTCCGGGATCACCTCCACGTCCCCGAACAGCTCCAGCAGCCCCGCCAGGACCTCGGGCGACCCCTTCGCCCGGTACGTCGTCCGGTCCACGAAGTGCAGCCGCATCCCGTCAGCGGCGCATCGGGCCAGGGACGGGTTCAGCGGCCGGTGCGCCAGCTCGTCGCCCCGTACGACGCCGATGGTGGGGAACCCCAGCAGCCGGCCGGCAGCGGCGGTGGCCCGGAGGTGGTTGGAGTAGGCACCGCCGAACGTCAGCACGGCCCGTCCGGCGGCCGCCTCCAGGTTGAGCGCGAGCTTGCGCCACTTGTTGCCCGGCAGGTCGGGGTGGATGAGGTCGTCCCGCTTCAGCAACAGCCGAACGCCCCGGCGCGCGAAGCGGTCGTCCCGGACCTCCTGCAAGGGGGACGGAGACCGAGGCTGAAGTGCACGGTCGAGGTCTACGGACGGGCTCACCCTCCCATTGTGGCTGTGCCCTCTCGCCACGCCGTCACGGCGTCTGCGGCACCCCCCGGCCCCACAGCTCCTCGGCGTGCTCCGCGAACCGGTCGAACATCCCGCTGTCTCCCTGGCGGCGCAGATGCAGGAGGGGCGAGTCGTGGCCGACGAGCCGCGCCAGGTGGGGCGTCACGAGTGCGTCATGATCGAACCTGAACACGGAGAGGGACACATGGTTCACGGCGTCCTCCGGGCCGCTGAACCGCGTCTCCAGTCCGTCCAGGGGGCCGAGCCGTCCCAGGTGCTCCAGGCTGATCCGGATGCGGGTGCCGACGCTCAGGGCGACGTCTTCGATGGCCTCACGCTGTCGGGTCACCTCTCCGTCGGGATCGCCCAGCAGGAAGCGCACACGGCACCCCGACGCGATCTTGCGGCGCAGCGTCTCTATGAAGGCAGGCTGCTCCAGCCAGACGAAGTAGTTCGTGTACCCGGCGAAGAAGATGTCCGTGGAGGCCCCTGCGATCAGTTCGCCCCACACGGTCGACGGGCAGGCGGACCGGTAGCGCACGCGACCAGGACGCGTCGATGATCACACAGGGGGGCGAGCTGGGGCCGGAGAGCCTTCGGTCCAACTTGTCTGTGCTTGTTCAAGGGCGCGCCTGCGGTGCGCCGGGTGCCCGGTCCGCCCGGACCGGGGCAGGCGGCCTGGCGGACGGTTCACCCGTCCACCGTCGCCCGCCCCGGCCCGGGGCGGGTTCAGGCGCTCGCCAGCCAGAGGTCCGGGCCGAAGACCTCGTAGTGGATGTCGGCGGGGCGGACCCCGGCGTCCAGCAGCTGGGTGCGGATCGTGCGCATGAAGGGGAGCGGGCCGCAGAGGTAGGCGTGGGTGCCGGGGAGGACGGTGATGCCGTTCAGGTCGACGAGGCCGGTGCGGTGGGCCGGGTGGCCGGCTTCCGGGGACTCGTACCAGAAGTGCGGCTCGGCCTCCGGGAGCTTCTCCGTCAGCCGGGTGTGCTGGGCGCGCAGCGCGTGGTCGGCGGGGGAGCGGTCCCCGTGCACGACGGTGACGGGGCGGTCGTGGCCCTCCTCGGCCAGGTACTCCAGCATCGACAGCATGGGCGTGCAGCCGATTCCGGCCGAGGCCAGCAGGAGGGGTGCGTCCAGGTGGTCGAGGACCAGGTCCCCGTAGGGGACGGAGACGCGCAGCCGGTCGCCCGGGCGGGTGTGCTCGTGGAGGCGGCGGGAGACCTCGCCGTCGGGTGTCTCCTCGCCACGCACCCGCTTGACCGTGATGGAGCGCAGCCGGGAGCCGGGGGAGGAGGAGAGGCTGTACTGGCGTATCTGCCGCGCCCCGTCGGCCAGTTCGACCTGTACGGAGACGTACTGGCCCGGCCGGAAGGCGGGCGTGTCACCGCCGCCCGCCGGGCGGAGGTGGAAGGTGGTGACGTCCTCGGTCTCCTCGATCCGGGCAGCGACCTCCCACTCCCGCCACACATCGCCCGCGACCACTCCCCGCTGGGCGTAGAGCCGTGCCTCTATGGAGATGAGGGCGTTGGCCATCAGCCAGTAGACCTCGTCCCAGGCCGCGGCGACCTCGGGGGTGACCGCGTCGCCCAGGACGTCGGCGATCGCGGCGAAGAGATGGGTGTGGACGACCTCGTACTGCTCCTCGGTCACCCCCAGGGAGGCGTGCTTGTGCGCGATCCGGTTCAGCATCACGTCGGGCCGGGTGCCCGGGTGCTCGACCAGCGCGGCCGCGAACGCCGCGATCGAGCCCGCCAGGGCTTTGCGCTGGTCGCCGGAGGCCTGGTTGCCCCGGTTGAACAGGTCGCGCAGCAGCTCGGGGTGGGCGGTGAACAGCTTCTTGTAGAAGAGGTCGGCGATGTCGCCGATGGCCGCGCCGACGGCGGGGAGGGTGGCGCGGACGGTGGCGGTGGACCGGTCGGAGAGCATGCGGGGCGGGCTCCTTCTTAATTGGTATTTGATGTTCGTATTTTCGGGTGGAGCGGAATCCGCCCGTGGTGCGAGCGGGTGGGCAGGGGGCGGGGGTCAGTCCTGCGGTGGGCCGCTGCCGATGCCGAGCAGTAGTGGGCCCGTCGGGGCGGCGACGAGATCGGTGACGGTGATCGGGTCGAGCGTGGCGTAGAACGCGTCCTGCGCCTGACGCAGGGCGCCGCGCAGCCGGCAGGCGGAGCGCAGCGGGCAGGGGGTGGTCCCCTCGCACTCCACGACGTCGTCCGTGCCCTCCAGTTCCCGTACGAGAGCGCCGATCGAGGCCGAGTGGCCGGCCGTGGTGAGGGTGAGTCCGCCGCCCCGGCCGCGCCGGGCGTCGAGCAGGCCCAGATGCTGGAGGCGGGCGACGACCTTGGCCGTGTGGGTGTACGGCACCTGCATGGTGTCCGCCACCTCGCGGGTGGTCGGCGGATCCGCGCCCTCCGCGACCGCCAGCCGCATGAGCACGCGGAGCGCCACATCGGTGAATCTGGTCAGCCGCATGGCTTGATCATAGATAAGTGGCATGTGGGATGCAAATTTTAAGGTCCGCCGGGCGACGAGGGGCAATGTGCCCCGGCAGAAGGTCGATTAGTCACACTCTTTTGTGTAATGGCGGGCCGGGTCCTCCGCTGAAAGGCTTCTCCAGCAGGTCATCCCAAGATCGAGAGGACGTCAGATGTCCGTTGGTGAAGAGGTTCGCGACACGCAGGCGCCGCCGCAGCAGAGTCTGGGGACGGCGGCTGCGCGGAACCTCGCGACGACCACCAAGTCCGCGCCGCAGATGCAGGAGATCACCTCCCGGTGGCTGCTGAAGATGCTGCCGTGGGTGCAGGTACAGGGCGGTACGTACCGGGTGAACCGTCGACTCAGCTATTCGGTCGGTGACGGCCGGGTGACCTTCGTCCAGACCGGGGACCGGGTGGCCGTGATCCCCGCCGAGCTGGGGGAGCTGCCCGCTCTGCGCAACTTCGGCGACGAGGAGGTCCTCAACGAACTCGCCCGCAGGTGCGAGCAGAGGGACGTGGCCGCGGGGGAGGTGCTCGCGGCGTCGGGGGACGCGGCGGACCGGGTCTTCCTGCTGGCGCACGGCAAGGTCGAGAAGCTCGGCTCCGGTCCCTACGGGGACGAGATGGAGCTGGGGGTCCTCGCCGACGGCGCGTACTTCGGTGACCAGAGCCTGGTCGACGGCGAGGCCGTCTGGGAGTACACCGCCCGCGCCGTGACCGCGTGCACGCTGCTGACGCTCAGCCGCGCGGACGTGCTCAACCTGGCGGAGCGGGCCGACTCGCTCCGCGCCCACCTCGCCGGGCTGCTCACGATTCCGCACCAGCGGACCAACCACTACGGCGAGGCGGCGATCGACCTCTCCGCGGGACATGTGGGCGAGGCCGTCGTCCCGCACACCTTCGTCGACTACGACGCCGCACCCCGCGAGTACGAGCTGAGCGTCGCGCAGACCGTACTCAAGGTGCACAGCAGGGTCGCCGACCTCTACAACCAGCCGATGAACCAGACCGAGCAGCAGTTGCGGCTCACGGTCGAGGCGCTCCGCGAGCGCCAGGAGCACGAGCTCATCAACAACCGGGAGTTCGGCCTCCTCAACAACTGCGACTACGGCCAGAGGCTCCAGCCGCACGACGGGGTGCCCAGCCCCGACGACATGGACGAGCTGCTCTCGCGCCGACGCGGATCGAAGCTCTTCCTCGCCCACCCGCGCGCCATCGCCGCCTTCGGCCGTGAGTGCAACCGACGCGGACTGGTCCCGGAGAGTGTGGACATCGGCGGCCACCACGTCCCGGCCTGGCGCGGAGTGCCGATCTTCCCGTCCAACAAGATCCCGGTCACCGAGGCCCGTACCACCTCCATCATCTGCATGAGGACCGGCGAGGCCGAGCAGGGCGTCATCGGCCTCCAGCAGACCGGCATCCCGGACGAGATCGAACCGAGCCTCTCCGTCCGCTTCATGGGCATCGACGAGCAGGCGATCATCTCCTACCTCGTGACGGCGTACTACTCCGCCGCCATCCTGGTACCCGACGCCCTCGGCGTACTGGAGAACGTCGAGGTGAGCCGCTGGCGCTGACCTCGTGTCACCACCCCCCCGGGGGCCCGGTCGGCCGACACCGGCCGGGCCCCCGGGGCCCGTCCCATCGCACCGCCCCCAGGGAGTGACCGTGACCATGACCAGTACGGACGCAGCGACGGAAGGGCACGAGGCCGCGGCGCTGCTGGAGCGCACCCGCGCCATCGTCGACCCGCATCTGCGATCGGCCGTGGAATCGCTGCCCGGTGGCATACGCCGGATCGCGATGTACCACTTCGGCTGGGAGAACGCCCACGGCACCCCCGCCGCCGGACAGGCGGGCAAGGCCATCAGGCCGGCGCTCGTGCTGGCCGCCGCCCGGGCGCTGGGCGGCGATCCGGAGCACGCCGTGCGCGCCGCCGTCGCCGTCGAACTGGCGCACAACTTCACCCTCCTCCACGACGACGTCATCGACGAGGACACCACCCGCAGACACCGACCCACCGCCTGGGCCGTCTTCGGTGTGCCGGACGCCATCATCACCGGCGACGCGATGCTGGCCCTCGCCCAGCGGCTACTGGCCGAGGACGCCCATCCGGCCGCGGTGCGCGCCGCCGCCCGCCTCTCCTCCTGCGTCATCGAACTCTGCGCGGGCCAGCAGGCCGACTGCGCCTTCGAGGAGCGCGGACCGGACGAGGTCACGCTCGACGAGTGCCTGACCATGGCGACCGCGAAGACCGGCGCTCTGCTCGGCTGCGCCTGCGCGCTCGGCGCCCTCTACGCCGGGGCCGAGGACCGGGCCGTCCGCGCCATGGACGGTTTCGGGCGGGAGGCCGGCCTCTCCTTCCAGCTCATCGACGACCTGATCGGCATCTGGGGCGACCCCGCCCGCACCGGCAAACCCGTCGGCGCCGATCTCGCCGCCCACAAGAAGTCGCTGCCCGTCGTCGCCGCCCTCACTTCCGGCACCCCGGCCGCAGCGGAGCTGGCCGCGCTCTACCGGGGACCCATGTCCACCACCGGCGAGGTGGACCGTGCCACCGACGCCGTGGAGCGGGCCGGCGGCCGGGACTGGGCCCAGGTCGCCGCCGCCGACCGGATGGCCCGGGCCATGCACCACCTCTCCCGCGCGGTCCCGGACCCGAGCGCGGCCGGAGACCTGCTGGCACTGGCCGAATTCGTCACCCGCCGCAGCAGCTGACCCGCCTCCCCGGCCGGCTCGCACCCCTCAACCAGCTCTACTATTCCGGGGGTTGATCTTGCCGACGAGGGCAGCGGGCGAAGGGGCGGGAGCTGGTCATGGGCATACGGATACGACAGGCGGGACAAGGCGACAGGGACCTGGTCGTGGCGGTCCTGGAGGAGGCGTTCCACCACGACCCGGTCAGCTGCTGGGTCTTCCCCGACGAGGCGCACCGGCGGGCGGTGCACGGCAGGTTCCTCGGCGTCTTCGCGGACATCACCCTCGCCGAAGGCCGTATCGACGTGGCCGAGGACGGCGCCGCCGTGGCCCTGTGGCTGCCGGTGCCCGCCGGTGCGCCCGAGGGGGAGGACCCCACGCCCGCCCTGATGCGGCGGACCGCCGACCCCGACAACGAGCGGTGCGAACTGGTCGGGCGGCTGACCGGGAAGGTGCACCCGCACAACCGCGCCCACTCCTACCTGCTCATGGTCGGCGTCTCCCCGCGGCGCCAGGGCGAGGGCATCGGGGCCGGGCTCATCGGCGCGGAGCTGGACCGCTGCGACCGGGAGGGCGTGCCCGCGTACCTGGAGGCGAGCAGCGCCCGCAGCCGTACGCTCTACGAGCGTCTCGGCTTCCACCCCCTGGGGAGCGCCGTCGACCTTCCGGACGGGCCGCGGATGTGGCCCATGTGGCGGGACCCGCAAGCGAATTGAGGATCCGCGGAGGGGTGGCGCGGGGACGCTCCGGGGCGGGGTACAGTCCCTGCTCATGACAGATGAGTCGTGGGCCGGCTGGTACCGGGACCGGGACGGTTCCCAGGCCGTCGTTCTCACCACGGACGGACAGCGAATCAGGATCCGGATCCGAGGGGTCGACTTCGAGGGCGAGAGCTTCGACCGCCTCGTTCCGGTCGCGGGTGCGGCGCCGGAGGGCGGGGCTTCCGCCGCGGTGGAAGGGGTCTTCTCCCCGGTGGGCGGGGGCTTCTCCTCGGCCGACGGAGCCTTCTCCCTGGCGGACGGGGCGCTCACCGACTGCGTACTGGAGTGGGACCTCCCACTGCCCGTCCGCGTCGGCGGCACCCTGCGACAGGCCACCCTCGGCTGTCTGCTCTCCCTGCGCCGGGTCGACCCGGACCTCCACCTCGCCCTCCATCTGGACGGCGCGGTCTACGAATCCGCCCGCGCCGAGAGCGACTTCGGCGCGGCGCTGACGGCGATCCAGCGCATCCTCCCGGACGGTGTCCGGCTCCAGACCTGCATCGCCTGCGCCTTCTCCGCCCCTTTCCCGGCCGAGGTCCCGACTCAGGCCCCACCCAAGGTTGCGGCCCGGCTTCCGGCCCCGGCCTCCTCCGCCTCTGTACCGGGCCCCCGCCGCGGCCTCTCCGGCTCCCTCTCCTGCTTCCGAGAAGCCAAGGACACCTGCCGGAGCGCGGAGGGCGAGGAGGCGGTACCGGCCCCGGGGGACCGTCGTACCGGACTCGTCCAGGAGGTATGGAGCTGCCAGGAGTTCGAGACGAGCGGGCTCTGGGCCATCGACACGGGCCACCGGGGCGCCTTCCCCCTCGAATCCGTCTGACCCGTGGCGCCATGACGCCATGACGACATAGCACCACGCGCCACCACACCTAGAGGGCCGTTCCGCGTCCGGAACGGCCCTTTGCCCTGGGGCCGGGCTGATCGGCCGGTCCGGGCCGACCGGGAACGGTCAGCCGCTACGGACCGGCCGCACCCGGATCAGGAGGCGCTGCTGGCGAGAGCGGCGGCGAAGCCGTTCCGCCACAGGTAGTTCACCCGGGCCCGCTCGTTGGCGTCCGGCTGGGCGTTGGTGCACGACGGGCCGGGGCCACCGCCGGACATCAGCTGGCTGCACGGGCCGGAGTAGGTGTCCGGAAGGCCCAGCACGTGCCCGGTCTCGTGCGTGGTGACGCGGGTGGAGTTGTAGATCTGGTTCTGCCGGTAGTCCAGGAAGATGAAGCCCCGGCCGTGCCCGTTGGTGGAGGCGTACGAGCCGCGCGGGTCGTTGCCCTCGCGGTACGTGAAGTCGGCGTTGGAGCCTTCCTGGAGGCGCACGTTGGAGACTGAGCTGTTCCAGATCCGGGTGCTGTTGGCTATCTGGGTGCGGAAGCTCGGCGCCGAGGCAGCGCTGTAGGTGACCGTGACGGCCTGGGCACCCGGGTTGGCGGCCCGCTTCTCGGCGACGGACTTCATGACCGCGTCGAAGAAGGCCCTGTTGGCGGCGGCGTTCTCGGCGGAGCCGTTGTACGCGGCGATGGTGGCGGGGGTGGAGACGGCAGGTGCAGGAGCGGCGGAGACCGCGGGAGCCGTGCCCAGTGCGGCGACGAGGCCGAGACCCGCGATGGCGGAGGCGATGGCGGTCCTGAGGTGTCTCATGGGGATCTCTCCTACTGTCCGGTGAACCCGCGCCGTGGGGGTTGTCCGCTGAGCGGACAGGGCGCGGGGCGGTACGGGGAGAGTGTGGGGGAGCGGACGGCGGCCGGGGATGATGCCGACCGGGGATAGCGCGGCCCTATCACCCCGTCCGGAAGGCTGCCCGCATCCCTCATGAAGGGTCGCCCAACTCCCCCTTAATTAAGGTCCTTTGGTGGGGTTGAGGCTGCTGGTGCCCGGACGGGAGCGGTCGTACGCTCCGAACCATGGAGCTTGAGGTGAGGCACCTCAGGGCGTTGTGCGCCATCGCCGACGCGGGCAGTCTGCACCAGGCGGCCCGCCGGCTCGGCGTGAGCCAGCCCTCCCTGACCACCCAGCTGCGACGGATCGAGAACTCGCTCGGCGCCGAGCTGTTCCGCCGCGAACGCACCGGCTGCCGGCCGACCCCCCTGGGCCGGGCCGTCCTCAGTCGGGCCCGGCCGCTCGTCGACGGGATGAACGCCCTGGTCAGCCACGCTCTGGCGGAGGCCGACGCCGCCCGCTGCCAGGGCCCCCGGCTCCGTATCGGCTCCACCGCCAGCCGGGTCATCGGGGGCTGGCTGAGCCGGCTGCGGGTGGCCCTGCCCGGTACGGACATCTCGCTGCGGGTGGACGTCTCGGCCCATGCCCTCCTGCGCTCGGTCGAGGCGGGCCTGCTGGACGTCGCCTTCGTACATGAAGTGGAGGGCTTCCCGCTGGCCGTCCCGGACTGCCTGGAGCAGCGCGTACTCCTGGACCGCGAACCGCAGTTCATCTCCCTCTCCCGGAACCATCCGGCCGCCGCCCGCCGGGTGGTGGAACTGGGTGACCTGGCGGGGGACCGGTGGATGGTCGATCCGACGGTGGACGGGGAGTGGGACGGGGTGCGCCGGGTGCTCGGCGCCGCCGGCCTGGACCCGCCGGTCCTGCACGGGGACTACCTCACCGCCGCCTCCCTCGTCGTGCTCGGCGAGGCCGTCGCGCCCTGCCAGCCCACCTCGGGCCCGCGCGACGACATGGCCATCCGCCCGCTGCGCGGCGACCCCCTCGCCGTCCGGCTGCTGCTGGTCTCCCGGCCGGGGACGGACATCTCGGTGGTGTACGGGGAGCTGGAGGCGGCCTATGTGGAGGCGGCCCGGCGATCCAGCGGCTACTACGCCTGGCTGCTGCGCCACCGCAGCCCGCTCGCGCGCACACCGTGAGACCGGGCGCGGGGGCCGGGGTGCGCGGCCGGGCCGCCGGGGGTTCCCGCGCCCGCGCGCAAGCCGCGCAGCCTGGGCCGATCAGGCCGGATAGCACGGCGGTCCGCGCGCCTGCGCGCGCAAGCCGCCGGGAGAGCCGGGGCCCCGTCTTGCGCGCGAACACGCGCCGAAGGTGCGGAAGTTCCCCGCTCTGCTGACAGCGTGCAGGGGTTCCCCCGTGCCGTTCCGACGGGCAGGCTCGGGGCATGGAGCTACTGATGCTGGGCGGTACGGAGTTCGTCGGGCGGGCCGTCACCGAGGCCGCGCTGGAGCGGGGCTGGGAGGTCACCGTCTTCCATCGGGGCCACCACGCCCCGCCACCGGGCGTGCGGGCGCTGACGGGTGACCGTACGGGAGGGGAGCAGGGCCTCGCGGCGCTGGCGGACCACGCGGGCGACTGGGACCTGGTCGTCGACACCTGGAGCGGGGTGCCCACGGCCGTCCGGGACGCGGCCCGGCTCCTGGCGGACCGCGCGGGCCACTACACGTACGTCTCCAGCCGCTCGGTCTACGCCTACCCGGCGCCGGCCGGGCTGGACGAGGACGGACCGCTGGTGACCGGTGCCTCGCCGGACGAGGGCGGGGACGTCCCGTACGACCGGGCCAAGCGGGGCGGAGAGCTGGCGGCCCTCGACGCCTTCGGCGACCGGGCCCTGCTGGCGCGGGCCGGGCTGATCATCGGCCCCGGGGAGAACGTCGGGCGGCTGCCCTGGTGGCTCGCGCGGATCGCCCGCGGCGGCCCGGTGATCGCCCCCGGCCCCCGCACGGCCGCACTCCAGTACGTCGACGTGCGCGACCTGGCGGAGTGGACGCTGGACGCGGCGGAGGCCGGGCTGCGCGGCCCGTACAACACGGTCAGCCGCCCCGGCCACGCCACCATGGGCGAGCTGCTCGACGCCTGCGTCCAGGCCACCGGCTCCGGCGCCGAGCTGCGCTGGACGGACCCCGACACCTTGCTGGCCGCCGGGGTCGAGCCCTGGACCGGGCTGCCGATCTGGCTGCCGGAGGGGGAGCTGTACGACGCCATGCACCGGGGCGGCCATGTCAGGGCCGAGGCAGCGGGGCTGCGCTGTCGGCCGGTCGCCGAGACCGTGGCCGACACCTGGGCCTGGCTTCGCGGGGTGGGCGGCACCGCACCGCAGCGGCCGGACCGACCGACCGTCGGCCTCGACCCCCGGCTGGAGGAGAAGCTGCTGACCTCCTGATCCGGCTGACCCCCCGCTTCGGTCGTCATCCGCTCCGATGGTCCGCTCCGATCCCTCCTATAGGTCGACGCACAGGGGTAAATCCGGCGTGTCATAACAAATGACTTGCATTAAAGATGCATATTGCGCGGCATGGAACAACAGGCGCGCAGGCGCGGCAATGCAATCCGGGCAGCAGTGACAGTGGCCACGGCCGCGGCGATGGTGGGCATGCTGGCCCCGGCCGCTGTCGCCGACCCGCTGCCGGGCGGACTCGGCCCCTGCCTCGGCAGTCAGTGCCCGTCGAGCTGGAACGACCCCAACAACGGTCCGGTCGTCGGCTACGACGAGAACATCAACATCTACGTCGGCGGGGACTTCCTGGTCAGGGAGGCCGCCGCCGAGGCCGAGGGGAAGATCGTCACCCTCGGCCGGTTCGACATGGACAAGCGGCCCGAGGCCTCGCAGATCTACAACGTCGGCATCGTGGGCGTCGGTTCGCGGGTTCCGCCGCCGGACGGTTCCGATTACCTCTCCGTGGGCGGAACCGTCACCATCGCCGACGGTGAGCGGCTGCTCGCCGAGGAGGGGACGCACTCCGGCCAGGTCGCGCACGCGGGGGCCCTGACGGGCACGGTGAACCCGACCACAGCGCCGCGCCTCGACCCCGACGCCGTCACCCCGTTCACCGGCCTGCGCCCGCAGCTCACCGAGGCCAGCCGGTGCTACGCGTACGAGGGCGACGAGCACCGGGCGACGACCGGCGACTGGGAGCGGGTCGGTGACACGTTCACCTTCACCGGGGACGGCACCTCGGCGATCCAGATCTTCGACGTGGACATGGACCTGGTCTCCTCGACGGGCGGCAACGCCGGGTTCGTCTTCAACGGCATCCCCGCCGGGGCGACCGTCCTGGTCAACGTCTACGGGGACGCTCGTACAGTCGCCACGTTCATGGGGTCCCTCCCCAACGCGGGGCTCCGCGAGCGCCTGCTGTGGAACTTCCCGGACGCGACGGACCTGACACTGACCGGCCCGGCCCAGTTCCAGGGGAGCGTGCTCGTCGGGCAGCAGGCCAGCACCACGACGCTCTCCATGAGCGGCACCAACGGCCGTTTCTACACCGCGGGTTCGCTCACCCACACCTCGTCGGGCACCTCGGGCGGCCAGGAGATCCACGCGTACCCGTTCGACGGCGACCTCCCGACCTGCGGCCCGGATCCGACGCCGACCCCGACTCCCACGGATCCGACGCCGACGCCGACCCCCACCGACCCCACGCCGACGCCGACGGACCCGACCCCGACGCCGACCCCGACGGACCCCACGCCGACGCCGACTCCCACGGACCCGACGCCGACGCCGACCCCGACGGACCCGACCCCCACGCCGACGGACCCGACGCCGACCCCGACGGACCCCACTCCGACGCCCACCGACCCGACCCCGACCCCCACGGACCCGACGCCCACGCCGACGGACCCGACCCCGACGCCCACCGACCCGACCCCGACCCCCACGGACCCGACGCCCACGCCGACGGACCCGACGCCGACCCCCACCGACCCGACCCCGACCCCGACCGAGCCGACTCCGGGTCCCACCGACTCGCCCACGCCAGGCCCCACCGACACGCCGACGTGGAAGCCGACCCCGTCCCCGTCCGACCCGGGCCAGCTGCCCGACACCGGGTCGCAGGGCGGTGAATGGATCCTCGGGTCCATCGCGGCTGTGCTGGTGGCCGCCGGTGGAACCGTCCTCGTGGCCACGCGCAGGGCGCGCCGCCGCACCTACTAGCAGCACCCGCTAGCGTGGTTCGATGACCGAACCACTGCTGCACCTCGCCGAAGCACCTCTCTGGGAGGCGGCCCGCGGGACCGGGACGTACGAGATGTCCACCCGCGGCCGCACTCTCCAGGAGGAGGGCTTCATCCATCTCTCGCTGCCCCATCAACTGCCGGGCGTGGCAAGGATGCTGTACGGGGACGGAGACGGGAGCGAGGGTGCGGGCGGGGCCGACGGCCATGACCTGGTGGTCCTGGTCGTCGACCCCGCCCGTCTCACCGACCCCCTCCGGTACGAGGCGACGAAGCCCGGCGGTGAGGAGTTCCCGCACCTGTACGGACCGCTTCCGGTGGGGGCGGTCGTCGAGGTGCGGCCCTGGCCGGCCGTGTCCTGACGGCGCGCGGACCGCGACCGCGCGGACCGCGGCCGACGCCCCGACCGCGCGGCCCACGACGACCGACGAGAGGAACACGAACCCAGTGACCGGCCCCCTCACCGCAGTGACCGGAGCGAGCGGAGCCGTCGGCGGCCGGGTCGCCGAGCGGCTCGCCCGTACCGGAGTCCCCGTACGCCTCCTCGGCCGAGACCCGGCCCGTCTCCCCGAACTGCCCGGCGCCGACCGCGCCCCCGCGGCCCCCTACGGCGACGGGGAAGCCATGCGCCGGGCCCTGGACGGGGCGCACACCCTGTTCCTGGTCTCCGCCCACGAGAGCCCGGACCGGGTGCGCGAGCACATCACGGCGGTGGACGCGGCGGTGGCAGTGGGCGTGGAGCGGATCGTGTACGTGTCCTTCCAGGGCGCCGCTCCCGATGCCACGTTCACCTTCGCCCGGGACCACTGGCACACCGAGGCCCACATCCGCACGGCCGACGTGCGCCATACGTTCCTGCGGGACAACTGGTATCTGGCGGGGCTGCCCGCGATGACCGGCGCCGACGGGGTGTTGCGCGGCCCCGCCGGTGACGGCCGGGTCGCCGCCGTCGCCCACGAGGACATCGCGGACGCCGCGGCCGCCGTCCTGCTGGACGATTCCACCGCCCACGACGGCCGGGCCCACGACCTCACCGGCCCCGAGGCGTTCACCCTCGCCGAGGCGGCCGAGGAGCTGAGCCGGGTCACCGGGCGCTCGGTCCGCTACGTCCCCGAGACCGTCGCGGAGGCCTACGCCTCCCGGGCCGGGCTGGGGGCCGAGGAGTGGGAGGTGGCCGGCTGGGTCACCTCGTACGAGGCGATCGCGGCGGGCGAACTGGCCGCCGTCTCCGACGCGGTGCCCACGCTCGCCGGCCACCCGGCCATGGACTTCGCCACGTTCCTCGCCCAACACCCGCAGAGCTACCGCCACCTGCTGCCCGGCGTGTGACGGGGGCGTTCCCACGCGCCCCGGCGGGCCACTCCGGAGACCGGACGGCCCCTGCGAGGGTGACGAGAGCGGCGATCGGAGTGCGGCGCAGCCGACGTCTGCGCGGGGTGTCCCCCTTGGGGTCCTCCGGCATCGGGGGAGCTACCTGATTCCCGTACGGAAGCCGCGGAGGGGGGGGAAGGGCGGGTGACGTCCCGCAGAGGAGCGGATCTTCGGGGCGCCTCTCCGGTACGGCGGGGTGCCCACGGCACGCCGGGCGAAGAAGGCCGGCCGCAAGGACCGCACCCGGCCCCCGAGCCGCCGCGTACGGCGACCGGTGGACCGGGTGCGGTCGGAGTCGGAGGGGGACGTCACCGGCCCGAAGAGGCCGGGTCGGCCGGACCCGTCCGGATCAGGCCTTCTTGGTCTCCTAGTAATGGGCCAGGTCGGTGACCTGCGGTGATGATGGCCGCAGGCCGCTGACCTGGCCTTTTGGTGTTGGCTGGCGATGGGGTGCGACGGTCTTGATCGGGTGTCTTGCGGACTGTGTGCGGACCCTTGGCGGCCTCTGATGTGATCACTGGCTAGGAACCGGCTGTCCCGTCGCATGGCGTTGTCGTCGCCTTACTCGCCTTGTCGCTCATGACCTCGGGAAGGGGCTGGAGCACCTGAACGATCTTCTTGGCATGCTTCCTCGCGGTGCGAGCCTCTTGTTCGTTCGGAGCGCGACCCTCATGCGCGGCACTGTTTCTCACGCCGGCGAGATCATTCGCAAGCTTTCCCCATGGCAAGGGCAAGCTGCCGATCAGGCGTTCGTGCAGCTTGCACAGCTTCACAACGCCGTTGGCTTTATCGATCCCTTTCTTGATGGAGGCAGTTGGCACCCCTTCCCTCACGAGATGGACACGGATCGCGTCGGCCACCGCGATCTCAACTGCTGTCGCACCATCGATGACCGCTTTTCGGAGATCACCGCCAGTCTGGGCGTCCTTGGCGTACAGCAGCATGCGGTGCGCAAGTGGCACCTGCTCATCTCGGGAGGCCCGGCGAAACGCGTCTTTCAGTTGGGCCTGACCTAACGGCCTCGCTTCGATGTAGATCGTTCTCCCTCGCGACGCACTACCGGTCAGGTGATGATCTTTGATGAGGATGTGAAGGGCTGGATCACGCGAAGTGTCGAAGTCTCTCAAGGGAACCCGAGTCCACGCAGCAACCCACTCCTGCACGATCCTGAACCATTGAACGAATGCTTGCCACAGGGCCGTGAACTCAGGTGAGCCTGGCGTCGCCGCTTGTGGGGGAAGCGCGAACGAGACAGCCATCGCCGTTACATTGCAGACGCGTTCCGAGCTTCGTGAGCCCCACCAGTTCTTGTTCGCAAGCTGGCTAGGAAGCGGCTCACCGCCGCAGACCGTTGGTGCAGCCGATTCCCATGACTGGTTGTCGCCGCCAAGGACGGGCAAGGCCATGGTCACCTGGTGCTCTCCGATGCGTAGCTGCTCAACCAGCCCCAGGCAATCCACATCCAATGGCAGTCCCCAAGGAAACTCAAAGACTCCCGCACGACTAATCAGAGGCGACATGGCCCAATTATCCCGCAATGGCTCTGGGGCTCGCGTATGCGGGCGGTGGTGTCGGTCATGGGAGCGGGAACGCCTCTACCCGGCAACCGAGATCAGCCGCATGATGACCGAACCATCCACTACGGGCAGTGAAGGGTCTGCCCGGGGCAATCGGTCGGGCCGCAGATGGTGCCTCTATTGCCAGCCGTCGAGGGAAACCTCCGGACCTCCCGTGAGGTAGCGGTGGAGGGCGCTGGAGGTGGTGTCCACGAACGCTTCGGGGATGGCGTTGGCGTCGATCCAGCGGACCTGGGAGTGTTTGTGGGGTTCGCGGTTTTCGGGTTCGCCGGTCCATTCGTGGGCGGCGAAGACGACGGTGAGGAAGCCGTTGGGGGCTTCGACGCCCCAAGCTCCGTGGATGATGTGGGCGACCTTGAGAGACTCGGGCTTCACGGTGAGGCCGGTCTCCTCGTAGAGCTCGCGGACCGCAGTTTCGGTGATCGGCTCGCCCGGTTCACTCTTGCCGACAGGCAGGTCCCACATTCCCTGGGCGAACTTCGCGTTCTCGCTGCGTTGGAGAAGGACCACGCGGTTGGCGGCCCTGTCGTGGACGATGACGGCGGCGACCAGCAGGGTCATGGATTCGAGCGCCGGCTTCAGGGCCTTGGGCTGGTCGTCAGCCTGCTGGGTCACGGTGTTCCCTTCGTGGGGCGGGTTGTTGGGCATGTTAGGCGAGGGCCTCGCTTGCGCGGCGAGCGAGATCGGCGGCGCCGGGCACGCGGCGGCGCTGGTAGACCGCGAGCGTGGAGCGGATCGAGGTGATCGCCTTGCGGGTGCGGTCGGAGGTCATGCCCTCCATGAGGACCAGGGCCTGAGCCCAGGCGGCGACCGCCTCGTCGGCGCGGGCCTGGGCGGCGAGGCTGTCGCCGAGGTCGGCGTGGGTGAGGGCGTGGACGCGCTTGTACTTCACAGGGTCCCAGCGGGTGAGGGCGTCTCGGTGCTGCTGTTCGGTGCCGATGTGGTCGGCGAGGTCGGTCAGGGTGCGGGCGGTGTGGCTGGCCACGGTGCCGGCGGCGGGGCCACTGACGCGGGAGTAGCTGGGTTGGGGGTCGTCGTCATGGAGGAGGGCATCCTCGGCGGCGAGCAGGGCGCGTGCGGCCGACGAGTTCTCGTCGATGGCGGCGTAGGCGCGGGCGTGGGTGATGTGGAGGAGAGCCTCGGTCTGGCCGTCGACGTGGCCGAGACCTGTACGTAGAGCGCCTTCGACGAGGTCGACGCAGTGGTGGGGCTGCTTGAGGCTCAGGGCCTGGTGGGCGAGGGCGCGCATCATCCAGGCGGCGTGGCCGTGGGGGTCGGCTTCGCAGGCGAGTTTGTAGCCGACCTGGTAGTAGCGCTGGGCGGCGCCTTCCTGGCCGAGGTCGTGGTGCTTCCATCCTGCGAGGTAGGCGAGTTCGGCGACGGCGCCGAAGGCGGCCCGGCGTAAGGCTTCGTTGGGGAAGCGTCCGCGCAGCATGGGGGCGGCTGTGTCGGCGAGGTACGCGGTGACGGTGGTCAGGCCGTGCCCGCCGCCGAGGCGCTCGTCGGCGGCGCTGAAGGCTGCGGTGATCTGCCGGACGACGTCCACGTCCTCCGCGCCGACCATGGACGTGCCGGTGCGGGCGCGGAGCATGCGGGCGGTGGCTTCGTGGTCGTATCCGAGCGGCATGGCGACGCCGGCGGTGGTGAAGGCCGCGATGGCGAGGAAGCGGCGGCGCTCGACGTCGGCGCGGCCCAGGTCGGTGGCGGCGAGGACGGGGTCGGATTCCGCCGGCTCTTCGTCATCGCTGGCCTGGAGGCCGATCTCGGTCTGGGTGATCGTGCGCCCCGCTCGGCGGGACAGCGCCTCGGCCAGGTACTGGCCTACCCGGCCTGACGGGGCACGGGTGCCGTTCACCCAGTGCGAGATGGCCGACTTGTTGGTCTGGAGGATCTCGCCGTTCTCGGCGGCGATACGCCGCACGTCTCGGGCGAGGGCCTCGTAGGTGCAGTCGACCGCCTCGATGACGTCGCGAAGACGGGAGTTGGGGTCTCTCTGCGCCGCCACGATCGCCTCCGCCCTGGAGCTGTAAACCGCGTATACCGCTTCAACTGCCTTCCACCGTACCCACTGAGCGTGACCACGGGTTCACTTATCAGCAGCCGCCCGGAACGGCGCGACCGTGATCCAGGCTCCCCCTTGGTCCGGGCGGCACCCCGAAGTTCCGTACGCCCACACCGGGCTCGGGCATTCCTGTGCCCGAACCTGGCCGATCAGAGACGGAGACACGGTGACCACCATCGACACCACGGCCATCACGGTCGAGCTGCCCGAGGCGTTCGACGCGCGCTGGAGCCGCTTGCCCGGCGTCCAGGTCGACGGCCGACGCATCACGATCGACCCGGCTGAGTACTTCTTCCGCTTCGAGTCGAACACGTGGCTCGTCGCTGACTGGGAGCTGGTCAAGTCCCAGCTCCTGGATGTGGACGAGACGACCGAGAGCGCGGTCGAGCAGCTCGCGCTCGACTTCATCAAGCAGAACAGCGAGTCCACCTCCGACGCTGCCCGCGTTCTGGCCACCGCGTACGAGGTGTACGCGTACCTCTTCCGCGAGGAGCACCTGGCCGGCCTCGGCCTGCCGCAGATCACCGCCGACCACCTGCGGATGCTCCGCGAGGCGGCCACGCTCATGGTGCTCAACAAGGTCGAGCTGGACGGGCACATCTCCAACGTCGGCCCGTGCTGGTTCTTCCCCGCCGCCACGTCCGTCGTCTTCGACCTGGACGACGAGATGGGCGGGATGCTCGACGAGGTCTACCACGGCGGCTGGTTCAACGAGCACCGCCGGATCGAGTCCATCAAGGCCCACGCCGCGCTCGGCGGCCGGCTCGTGCACGGCTGCCAGTCCGTGCCGGACCAGTCCGGCGGCGTGGTCGCGCCCTACGGTGCCTCGATGGCGAACTTCCGCGACGACCTCGCCGCGTTCAAGGCGGGCTGGATCGAGCAGGTCTACGCCCACCGCGTGAACCCCGCCGCGTAACCCACCCGATCAGGCTCCGGGGCGGGCCGGCATCCCTCGCCCGCCCCGGAAGCCACCATCTCCCCGGAGCCCTCCTGTGACCACGAACCCCAGCGCCGAACTCCTTGAAAACCTGCTCACCGCGACCGGCCAGACCACCGCCGTACGGGAGGAGGTGCGCGTGTGGTCCATGTCCGGCGTCGAGCGCGTGGCCTTCCCCGACGGCTCCACGGCCGTCTTCAAGTACGCCAAGAAGCCTTTCGACTGGGAGGACCAGGCCCTCCGCCTGGCCCATACCCTCGGCGTTCCCGTCCCCCCGGTCCACGCCTCCGCCGTCCTGGACGGCTGGCTCGGCATGCTCATGGAGGACCTCGGACCGTCCGTCCGCGAGGCCGACGACCTCGACGGTGTCGCGGCGGCCGTGGTCCTGCACGGCACCCGTACGGCTCCGCCCCTGCCCCTCCTCGACCAGGACCGGCTGCGCATGCTCCCGGCCCGGGCGCTGGAGCACCTCGAACGGCTGCGCAAGGCCGACCGGTGGCAGGACGCCGACGACGTCGAGGACGCGCTCGACCGGATCGCTCAGGCCGCCGAGGCCCGCTCGGCCGGAGCGACGCTGGAACCGTTCGGCTGGGTCCACTCCGAGTTCCACCCCACCAGCCTCCACATCGGCGAGCGCGGCTGGCGGCTGCTCGACTTCGCCCGCGCCTTCACCGGCCCCGGCCTGCTCGACCTCGCCAGCTGGCACGGCACCATCGAGCCCCCGCACCCCGTCCGCCTGCGCGTCTTCCTGGAGCAGTACGTCACCGCCGGCGGCACCCCCGACGCCCTCGCCCCGCGCGGCGGGCTCACCGCCGAGAACTGGGCCCTGGGCTGGCACCGCATGTGGGCCGTCGAGTGGTTCATGGAGCAGGCCGTCCGCTGGATCAACGACCCGGCCACCGACCCCGCCTACATCAAGGCCGTCCGCCGCCACCTCACCGACGTCCTCCACCTCCTGGAGATCTGACGTGCTTGCCCAGGCATCCCCCTGGCACGCCCATGCGCTCCAGCGGACCGCCGCCGGACTCGCCGAACCCCTCTCCGTGCCTGCCCGGATGGAATGGACCACGAGACCCGGCCAAGGCCCCGGAGCAGAGACCCTCGGCCCCGACCTGCGCGGCAAGCGACTCCTGGAACTCGGCTGCGGCCCCGGCCACAACGCCGCCCACCTCGCCACCCGCCACGCAGCCCACGTCACCGGCGTCGACCTGGTCGGCCTCCAGGTCCGCCGCGCCCGCTCCCACTACGGACGACTGAACAACCTCACCTTCGTCGCCGGCCACGCCCTGCACTACCTGTACGCCACCGACGAGCAGTTCGACGCGATCTACTCCGTCTTCGGCGCCGTTGGGCTCGTCGCACCCGAGCTCCTGCTCCCGACCATCGCCCAGCACCTCATGCCCGGGCGAGTGCTCGCCTTCTCTGTCCCCCACCCGCAGCGCGGCGGTCGAAGTCCCTCCGGCGACGACCGGCCCCGCCGCGACTTCGTCACCCTGCCCGACCGCACACGGCTCCCCATCGCCCGCTGGGAGTTCGATACCGACCGTTGGGAGAGGCACCTCAGCCAGGCAGGTTTCTGGCTCACCTCGGCCCAGGAGTTCCACGACCCCCGCATGGGCCACTGGCCCACCACCCTGCTGATCCGCGCCCGCAAGCTCTGACAGCCGCGTTCATCCGGCCTATATGGAGGACCGATGCGCCCGCCCTACCTGCTCCTCGACATCGACGGCGTCCTCATCCCCTTCCCCGACGAGCACGGCTCGACCCCGGCCACCCACGCCCGCCACGATGTCGTCCCCGTCGGCCGCAGCGCCGACAACCCGGTCACCGTCTGGCTCAACCCCAATCACGGCCGCCTGCTCATGGACATCATCCGCACCGGCCTGGTCACCCCCGTCTGGTGCACCAGCTGGCGCCAGGACGCCGCCACCCTCATCGGCCCCCTCCTCGACCTCCCGCCCCTGCCGCACGTCGACCTCCCGCGTCCGCAGATCACCACCAGTCACCCCAACGGCTACCTGTGGAAACGCGACCACGTCGATGCTTGGCTCGGCGACACCCCCGCCGTCTGGATCGACGACGACTTCACCGGCCTCGACCACGCCTGGGCGGCCGAGCGCACCGCCTGCGGAGTGGCGACCCGCCTCGTGCAGCCCGACCCACACCTCGGGCTGCAGTCCGGCCACCTGACCGAGGTGACGAAGTGGATCGCACGGTTGCCCGCAGCTCGTGCCGCCTGACGACTGATGCCCTCGCTGCCACGGGCAGCGAGGGCATCAGCGTGCACTATCGGGTCTGGCGGCTTTGACCGTCAGCGGTAGCTGGCGGATGGGCTTGGCGTCTGTGCAGGGGCAGCACGATCTGCCAGCGGTAGTTGGCGGTTCTGGTCAGAGTTTGCTGGCGGGCTTCTTCCTTGCCGATCACAGACGGTGATCGCTTGGCTCAGCGGAACGGTTCGGGCGTGGGTGGCAAGAGTTTGGTGGCCACCTCGCTGTTGCACGGCAAGACGGGCACGTTGTCCGTGTCGGCCTACTCGGGTTCTTCTCCGTCTGCGGGAACCGTCCAGCGCAGCAGGGTGGTGGCGGCGCGCTGTTCCAGAGTGACTGCGTAAACCTGGTTCCAGGCTCGTTCGCCGCGGTGGCGCATGGAGTGGTCGCCCGGGTCCCAGCCCAGCCCCAGGACCTGACATCCGTCGATCTCGATCTGTCCGGCGAGCAGGGGGTGGGCCAGGCCGGCCCGCTCCAGCAGGTGGAAGTGGGTGTGCACATCAACGGAGACCATCAGCCCGATGCCGGGCCCTTGCGAAAGCCAGCTCTGAAGCCGACCGGCGAACTCGTGAGCTTCGGCCAGTGGAAGGTCGAGCCGTCCATAAGGGCCCTCTCCACCGTACTGGGGCGTACGTTCGCCGCCGAAGCGGGCGTGGGCGTCCTCCTCGTACTTTCCCCAGTACCGGACGTCAGCGAGTCCGTTGATCGACTCGCCCGCCAGCCCGACGAACGAGTCGAGGGCACGGGCGTCCCCGAGGACCATGCCGCACCGGTCAACCGGCAGATCACCGAGCTGGATCGGCTCTCCGTCGGGGGCGCCCGGCCAGGGCAGGCCGAGGTCGATTTCCAGGACCGTGATCACCGGCCCGTCGTACGCCTCCCCGATTTCGGCCCGCACCTTCAGCGACTGGTCGACGGCGGCCGGCACCGCGACCGCCTCGCAGGTCCAGTTCTCGCTCGGGCCGTCCGCAGGTTCGTGCAGATGGCCACCGCCGTGCGCCGCGGCGGCCAGTGCCCGTACGGACAACGGGTCGCCGAGCTCGGACCATTGATCGATCCAGCCAGCCATACCCAGGACAAGCACACCGGACGGCACGGTGACGACACCAAGGTCGACAGAGGTCTCACTCATCCGCCGATTCAACCAGGGGGGACTGTCACCGACAGCGACGGGCACCGCGATCGCCAGCCATCGCTGCTATCCGCCAACTAGCGCTGACGAACACAGCAGCCTCGGGCCCCGTTCCGTTTCGGAACGGGACGGCGTTCAGTGATTGAACGCGACCGCCCTTCAGAAACGGAATGGCCAACACCATTTCCTCGGGGGACATGTGCGCTGGGCGTGTCGGCCTTTGCATTACCGACCCCTTCGCAGGGCGTCTGGCTGGGAGCGATCGGCCACTGGTGTAGTTGGCTGGTTTGGCGTGGTGGACATGGACGACGTGCCGCTGACCGTACTTCGCGTGCGAGCCGCTTGCGTCCTCCGGTTCGGCTGAGCCGTGATGCGCCAGTTGAGGACCTCGGCGGGGCGCTCGGCGCTGTCGAGTTCCCGCTGGGTTCCCACTTCGGTCAGGAGGCGGCGGGGGTTGTGGCCGGCGGTCTCGGCTTGGGCGAGGGTTGTGGTCAGGGCGGTCCAAGTGGGGTCGGCGAGGATCCGGACGGCGTGGTCAGGGAGGGCCGCGCGCACAGCCTGCTCGAAGCGGCTGGCGGTTGCGGCTCGTGGTGCGCGGCGGGTCAGGTCAGCCAGGACAGGTGGGGCAGCCCGCTGGTAGCCCGCCTGGAGGTGGCGGAGGGCTTCTTCGGCCGCAGCGGCCTGTTGTTCGTGGCCGCGCTGCTCGTGCCACTTGGCGGCGGCGCGGGCCAGGTGCACGGTGGCGAAGAGCAGGGCGATGGCGAGTCCGCCCGGCTCGCTGGAGGCGTAGGCGAGTTCCTTGGCAGCCTTGCGCAGGGCGGTGGCGGCCTGGTGGTCGGCGCGGGTGGCGGAGCGGCGGGCGCGGTTGAACGCCGTCGCCGCCGCCCGTAGTTCCGCCCGGTGCGGGCCGGTCGTGGCGCTGGCGATGTTGTACAGGGCGTCGCCGAAGGCGGCCAGGTGGCCCTGGGCGGCGGCATCGTCACCGGAGTCGAGGACGATGCGTGCCGTGTGTATGACGGTGGTGGTGTGCCGCCATGGGTCGGCGGGGTCCGCCACATACCGCGGGTGGTCGGCCACCTTCTGGTCGGGGAGGCGTTCGCGCAGGCGGTTGATGGAGAGGCCGGGGGCGAGTTTTGAGCCGCCGTACCAGACGGGTTCGCCGGCCGCGTTGGTGTCGCCGGGTGCGGCGAGGCTGTAGCCGATCACGTCACCGGTCTCGGGGCCGAGGCGGGTCTTGACCTTGATTCCGAGGGACTGCAGCACGGAGAAGTAGTCGGCTTCGGTTCGTACGGCGGCGGCGACCGCGTATGCCTGCTCGCGCAGCCAGTGCCGTGCCGTGACCGCCTGACCCTGGCGCTCGGCCTTGGCGCGTTCGGCGCCGGTGGGGGTGCGGGGCGCGGTGAGGTCGCCGGACTTCAGGCGGCGCAGGCCGAACTCGGCCTCGATCTTGCGGCACTCGGCTTGGGCCCGCTGTCCGTCGTGGTGGGTGCGTGGGCGGCGCCCGTCGGCGCGGACGGTGGTGGCCATGATGTGGATGTGGTCGTCGGCGTGGCGCACCGCGATCCACCGGCATGCCTTGGCGTCGCCTTCGGGGGCGATGCCTGTGGCGTGGACTATGCGGCGGGCGACCTCGGCCCACTCGGCGTCGGTGAGGTAGCGGTCGCCGGGCGCCGTACGGACCGGGCAGTGCCAGACATGCTGAGGTGGTTTCTTGCCGCCCAGCTCGCGGGTGCGCAGGTCGACGTGGGTGTCGAGGCGCTTGGCGAGCAGGGAGTAGGTGGCTGCCGGGTCGCGGCCGGGGTCGGGGGCGCCGGCCATGTCCCAGGCGGCGATGATGTGAGGGTCGATGTGTTCGTCGCGGCGGCCGGGTCCGAAGAGGTAGACGATCAGTCCGCGGGTGTCGGAGCCGGTGGAGACGTCAGGAACCATGCGCGGTGCCTTCCGTCAGGAGCTGGTCGATCAGTCGGTAGCTGCTCTCGGCAGCTTGCTCGACGCGGTCCAGCACCGCCTCGGCGCGCTCGGGCACTGTTCCTCGATGGATGGCTGCGGTGATTTGGTTGAGGTTGCCGCCGATGCGGTTCAGCGCGACCGTGTGTGCCTCGACTGCCTCGACCAGTGGGCGGACCGGGTCGTCCTCCGGACTACCGACCAGCCCCGCCTTGCCGAGGGCGACGGCCAGGGCGGCGTCGCCGACGAATCCGGCGAACTTCTGACCGCGCTGGTGGGCGGCGGCGCTGATCACGCCCACCGCTGTCCGTGTGAAGCGGATGGTCTTCTCCTGGTCGCGCTTCTCCACGGTGCGCTTGCGGTTCATCAGTGCGGGCAGGGCGGGGGCGTCGAGGTCCCGCCAGGAGGGCTGCTCGACAGGCGGTTGGACGTCGGTCGGTGTCTGGGAGCGGAGGGCGGCGGAGTCGGCTATGACCCCTTCCAGCTCGGGCGCCCCCTGGCGCTCGGCCTCCTCCGCCACCCCTGGGGCGGGGGCAAGCGCGGACGAAGCCTCGTTAGAGGCTCGTTCGCTCCAGCTTGCTGCTGATCGGCGGGTCAGGCCGAAGAATCCCTTGCGGCGGCGGGTGGGGGAGTTGTCGGTGCTCGTTTCGGGCATGGTGGTGCTCCGGTGGTCGTGTGGGGTGGGGCTTCGTCACGTCCGTTGCATCCGTCCCGTAGCTGGTCAGGACAGGTACGGAGGCGGCCGCAGGTACGGAGTGATCCGTATCGGCAAGGAACTCCGTCCCCGCGCTGACCTGCGCGGGGGACGGATGCGACGGATTGATACGGAGCTCGTGTCAGCGCGTGGGCCTGGGGCTGGCAGGCCCGCCGGGCGGGCCGATGGGCAACGTCCCCGACGGAGGGGCCGGTGGCTTGACCGGGGCTCGACGTGCGAGCGCCGTCTCCTCGGCTGTGGGTGCCGGTTGGGCGGGGTCGGGGCAGTAGCGGGCCCAGGCGTCGAGGAACTGGTTACGGGCGTACGCCTTGGCCTGCCTGCCGTTCTCGAAGCGGTGGTTGGCCGGGCTGATGCCGAAGTCGCGCAGCAGGTTGGCCAGGTGGTAGGCGTTCAGGCCCTTCGTCCCGTACTCGGCCCACGGCGCCTCGGCGTCCTGGACGAGGGCGGCGAGCAGATCGTGGCTGCGCAGCGCCTCCGTGTCGCCCTGCTGCTCGAACACGCGGCGGATGTCGCGCAGCAGCCGGGTCTTCAGCGTCGTCTGCTCGTCCTGGACCACCTCGTTCCTGGTCATCGCCAGGCAGGCGGCACGGGCCCGCGAGGGCCAGCGCCCGCCGGCCAGGTCGGCGACGATGACCAGCGGTTCCCACGTGTCGGCGGCACGGTCTTCGACCGGCATCTGCGGAACCAGGCCCTCTGCGGTGCTCCGCAGTGGGGCCAGCCAGGCGGTCAGACGGTCGCGCAGCGCGTTCAGTTCCGGGACGGAATACCGCGAGCGGAACGGGGCTATGCGCTCACCCGGCTTGCGCTTCTGCATGCGGAGCACGACCGCCCGGTCCATGATCGTGTCTGGCAGGTCGCCGATCCCGGCGAGCGCCGCCATGGCGAAGGTGGGAAACGCCGTCGCCTTGTGCTCCGGGCCGGAGATTCGCCAGGCGGGCCGGTTGCGCTGGTGCCCCGCGTTCAGTAGGCCGCGCAGGTCCTCCTTGTCGCCTGCCTTCGGGCCGAAGATGGTGTCGGCCTCGTCCACCAGCAGCGTCGGCGGGTCCTCGCCGATGACGCGGAAGACCACCGCCGGCGAGGTGTTCACCGTCATCATCGGCCGGGACACGGTCTCGTGGAGCACGTCCAGGACGCGGGATTTGCCGCAGCCCTTGGTCGGCCCCACCACCGCCAGTCGTGGGGCGTGCTGGAGGGCGGGCTGGATGTGGGAGGCCGCCACCCAGAGGGTGACCGCGGTCAGTGCCTCCTCGCTCGGCAGTACGACGTACCGGCCGATCGCCGCGCGCAGGTCGTCCAACAGCGCGGCTCCCTCGTCGGCCGTCTCGCCGCCCGTACCAGCGCGGTCCCCGGTCCCCGATCCGCCGTCGGGGACCACGGTCCCCGCAGATTCGTGGGGACCGTGGCCCTCACCATCGGCTCGGAGCATGGCGTGCTCGCCCGAAATTCGGGGATCAGGCTCGGGGACCGGCGGACCGAAAGTCTCCACCCGGTACCCGGCTTCCGCTCCGGCGGGACCGGTCCCCAAGACGCTGACCTGCGCATGCTCCGTGCTGGGGGAATTTCGGTCCCCGACCGGAACACCCGTCGAAGCAGGCGACCGTGACTCCGTTCGGTCCCCGCCTCGGTCCCCGTTGCGCCAGGGGATGCCCTGGCCGGGGACCGCGGGGGTGGGCCAGACGACCTTGCGGGATGTGTTCGAGGTGGCGGGGGACGTAGAGTCCTCCATCGACGTTCCTCTCAGGTGAGGGACGGGACGGGCAAGGTCCCGCCCCTCACCAGTTCGTTCGTTCAGGGATGGGCGACAGGCAGGGGAATCTCCGGCCCTCGGCGTTGGCGCGCTGGGGGCCGTTGCTGTGTCCGGTGCTGCTGGCGGCTCACGAGGCCAGGCCCCACTCGTCTCGGCCGTCGATCAGGGTGCGCTCGTAGCGCAGCAGCTCGGCCTCGGGGTAGAGCACCCGCTTGCCGACCTTGATGCCGCGCGGCCCCTTCTTGATCTGGCGCCAGTAGCGGACGGTGCTCTCGGCTGTGCGGCAGCGCTCGGCGACCTCGGCAGTGGTCAGGTATCGCACGCATTCCCATTCGGCTAGGTGGCGATTCGATCTGCATAGAGTTGTACCTCGGGATCGGCGGTTAACCAAATCGGGAAACTCATGTTTCAATTGGGATAGTGACGGTGATGATGGAGGTTCGATGGCAGGCGACAGACCCGAAGGCGGCGAGGTGCCGCTGCTCTACAGCGAGGGGAACGTGGCCGCGCGCGTGGCCCTGGAGCGTGAGGTCAGAGGGTGGAGCACGACCGAGCTGGCGGATCGGGTGACCAGAGCCGGCGTGAAGATGAACCAGACGGCGGTCTGGCGCATCGAGAACGGCACACCGCGTCGGCGCATTAATCTCGATGAGGCCCTCGCCTTCAGCCGCGTCTTTGAGCTCCCTCTCGAAGAGCTGATGTCACCGCCCCTGGAGGGGCTCGACATCGACAGTCGGCGGCTCGTCCAAGAAGCCGTCGAAGCGTTCTATGAGGCCCGCGACGCGCGCGACCGCCTCCACCGCGCCGTGGTCGCCATCGCCGACCACATCAAGGCTCATCCCGACAGCTCGCGAGCGATCCACGAGCAGTGCCTCCGCCTCATGGGCGACGAGCGCGACGCTCGCACCCTCAGCAGTGACATCGAGGACGGTGGTCACTACTGACAACCGACACGAAGGAGAGGCCACTTGGCCAACATCCAGAAGCGCCCCAACGGCAAATGGCGGGCCCGCTACCGCGATCTCGACGGCAAGGAGCACGCCCGCCACTTCGAGCGGAAGCTCGACGCTCAGCGGTGGCTCGACGAGGTCACGGCGAGCATGGTCACCGGCCAGTACGTCGATCCGCGCGCCGGTCGCGTCACCTTCGAGAAGTACGCCGAGAAGTGGGAAGGCTCGCTCATAGCCAGCGAGGCGGGCGAGCGCATCACTGACAACGCGCTGCGGCTCCACCTCGTACCGGCGCTCGGAGCCCGCTCCATGGCGGCGATACGCCGCAACGACATCCAGGTGCTCTTCAAGCACCTCTCCGACCAGCTCGGCCCCGGCAGCGTGCGGAACGTCTACGACGTCCTCGTACGCGTCATGACGGCGGCAGTGGACGACAAGGTCATCGCCTCCAGCCCGTGCCGCCGGATCACCCTCCCGGCCATGCCGGATGAGGAGGTCACCCCTCCCACGGTCGAGCAGGTCGAGGCGATGGCGCGGGTGATGCCGCCGTACATCCGCGCGGCGATCGTCACCCTCGCCGGATCAGGGCTGCGCATCGGCGAACTGCTCGGTCTGAAGGTGTCGGACGTCGACTTCAAGGCCGGCACCATCCGCGTCGAGCGGCAGCGGCTCCAGTCGGGGAAGATCGGCCCGCCGAAGACCGCCAAGTCCCGGCGTACGGTCCCGGTCGGCGAGGTCGTCACCGATGCGCTCCTCGCGCATCTCGCCGCACGTCCGTCCAGGGAGTGGCTGTTCACCATGGAGGAGGGGGAGCCGCTCAACTACCGGCGGTGGAAGACCGAGTGGAATGGCGCCGCAGGGCGCTCCAGGCGGCCGAGAGCGGGGCCGCCGAGCGGGAAGGCCGTAAGGCCGTCGAGCTGCCGCACATGGTCACCCACGACCTGCGGCACTTCTATGCCTCCGCGCTCATCGCCGGCGGCGCGAGCGTCAAGCAGGTGCAGCTGGTCCTCGGGCACGCGTCCGCCGTCATCACGTTGCGGATCTACGCGCACCTGTGGCCCGGGGAAGAAGACCGCACCCGGGCCGTCATGGACGCCGTGCTCGGCGGCCTGCGGACCGGGTGCGGACAGGTAGGTAGCCAGACCCGCGAAAGTGCAGGTCAGGCCGCCTAGAAGGAGATCAGGCCTTCTTGGTCTCCCAGAAGATCCGGTCGACCTCAGCGATCAGGTCCAGGGCCTTCTGGCCCGTCTTCGGGTCGTTCGAGCCCTTGGCCGCGGAGAGCGCCTTCAGGGTGTCGTTGATGAGCTGGTGCAGCTCCGGGTACTTCTCGAAGTGCGGGGGCTTGAAGTAGTCGCTCCAGAGCACCGACACGTGGTGCTTCGCGAGCTCGGCGCGCTGTTCCTTGATCAGGACGGCGCGGGTGCGGAAGTCCGCGTCCTCGTTGGCCTGGTACTTCTCCTGGACGGCCTTGACCGACTCGGCCTCGATGCGGGCCTGGGCCGGGTCGTAGACGCCGCAGGGCAGGTCGCAGTGGGCGCTGACCTTCACCTTGGGGGCAAACAGGCGGGAAAGCATGGAGCTGTCCTCCTCGTGATCGTCTTCTCAGGTGGGACATTACTCCGTGGAGCGCGGCTTTCCGTGGCTGCCCCTGGGGCTTAGGTCAAAAGTCCGGGGTGGGATTCGGGCCGTCGGCCGAATGTACGGAGCGGAACGCGGTATGCGGGACGGTATGCCGCAGGAGGAGCGGGAGGTGGCCGAGGTGCCGCAGTGGGGACGGGTGTCCGGAGGCAGGCGGCGCGGGCGGCGGCCCTTGCGGGTGGTGGAGGTGACGGGGCCTTCGATGGTGCCCACGCTCTACCACGGGGACCTGCTCCTGGTGCAGTACGGGGCGCTGGTGCGCGCCGGCGACGTGGTGATCCTGCGTCACCCCTTCCAGCAGGACCTGCTGGTGGTGAAGCGGGCGGTCGAACGGCGGCCGGGCGGGTGGTGGGTGCGGGGGGACAACACCTTCGCGGGCGGGGACAGCACGGACTACGGCGTCGTGCCGGAGGAGCTGGTGGTCGCTCGGGTGCGGGCCCGCTACCGGCCTCCGGCGAGGACGCCCCAAGGTCAGCGGTCGGTGTCCGAGGTGCTCGGCTGGGCGTTCTCCGCGCTGAGGCCCGTCCGGTCCGCCTCCGCGCGCTTGCGGGCCCGGTAGGCGGCCACGTTGGCCCGGGTGGCACACCGGTCGGAGCAGTAGCGCCTGGAGCGGTTGGTGGAGGTGTCCAGGTAGGCGTTGCGGCAGGGGGCCGCCTCGCAGAGGCCGAGCCGGTCCACGCCGTGCGAGGTCAGGTGGAAGGCCAGGCCCATCGCCGCGATGGCCGCGTAGCCGGCGGTGGCGTTCGACGGGTGGTCGGCCAGGTGCATGTGCCAGTCCGGCCTGCCGTCCTCGTCCCGTACGTCGTGGCCCGAGATCTGCGGGCTCACCGGGAACTCCAGCAGCAGCGAGTTGAGCAGGTCGACCGCGAGCGTCTCGTCCCCGCCGTCCGCCGCCTCGAAGACCGCGCGGAGCCGTCCCCGTACCGAACGGAAGCGGGTGACGTCCGCCTCCGTCGTCCGCCGCGCCGCCTGCTGGTTGGCGCCGAACAGCTCCCGAACCGCGTCGACCGAGGTGAGGGTGTCCTTGTTGCGGGCCGGCTCCTCGGTGTTGACCAGGCGTACGGCGTAGTCCGAGTAATAGGCCAGTTCCACTTTTAGTCCTTACGGGCGCGGTCTAAGGTCGAGGTGTCGGCCAGTGTAATGGGTGGTCGGTGTTGAGGGGCTTACTTGGGAGGTTGGCGTGACGGAGACGGCTACAAGCACCGACTGGCGGTCCTGGCAGGAGAGCTGGGACCGGCAGCAGGAGTGGTACATGCCCGACCGCGAGGAGCGGTTCCGGGTGATGCTGGACATGGTCGAGGCGGTCGTCGGACCGGAACCGCGGGTGCTGGACCTCGCGTGCGGTACGGGAAGTATCACGGACCGGCTCCTCAAGCGGTTCCCGAACGCCACGAGCACCGGTGTCGACCTCGACCCCGCGCTGCTGGCCATAGCCCGCGGCACCTTCGAGGGCGACGGCCGGGTCACCTTCGTCACCGCCGACCTCAAGGCCCCGGAGTGGACGGCCCGGCTGCCCCACACCTCGTACGACGCCGTCCTGACCGCCACCGCCCTGCACTGGCTGCACAGTGAGCCGCTGGCGGCCCTCTACGGGCAGATCGGCGGGCTCGTCCGGGGCGGAGGGGTGTTCATGAACGCCGACCACATGATCGACACCAGCACGCCCCGGATCAACGCCGCCGAGCGCGCCCACCGGCACGCCGCGATGGACCGCGCCAAGGCCGCCGGGGCGCTGGACTGGGCGGAGTGGTGGGCGCTGGCCGCGAAGGACCCGGTTCTGGCCGCGCCCACCGCCGAGCGGTTCGCGATCTACGGCGAGCACGCGGACGGCGACATGCCCTCTGCCGAGTGGCACGCCCGCACGCTCATCGCCTCCGGCTTCGGTGAGGCCCGCGCGGTCTGGGCGTCCCCCTCGGACACCCTGGTGCTCGCCGTGAAGTAGATCGTCCTGAGCAGGCAAGCCGGGAAGCCGGAAGGCCGGTAAGCCAGGAAGCAGGGACGGGACGCGAAGGCGCCCCGGGTCTCGTCGGCCCGGGGCGCCTTCGCCTGCGTACGTACGGCTCTACAGCACCTTCGACAGGAACGACTTCGTCCGGTCGTGCTGCGGGTTGGTCAGCACATCGCGCGGGTGGCCCGACTCGACCACCACACCGTCGTCCATGAAGACCAGCGCGTCGCCCACCTCGCGGGCGAAGCCCATCTCGTGGGTGACGACCACCATCGTCATGCCGTCCTCGGCCAGGCCGCGCATGACGTCCAGGACGTCACCCACCAGCTCCGGGTCGAGCGCGGAGGTCGGCTCGTCGAAGAGCATCAGCTTCGGCTCCATCGCCAGCGCGCGGGCGATGGCGACGCGCTGCTGCTGGCCGCCGGAGAGCTGCGTGGGGTAGTTCTTCGCCTTGTCGCCGAGGCCCACCCGGTCCAGCAGCTTCTCGGCGCGGGCCCGGGCCACGGCCTTGGCCTCGCCCTTGACCTGGATCGGCGCCTCCATGACGTTCTCCAGGGCCGTCATGTGCGGGAACAGGTTGAAGCGCTGGAAGACCATGCCGATGTCCCGGCGCTGGAAGGCGACCTCGCTGTCCCTCAGCTCGTAGAGCTTGTCGCCCTTCTGCCGGTAGCCGACCAGCTCGCCGTCGACCGACAGCCGGCCGGCGTTGATCTTCTCCAGGTGGTTGATGCACCGCAGGAAGGTCGACTTGCCGGAGCCGGACGGGCCGATCAGGCAGAACACCTCACGCGGGGCGACCTCCAGGTCGATCCCCTTGAGGATGTGGGCTGCGCCGAAGGACTTGTGGACGCCCTCGGCCTTCACCATGGGGGTGGTCATGCGGAGACACCTCCGGAGGGCCGGTTGCTGAACCCGGCGAGGTTGGCCTTGACGCGCTGCCACGGGGTGGGCGGCAGGGAGCGCACCGAGCCGCGGGCGTAGCGGCGCTCCAGGTAGTACTGGCCGACGCTGAACACGCTGGTCATCACGATGTACCAGATGGACGCGACGAACAGCATCTCCATGACGGCGTACGACGTGGAGCCGATCTGCGAGGTGGAGCGGAGCAGCTCGTTGTACGTGACCGCGTAGACCAGCGAGGAGGTCTTCAGCATGTTGATGAACTCGTTGCCGGTCGGCGGGATGATCACCCGCAGCGCCTGCGGCAGGACCACGCGGCGCATGGTCTTCGCCTGGGTCATGCCGAGCGCGTGGGACGCCTCGGTCTGGCCCTCGTCGACCGACTGGATGCCGGCGCGGCAGATCTCCGCCATGTAGGCGGCCTCGTTCAGGGCGAGGCCCAGCAGGGCGCACATGAACGGGGTCATGACGTCCGTCATCTCGTCCTTGTAGATGAACGGGATGTTCAGGATCGGGAAGATCAGCGCCAGGTTGAACCAGAGCAGCAGCTGTACGTAGACCGGGGTGCCCCGGAAGAACCAGATGTACAGCCAGGCCACCCAGCTGGTGACCGGGTTCTTCGAGAGCCGCATCACGGCCAGGACCACACCGAGGACCACGCCGAGCACCATCGCGAGGATGCTGATCAGCAGGGTCCGGCCGGCTCCGGCGATGACGGTGCTGTCGAACAGCTTGTCGCCCACCGCCTGCCACTGGATGTTGCCCTGCGAGAAGGCGTAGCCGAGGGCGACGAGGAGGCCGATGACCACGGCACCGCTGATCCAGCGGCCGACGTGGCGGACCGGGATGGCCCTGATGCTCTCCGGGGCCGTGGTGGAGCCCTGGGGAGCGGACACCGGGCCTGCCGGTGAGGCGGCGGGTGTCTTGTCGAACTTGTCAGTCATGGTGACTGCCCTTCAGTGGAGCGTCCGGTCACTTGCCGCCGTTGATGGCGGCCTTGTCGATCGCTCCGGTGCCGGCGCCCCACTTGTCGAGCACCTTCTGGTACGAACCGTCGGCGATGATCGCGTCGACGGCTTCCTTCAGGGCGTCCCGCAGCCCCGTGTTGTCCTTCTTGACGGCGATGCCGAACGGGCCCGCGTCGATCTGCTCGCCGACGACCTCGAAGGCGTTGCCGCCGTCGGCCTTGCGGGCCAGGTCGACCGCGACCGGGTAGTCGTTGACCCCGGCGACCGAGCCGCCGGACTTGACCCGGGTCTGGGCCTCGGTGTCGTTCTCGAACGACTCGATCTTGATGGCCTTCTCGCCGCCGTCCGTGCAGGCCTTGGACTGCTTCTTGAGGGCCTCCTCGTAGGTGGTGCCGCGCTGCACGGAGGCGGTCTTCCCGCAGAGGTCCTCGATGGACTTGATGTTCTGCGGGTTGCCCTTCTTCGTGTACACGGCGGTACCGGCGAGGAAGTAGTCGACGAAGTCGACGCCAGGACCCAGCTTCTTGCCGGAGTCGTCCAGGCCCTCCTGGCGCTGCTTGTTGTCCGTGATGGACGACATGGCGATGTCGTGGCGGCCGGAGTTCAGGGCGGTGATCAGCCCGTCGAAGTTGCCGGAGGTGAACTCGAACTTCACGCCCAGCTTCTTGCCGAGCTCGGCGGCGATGTCGGGGTCGACGCCCACGATCTTGCCGTTCTCGACGGACTCCATCGGGGCGTACTCGGCGTTCGTGCCGACCTTGATGACACCGGACTTCTGGTACTTCTCCGGCAGCTTGGAGAAGAGCGGGGCGCCGGCCTTGGTGGCAGTGCTGTCGCCGCTCCCCGAGGACGCGCCGTCGGTCTGGTCGCCACAGGCGGTGAGCAGCAGGGAGCCGGCGACCGCGATGGCGCCGACCGCCGCCATCCGGGACTTGGCGGTCTTGCGACGCATGAAGCTTGCGGTCATGTCGGGATCCTCCGGCAGGTGAGGGATGAAAGTGAGAGTGGGGGGCTTTCAGGAGGCTTGGCACGCACCTTCGAGTGTCGGCACCTCGTGTGATGACGGCATCCTGCCATTCGGACCGGCCGATTCAGGGCCCCAGTCATGTCAAAATCGGATAACGGGCAACACCCGAACTCGCGTGACCGACAGGTCTGGACCGGACCTTCTGTGGTGAACCCTCCATGGCGCCGAAGAATCTTCGGTGTGCCTCGCCTGTCAGGCCGCATTTGTACCGGTTTGCCGACTTGTCCAGATATTCGACTATGAGTCACGTCACCGCACCGGAATGGACTCGTGCGTAACAGGGTTGGTCCGGTAAGAAAGACGTTTACACCCCTCATCCGGGGCCCAGGGCGCGTGTGCGGCGCGCCCGCGCGTGCGTACCTCTCCCTGCCGGGGCGGGCCAACCGCCCAGTGCGGGGCGCGTACGCGGTGCCCGCCCACCCCTCCTCAACCAGGAGTGGCCACCCTCAAACGATGAAGACTTAAGGGGTCAACACCATGGCAGCGGAGATCGTCAATCCTCGCAGCGACAGCACGACTGACAGTGACACCCGGCGCGTGGGCGCCATCGATACGGAGACCGGGGCCGACGAGCCCTTCGATCCGGCCTTCGCCCTCCACCGGGGAGGGAAGATGGCCGTGCGGTCCACCGTCCCGATCCGGGACAAGGACGACCTTTCCCTGGCCTACACCCCCGGCGTGGCGAAGGTCTGCAGCGCCATCGCCGACAATCCCGAGCTCGTCCACGACTACACCTGGAAGTCCCAGGTCGTGGCCGTCGTGACGGACGGCACCGCCGTGCTCGGCCTCGGTGACATCGGGCCCGAGGCGTCCCTCCCCGTGATGGAGGGCAAGGCCATCCTCTTCAAGCAGTTCGGCGGCGTGGACGCGGTGCCGATCGCGCTCGCGACCACCGACGCCGACGAGATCGTCGACACCGTCGTCCGGCTCGCCCCCTCCTTCGGCGGGGTCAACCTGGAGGACATCTCGGCGCCCCGGTGCTTCGAGATCGAGCGCAAGCTCCAGGAACGGCTGGACATCCCGGTCTTCCACGACGACCAGCACGGGACGGCCGTCGTCACCCTCGCCGCCCTGCGCAACGCCGCCAAGCTCTCCGGGCGCACGCTCGGCGACCTGCGCGGCGTGATCTCCGGCGCGGGCGCGGCGGGCGTGGCCATCGCCAAGTTCCTGCTGGAGGCCGGCATCGGCGATGTCGCCGTGGCCGACCGCAAGGGCATCGTCAGCCGGGACCGGGAGGACCTGACCGACGTCAAGCGCGAGCTGGCCGAGCTGACCAACCGGGCCGGGATCTCCGGCTCGTTGGAGCAGGCGCTCGCCGGAGCGGACGTCTTCATCGGTGTCTCCGGCGGTACGGTGCCGGAGGCGGCGGTGGCGTCGATGGCGCCCGGCGCGTACGTCTTCGCCATGGCCAACCCGAACCCGGAGGTCCACCCCGAGGTCGCGCACAAGTACGCGGCCGTGGTGGCGACCGGGCGCTCGGACTTCCCGAACCAGATCAACAACGTGCTGGCGTTCCCCGGGATCTTCGCCGGTGCGCTCCAGGTCCGGGCCTCCCGGATCACGGAGGGCATGAAGATCGCCGCGGCGAACGCGCTGGCGGATGTCGTGGGCGATGAGCTGGCGGCGGACTACGTGATCCCGTCCCCGTTCGACGAGCGGGTCGCGCCTGCCGTGACGGCCGCTGTGGCCGCGGCGGCGCGGGCGGAGGGTGTGGCCCGGCGCTGACGTCGGCGTGAGATCAGCCCCTCCGGCGATTGAGCGGTTCGCCGGAGGGGCTTGATTGTTTCCCCGGAGGGGGCGAGGCGTGTGTTCGGTGGCGGGTACTTGGTGCGTGTCACACCCGCGGGCGGTTTCGTGGGGGGCCTCGTCGCCCTATCGTCAAGCCATGTTCGCCGCCTACGCAGCCCGCATCGATCCCGACCGGCCCCTCGACGGACTTGAGCTGGGTGAGCGCCCCGCACCGCAGGCGCGCGCCGGGTGGAGCACCGTCACCGTCCGGGCCGCCTCCCTCAACCACCACGACCTCTGGTCGCTGCGGGGCGTGGGGCTCTCGCAGGACCGGCTGCCGATGATCCTCGGCTGTGACGCCGCGGGCGTCGACGAGGACGGCAACGAGGTCGTCCTGCACTCCGTCATCGGCCAGTCGGGCCACGGCGTCGGGCCGAAGGAGCCGCGCTCCATCCTCACCGAGCGCTACCAGGGCACCTTCGCCGAGCAGGTCACCGTGCCCACCTGGAACGTGCTGCCCAAGCCGAAGGGGCTCTCCTTCGAGGAGGCCGCCTGCCTGCCCACCGCCTGGCTCACCGCGTACCGGATGCTCTTCACCAACGCCGGGGTCCGGCCCGGCGATTCCGTGCTCGTCCAGGGCGCGGGCGGCGGGGTCGCCACCGCCGCGATCGTCCTCGGGAAGGCCGCCGGGCTCCGGGTCTTCGCCACCAGCCGCGACGAGACCCGGCGCAAGCGGGCGGTGGAGCTGGGGGCCCTGGAGGCGTACGAGCCCGGGGCGCGGCTCCCGCAGCGGGTGGACGCCGTCATCGAGACCGTCGGGGCCGCCACCTGGTCCCACTCGGTGAAGTCGCTGCGCCCGGGCGGCACGCTCGTCATCTCCGGGGCCACCAGCGGCGACCGGCCCTCGCACGCCGAGCTGACCCGGATCTTCTTCCTGGAGCTGAAGGTCGTCGGCTCCACCATGGGGACCAAGGACGAGCTGGAGGACCTGCTCGCGTTCTGCGCCACCACCGGCGTGCGGCCGGTCATCGACGAGGTGCTGCCGCTGGACCGGGCCCGTGAGGCGTTCCAGCGGCTGGCCGACGGCGAGCAGTTCGGGAAGATCGTGCTCCGGCCGACGGAGTAGCTCCACAGAACTCCGCAGAAGTAGTCAGCACCTCATACTTGAACAAGTGTCAGCTCTGCTGATGGGATGCCGCCCATGCGTATGGGCAGAGCACTCATAGCACTTGTCGTCGCGTCCGTCCTGGCGGCGGGGGCCCTCGCTCCCGCCGCCTCGGCGGACCCCGCACCCACCCGGGCCGCCGCCCCCTCGACGTTCGAACGCTCCATCCCACCCCTCACCGACAGCCGGGGCCGCACCCTCACCCTGCGCGGCTGGAACGTCGAGGACAAGACGAACCGGGGCGAGGCCGCGCTCAGTGCCATCACCGAACGCCACTTCCGCGACCTGCGGGCAGGCGGCTTCAACTTCGCCCGGCTGCTGGTCTTCTGGGACGACCTGGAGCCCCGGCGCGGCCAGTACAGCGAGCGCTACCTCCGGAAGATCGAGCGCATCCTGGACTGGGCGCACAAGCACCGCATCCACGTCCTCATCGACGCCCACCAGGACGTCTTCGGGCCCGCGTTCGGCCACCGGGGCATCCCCGCCTGGGCCACCAGGACCGACGGGCTGCCGTTCACCCCCAACCCCGACGACTGGTTCTCGGAGTACTTCGAACCGGCCGTCCAGCGGGCCTTCACCCACCTCTACGAGGACCCCGACCTGCAACGCGCCCAGGCCGCCATGTGGCAGGTCCTGGCCGAACGCTTCCGCGGCCATCCGGCCGTCATCGGCTACGACCTGATCAACGAGCCGATGGGGGAACTGCGCGAGGGCGAGGACCTGCCGACCGCCGCCCGCCGGATCGAGGCCGAGCACCTCACCCCGATGTACAACCGCCTCGCCCGCGCCATCCGCGCCAAGGACCGTTCCACCTGGCTCTTCGTCGAGCCGACGCCGATCGTCGGGGAGGGCGTGCCCACCGGCCTCGGCCGGATCCACGACAGCCGGACCGTGTACGCCCCGCACTTCTACAACACCGCCATGGAGGCGGGCGCCGACTACGACCCGGACGCGGGGTGGATCGAGGCGTACGAGGCCGCCGTCACCGCCTATCCGGCCCGGTACGGGATGCCCGTGGTCGTGGGGGAGTGGGGCCCGCTCAACAACTCCCTCCCGAACATGGGCCGTTTCTACCGCGAGGCCGTCGCCTCCCTGAACCGCTACAGCTCCGGCTGGGCCGGGTACGTCTGGTGCTACGGCGGCGGCTACTGCGCGGTGGACGAGCAGGGCCGCTTCCGTACGAACAAGGAGCAGACGGCGACCCCGTACGCCCCCGCCGTCGCGGGCACGGTGCGCTCCGACACGTACGACGCGGGCAGCCGCACCTACCGCCTCGCCTACCGGGCGGCCACCCGCCCCGGCACCACGGAGCTGTCCCTCCCGCCCTCCGCCCGCGGCTGGCGGATCTCCGTCGCCGGGCGGGCCGCCCACGTCATCGGCACGGCGCCGTACGGCGGCCGGGTGGCCGTCCTGGCGTGGCCCGGGTCGGAGGTGGTGGTCACCGTACGGGAGGCTGGGCCGCATGGACGAACTGACCACTCCTGAAGGATTCCTGCTCCGGCCCTGGCTCCCCGTCGACGCCCCCGCCGTACTCCGTGCCTTCGAGCCGGACGAGATGGACCGCCAGACGGACCGGCCCGTCTTCGACCTCTCCAGCGCGCTGGCCTGGATCGCGGAACGCACCCGGGAGCGCGGGGCCCGGACCGACTACTCCTGGGCCGTCACGGGGGAGAAGGGCGGGGCGCTCGGCTGCGTGGCCCTCCAGGACATCAACCAGACCCACGACACGGCCTGGGTCTCCTACTGGACCACGGAGAGCGCCCGCGGCCGGGGCGTCGCCTCGGCGGGCGTACGGGCGGTGGCGCGCTGGGCGTTTCGCCGACAGGGGCTGTACCGGCTGGAGCTGGGCCACCGTACCGACAACCACGCCTCCTGCCGGGTCGCCCAGCGGTCGGGTTTCGCCACCGAGGGGATCGAGCGGGGCAAGCTGCGCTACGGCCGTACCCGGTACGACATCGAGCGGCATGCCCGGCTGGCCGACGATGTTGTCGACTTTGATTGACGAGAGAGGGGTGTCGGGATCGATGTCGGCGCGATCGTCTCCCGCGTCGAGGGGGCACACGGCGAGGGCGCCCTCGACGACGTACGGCGGGGCGGGGCCCGTACACAGCAGGCCCCGCCCCCGAGCGCGTCCGCGCGCTTTCGGCTCAGCCGCCCTTCTTCCCGTCCGTCTCCGGTGGGGTCAGCAGCGCCTCGATGCGGGTCGCCGCCGCGCCGAGGTGGTGGCGGGCCTCGGTCAGCTGGGTGTCCGTCACGCCGTGGTCGCGGGCCGCGTCCCGGACCGTGTCGCGGAAGCGGTCCAGCAGGCGGTCCAGGTCGCGGGCGGGGTCGTCCGTGGTCGGGACGTCCTCGCCCCAGCGGGGGGCGTGGACGGTCTCCGGTCCTCCGGCCGTGTCGGCCGCCTCCGCCTCCGCGTCGGCGGACCAGGGCCTGCCGAACGGGGGCCAGCCGCCCGAGCGGGCGAAGCCGCCGAGCTGGCCGGTGATCTCGGCCAGGCCCTCCCTTACGCCGGAGGGCCAGTCGCCCCGGGCGAAGTGCTCCTGCACCTGGCGGGCGGCGTCCCGCATCTGTTCGCGCGCCCGGTCCTGGGCCTCCTTGGCCTGGCGGCGGGCCTGCCGGGCCTCCTCGCGGGCGCGGCGGGACTCGTCCTTCGCCCGGCGCGCCTGCTCCTGCCATTCCTCCTTGGCCCGGCGCACCTCCTCCTTGGCCGCGTGCCACGCCTTGCTGTCCGCCAGGTCGCCCAGGTTGCCGAAGTCCCCGAAGTCGCCCAGGTCCCCGAAGGGAGAGGAGGGCTGCTTGCCCCGGGCCGTACGGGACTCGGAGGCGGCGGCCCGCATGTCGTCGCGGAGCCGGCCGGCTGCCCCGCGCACGTCGTCGCGTATCTCGGCGGCCAGTTCGGCCAGGGAGTCGCGGATCTCCAGCTCCAGGTCGGCCAGTTCACCGCTGCGGCCCGCCAGCTCCTCGCGTCCGGCGTCGGTGATCGAGTAGACCTTGCGGCCGCCCTCGGTGGCGTGGGTGACCAGTCCCTCGGCCTCCAGTTTGGCCAGCCGGGGGTAGACCGTGCCGGCGGAGGGGGCGTACAGGCCCTGGAAGCGCTCCTCCAGCAGCCGGATCACCTCGTAGCCGTGGCGCGGGGCCTCGTCCAGGAGCTTGAGCAGGTACAGGCGCAGTCGGCCGTGGGCGAATACGGGGGCCATGTCAGAGAACCTTTCCGGTCGGCTCGGCACCATGGGCGGCATCCTCGGCCGGGGGCCTGCGCAGCAGGGCGATCGAACCGGAGACGGTCGTCGCCTTCAGGGTCCCCGTCCCGGCGCCCAGCGTGCCGGTGATCTTCTTCGCGCCCCACTGCCCGCCGACCCGCAGGTCCTCGAAGGCGTTGGAGACGGCCCCGCTGGCGGTGTTCGCCTCGACCCGGGCGTCCGCCGGATGCGGGAGACGGATCGCGATCTCACCGGAGACCGTGGTCAGCCGGATGTCGGTGGGCCGGTCCGCGGCGGCGGCCGAGGGCTCGACGTCCAGGACCATGTCGCCGCTGATCGACTCGGCCCGGACCGAGGCGCCCGCCCCGTCCACCACCGTCAGGTCCCCGGCCACCGAGTGGAAGCGCAGGTCCCCGGTGACGCCCTGGGCCTCCAGGCTGCCCGATACGGAGTCCCCGCGGACCGCCCCGCTCAGCCCGACCAGGGTGATGTCCCCGGTGATGCCCCGTACGTCGGTGCGGCCCTCGATCCCGGAGACGACGGCGCCCGCGCCGACCACGCCGACCTCCACCGACGCCGCGGCGGGCACGGTGAGCGAGACGACCGCGCTGCGGCGGCGCCCGCCGGGGTCGAGCCAGCGCAGGAGGTCCTGCCAGGGGAGGTCCTCGTACGCCACGGTCAGCCGACCGTCCTCGTACGTCACCAGAAGCGGTGGGCCCTCGACGGCGGCGACCTCCAGCCGGGCGCCCGGCTCGTCGGTCCCGACCACGTTGACCGTGCCGCCGACGACCCGTACCTGGAGGGCGGTCACCGGGTCGTCGAAGGCGAGCTTCTGCGGCTCGGCGACGGTCCGCTTCGACGCAGTCATGGATGGACCTCCCGGAGAGGATCACGACGCAACATATCGCGTCTCGTAAACAACACGATATATCGCGGATGCGGGAAGTCAAGGGGTGTCGGCGGTGTCTGAGGTGATCAAAAGGCGTCGAACGTGAGCAAATTGCCCTAGCGTGTGGCCTATGAACGCGACATCCACCGGGGCGCTGCTGCTGTGCCGTGCCGATCCCGAGACCGTACGGCCGCTCGCCCACCTGCTGCGCGAGCGGATGCTGCTGACGCGGGCGGGCGAGGAGTGGAGTGTTCTCGTCCCCGAGGGGAAGCCCTGGCGGGAGACCGGCCCCTCCGGCGACGCCCCCGAACCGGTCGACCGGGTCCTCGGCGGCTGTGCCACCGCGCTGGCCGTCGGCTCCCCCTGGCCGGTGCTCGCCCTGTGGTGGGACGCCGACCGGGCCGGCTACACCCTCGCCGCGGGATTCCGCCGCACGGTCGGCTACATCTGGCTGGCCGACGGCACCCCGGTGGGCGAGGACGAGGCGATGCGCACCTTCGCGGCCCGCCTCGGGCTCGACCCCGTACTGGACCTCCAGGCCCTGGAGGAGCTGACCCGGCCCGACCCGGACGCGGATGCCGAGGCACGGCTGCGCGGGCTGCTCGCGGTCCTGACCCGGACGGGACTCACCCTGCCCGCCGGGCTCGGCCCGGGGGAGAGCGCGGACCGGCTGCGCAGCGTCGCGGCGGTGCAGCGCGGGGCGGAGCGCGTGGAGTGGGCGGGGTGGCGTGATGCCGTACGGGCCGAACTCGACGCGGTCGAGAGCAGCAGCCTCGGCCCCTGGGTGCGCGGACCCCGGGCCCGGGCCATCGCCGCCGCCCAGCTCGCGGCCGGGCTTCCGCTGCTGCTCTGGGGCGCCCGCCGACGCAGCGGGGGCTGGGCCGCCGCCGGAGCCCTGCTGCTGGCGCAGGGCGCGCTCGGGCTCGCGTACCACCGGGCCAGGGCGGCTACGGAGGCGCGCTGAGCGGCTGTGGGCCCGGGTCCCTCGGGCTCACGCGTCCTCGTCGTCCTCGTCGTCCAGCCGGGCCAGCCAGGTCGCCAGGCGCTCGACCGGCACCTCGAAGTCGGGGTTGAGATCGACGAACGTACGCAGCTGCTCGGCCAGCCACTCGAAGGTGACCTCCTCCTCGCCGCGCCGCTTCTCCAGTTCCTCGATGCCACGGTCCGTGAAGTACATGGGAGAAGGATATCCAGCGGGGAAACGCCGGGGACCCGGCCCCGCGACGAGCGCGGAGCCGGGTCCCCGGTGTGTTCGGCCATGCGGTCCTCAGGCCTCGAAGACCTCGTTGACCAGCTGCGTCTGCTCCGCCTGGTGACGCTTGGCCGAGCCGACCGCCGGGGACGAGCCGTGCGGCCGCGAGATGCGGCGCAGGCGCTCGCCGTGCGGCACGTCCGCGCCGACGGCCAGGTCCAGGTGGTCGATCAGGTTGAGCGCGATGAACGGCCACGCACCCTGGTTGGCCGGCTCCTCCTGGGCCCACAGGTACTTCTCGGCGTTCGGGTACTTGGCGATCTCGGCCTGGATCTCCGCACCCGGCAGCGGGTACAGCCGCTCCAGCCGGATGAGCGCGGTCTCCGTGTCTCCGCGCTTCTCCCGCTCGGCGTCCAGGTCGTAGAAGAGCTTGCCCGAGACGAAGACGACCTTGCGGACGTCCTCCGCCTTGACGGTGTCGTCGCCGATCACCGGGCGGAAGCCGCCGCTGGTGAACTCCTCGATCTTCGACGCCGCCGCCTTCAGACGCAGCATCGACTTCGGGGTGAAGACGATGAGCGGCTTGTGGTGCGGGTTGTGCACCTGCCAGCGCAGCAGGTGGAAGTAGTTCGAGGGGAGGGTCGGCATCGCGACCGTCATGTTGTCCTGCGCGCACATCTGGAGGAAGCGCTCGGGGCGGGCGGAGCTGTGGTCCGGGCCCTGGCCCTCGTAGCCGTGCGGCAGCAGCAGCGTGACGCCGGAGGTCTGGCCCCACTTCTGCTCGGCCGAGGAGATGAACTCGTCCACGACGGTCTGCGCGCCGTTGACGAAGTCACCGAACTGGGCCTCCCAGATGACCAGCGACTCCGGGCGGGCCAGCGAGTAGCCGTACTCGAAGCCCATCGCCGCGTACTCGCTGAGGAGCGAGTCGTAGACGTTGTACCGGGCCTGGTCCTCGGTGAGGTACAGCAGCGGGGTGTAGTCCTCGCCGGTGACCTGGTCCACCAGGACCGCGTGGCGCTGGCCGAAGGTGCCGCGGCGGCTGTCCTGGCCGGCGAGCCGGACCGGGGTGCCCTCCATCAGCAGCGAACCGATGGCCAGGGTCTCGCCCATGCCCCAGTCGATCGTGCCGTTCTCCACCGAGGCCGCGCGACGCTGCATCTGCGGCATCAGACGGGGGTGCACGGTGATCGACTCGGGGATGTTGACCTGGGACTCGGCGATCCGCTTGATGACCTCGGCGGAGACCGCCGTGTCCACGGCCACCGGGAACGCGGCCTGCGGCTCCGGGACGTGCGGGGCGGCCGGCTGCGAGGTGGCCTCGCGGACCTCGGCGAAAACCTTCTCCAGCTGCCCCTGGAAGTCCTGGAGCGCCTGCTCGGCCTCTTCCAGCGTGATGTCGCCGCGACCGATGAGGGACTCGGTGTAGAGCTTGCGCACCGAGCGCTTCTTGTCGATCAGCGTGTACATCTGCGGGTTGGTGAACTCCGGGTTGTCGCCCTCGTTGTGACCGCGGCGGCGGTAGCAGATGAGGTCGATCACGACGTCCTTGTTGAACGCCTGCCGGAACTCGAAGGCGAGCCGCGCGACGCGGACCACGGCCTCCGGGTCGTCACCGTTGACGTGGATGATCGGCGCCTCGATCATGCGCGCCACGTCGGTGGCGTACATCGAGGAGCGCGAGGACTCCGGGGCGGCGGTGAAGCCGACCTGGTTGTTGATCACCACGTGCACGGTGCCGCCGGTGCGGTAGCCGCGCAGCTGCGACATGTTGAGCGTCTCGGCGACGACGCCCTGGCCCGCGAAGGCCGCGTCGCCGTGGAGCGCGATCGGCAGGACCGTGAAGTCCGTGCCGCCCTTGTTGATGATGTCCTGCTTGGCGCGGGCGATGCCCTCCAGGACCGGGTCGACCGCCTCCAGGTGCGAGGGGTTGGCGGCCAGCGAGACCTTGATCTGCTCGCCGTCCAGACCGGTGAAGGTGCCCTCGGCGCCCAGGTGGTACTTGACGTCGCCGGAGCCGTGCATCGAGCGCGGGTCGAGGTTGCCCTCGAACTCGCGGAAGATCTGCGCGTACGACTTGCCGACGATGTTCGCCAGCACGTTCAGGCGGCCGCGGTGGGCCATGCCGATGACGACCTCGTCGAGGCGGGCCTCGGCGGCGGAGTCGATGACCGCGTCGAGCAGCGGGATGACGGACTCGCCGCCCTCCAGCGAGAACCGCTTCTGGCCGACGTACTTGGTCTGCAGGAAGGTCTCGAACGCCTCGGCCGCGTTCAGCCGGCGCAGGATGCGCAGCTGCTCCTCGCGCTCGGGCTGCTGGGCGCGGGGCCGCTCCACCCGGTCCTGGAGCCACTTGCGCTGCTTCGGGTCCTGGATGTGCATGAACTCGATGCCGGTGGTGCGGCAGTACGACTCACGCAGCACGCCGAGGATGTCGCGGAGCTTCATCATCGACTTGCCGGCGAACCCGCCGACCGCGAAGTCCCGCTCCAGGTCCCACAGGGTGAGGCCGTGCTCGGTGATGTCGAGGTCGGGGTGCTTGCGCTGGCGGTACTCCAGCGGGTCGGTGTCGGCCATGACGTGGCCGCGGACCCGGTAGGAGTGGATCAGCTCGAAGACCCGCGCGGCCTTCGTCACGTCGCTGTCGTGCGACGCGTCGATGTCCGTGAGCCAGCGGACCGGCTCGTACGGGATGCGCAGGGCCTTGAAGATCTCGTCGTAGAAGTCGTTCTGGCCGAGCAGCAGCTGCGAGACGATCCGCAGGAACTCGCCGGAGGCGGCGCCCTGGATGACCCGGTGGTCGTAGGTCGACGTGAGCGTCATGACCTTCGAGATGCCGAGCTTGTTCAGGGTGTCCTGGGAGGTGCCCTGGAACTCCGCCGGGTAGTCCATCGCGCCGACGCCCATGATGAGGCCCTGCCCGGGCATCAGGCGGGGCACCGAGTGGACGGTGCCGATGCCGCCGGGGTTGGTCAGCGAGGCGGTGACGCCGGTGAAGTCGTCCATGCCGAGCTTGCCGATGCGGGCGCGCCGGACGATGTCCTCGTACGCCTGCCAGAACTCGAAGAAGTTGAGCGTCTCGGCCTTCTTGATGGCCGCGACGACCAGCTGGCGGTCGCCGTTCGGCTTCACCAGGTCGATGGCGAGACCCAGGTTGACGTGCTCCGGCTTGACCAGGGTCGGCTTGCCGTCCTTCTCGGCGAAGGAGTGGTTCATCGACGGCATGGCCTTGAGGGCCTGGACCATCGCGTACCCGATGAGGTGCGTGAAGGAGATCTTCCCGCCGCGGGCGCGCTTGAGGTGGTTGTTGATGACGATGCGGTTGTCGAAGAGCAGCTTCACCGGGACCGCGCGGACGGACGTGGCCGTCGGCAGCTCCAGCGAGGCGTTCATGTTCTTCGCGACGGCGGCCGAGGGGCCGCGCAGCGTCACGTACTCCGGTCCTGCCGGGGCCTCGGTGGCCTCGTCCGCCGTGGCCTTCGGCTTGGCGGGCGCGGCGGCGGGCTTGGCCGCCGCGGGCTTCGCCGGAGCGGCAGCCGGGGCGGCCTCGGCGGGCTTGGCCGGTGCCGGTGCCGCCGGGGCGGCGGCGGGCTTCGCCGGGGCCGGAGCGGCAGCGGCCGGGGCCGCGGGCTTCGCCGGGGTGGTGGCGGCCGGGGCCTGGGGTGCCGCAGCCCCCGAGGCTGCGGCGCCGGGAGCGGGCTTGTCCGCCGTGCCGGAGGAACCCGGCTTGTAGTCGGCGAAGAAGTCCCACCAGGCGCGATCGACCGAACTGGGATCCTGGAGGTACTGCTGGTAGATCTCGTCGACGAGCCACTCATTGGCGCCGAAAGCGGCGGCCGGGTCGGTACCCGGGCTGGCTTGGTCGGTCGAGATGCTCGAGTTACTGGGGGACTGAGACGACACGGCGGCAACCGCCCTCTTCCGCTTCACAAGGTGATGGACAGCGGAAATCAAGGCTACGCCCCCCAAACCGTTCCTTGCAGGCCGGGCCGGTGCTTCGTCGTGCACATCACATCGCAACGCGGGTTTCGGCGCAGGAAATGGCGGGAAACAAGCGAGGTTCCACTGCACTTCGGGTACGCAGGACCGTGGATACGGTCCTGCGACCGTATCCCCTGGGGCTCCCCTCGGGGACCCCCTCCCAGAAGGACACGGGGACCGCGCCCTCCCGGTTCGAACCCTATGTCAACCGCATCGTCAACCGCTTCGCTCGGGCAGCCCCGGGAGGGTGACCTGGATGCGGCAGCCCCGAGCGGATTCGGCCACCCCGATCCGGCCGCCGTGGAGATCCACCGCCCAGCGGGCGATCGCGAGGCCCAGTCCCGTACCGCCGTCGCTGCCCGGGCCGTGCGGTGAGGGGGCCTGGCCCCGGTTGAACCGCTCGAAGACCCGGTGCCGCTCCGCCTCCGGGATGCCGGGGCCCTCGTCGAGGACCTCCAGGACCAGCGACTCCGGGGAGGGGCCGCGCCGGGCCAGCACCGTCACCCGGCCGTGCGGCGGGCTGTGCTTGACCGCGTTGTCGATGAGGTTGGCCACCACCTGGTGCAGCCGCTCGGCGTCCGCGTGCGCGGTGAGTTCCGGCGGCGAGACGTCCAGGTGGAGATGGACGTCCGTACGGGAGTGGTTGCCCGACCCCGACGACAGCCGGCGCTGCGAGGCGGCGAGATTGGCTTCTTTCAGTACGCCCGAAAGATACGGCCACACCTCGAAACGGCGGGCCCTGAGCGCCACCACCCCGTTGTCCAGCCGGGACAGGTCCAGCAGCGTCTCCACCAGCCGGCCGAGCCGCTCGGTCTGCTTCAGGGCCGTACGCATCGTCTCCGGATCGGCGGCGGACACCCCGTCCACCACGTTCTCCAGCACGGCCCGCAGCGCCGCGATGGGCGTGCGCAGCTCGTGGGAGACGTTGGCGACCAGCTCCTTGCGGTGCCGGTCCTCCGCCTCCAGGTCGTCCGCCATGCGGTTGATCGTCCGGGCCAGGTCGCCCAGCTCGTCCCGCCGCCCGGCGCCGCTCACCCGGCGCGTGTAGTCGCCGTGCGAGATCGACCGGGCCACCGCCCGCATCTCGTCCAGCGGCGCGGTCAGCCCGTGCGCCACGAACTGGGTGATCAGCAGCGTCGCGATCACCGAGAAGACGGTGATGAACTGGAACTCGGTACGGGTCCGCAGGGCCACGATCAGCAGCCCCGTCGTGATGAACACCGAGACCACGACGAGCGTGCCCAGCTTGGCCTTGATGGAGAAGGGCCGCACCCCCGACCCTGGTCGGGTCATGGAGCCGGGGTCTCCAGGGCGTACCCCACGCCGTGCACCGTACGGATCCGCTCGGCTCCGATCTTGCGGCGGAGCGCCTTGATGTGGCTGTCGACCGTACGGGTGCCCGAGGCGTCCGCCCAGTCCCAGACCTCGGCCAGCAGCTGCTCGCGGGAGAGCACCGCCCGCGGGGTGTTCGCCAGGCAGACCAGCAGGTCGAACTCGGTCGGCGTGAGGTGGACGTCCTCGGACCGCACCCGGACCCGGCGCTGGGCGTGGTCGATCTCCAGCTCACCGAGGCGCAGCATCCCGCTGCGGGGGGTGACGGCGGCCAGGGCGGCGCGTTCCACCCGGCGCAGCAGGACGTGCACCCGAGCGGCCAGCTCCCGCATGGAGAACGGCTTGGTCATGTAGTCGTCGGCGCCGACCCCGAGACCGACGAGCATGTCGGTCTCGTCGTCGCGCGCGGTGAGCATCAGCACCGGCACCGGGCGCTGCGCCTGCACCCGGCGGCAGACCTCCAGGCCGTCGAAGCCCGGGAGCATGATGTCGAGCACCATCAGGTCGGGCTGCCAGGCCTCGGCGGCGTCCACGGCCGCGGGCCCGTCCAGCGCGGTCTGCACCAGGAAGCCCTCCGCCCGGAGCCGGGCGGCAATGGCGTCGACGATCGTGGCGTCGTCCTCGACGACCAGCACCCGCCGCTGGGCCCCCGGGGTGGCCGCGACGCCGTTGTGGGTGGTGTGTGTCTGTTCCATCGCCCCGCCCCTGCCCGCTCTCGCGGGGGGCCAACCCCCGTGAGGCACGGTCTTCGCTCGTGGATTTCGTGGGTGATCCCCGTGTGCCGCTCAGCAGCGTAAAGGCAGCGGAGGGCTCTCGGCTACGCAGGGTGTTGCCCCGAGGGTGCGGGAGCGGCCCGGCGGGGCGGCGGATCGTCGGCCTTGTGCCGCGATGACCGCCTCACCGCCGGGCCGGGCATACCGACAGGGGGTTCCGCGCCCCTTTCAGTAACTCTTCGATGCGAGATGGACCACGTCGGGCACACCTCGGGCAACAGCCACTTCTTCGGTCCGAACTCTGGTGAACCCGGCATTCCGCAACGCCCGTTCGAAGCTCGCCGACGGCTGCGCCGACCAGACCGCGAGCACCCCGCCCGGGGTCAGCCGGTCGAGACAGCGGGCCAGTCCGGTGGGGGAGTAGAGGCTTCCGTTGTCCTCCGTGACGGTCCAGTCCGGCCCGTTGTCGATGTCCAGGCAGAGCGCGTCGTAACGCTCCGTGGTGGTACGGAGGTGGTCGAGCAGATCCGTGTGGAGGATCTCGGTGCGGGGATCGGCCAGCGCCGCCCCGGAGATCCGGTCCAGCGGCCCGTGCCGGTGCCAGTCCACGATCGCCCGCTCCCGCTCCACGACCGCGATCCGCCCCCACCGCTCCTCCTCGGCCGCCCGCAGCAGCGAGAAGCCCACCCCGAGCCCGCCGATCAGCACGGAGGGGCCGGTCCGCCCGGCGGGCAGGGCGGCCAGGGCGGCATCGATCAGCAGTCGCTCGGAGCGTCCGTCGGAGGTGTCCATCAGGAAGCAGCCGTTGGCGATGATCTCGAAGTGCTCCCCGCGCCCGCGCAGGACGACCTCGCCGAAGGGGCCTTCGCGGCGGTCCAGGGTGACGGGGGCGGGCGGGATCATGGCGCAGGTGAAGGCGTCGGTGGCGTCGGTGCGGGGCTCCATGGGCCCGATTTTAGGAGCGTGGAAGCTGCGGCCCCAGGGAGATCACCTTCGCGCCCCGGCCGCCCCCTGCCGACCGGCCTCGGGGCGGGCCGGGGCCGGCCGCGGTCTCTCAGCGCTCCGGGCGGGGGCCGCGCAGCACCAGGAGCGCGGCCCCCGCCACGTACGCCGCTCCCGCCACCGCCCACGCCGCCGCCTGCGGCCCCGGCTGCATCGGCCAGGCCCAGTACGCCGCCGCCCCGCCCGGGGTCCGGGGGGCCGCCAGGTAGACCGCGCCCCCGTAGACCGTCATCGGCAGCCAGCTCGCCCGCGCCCCCAGGACCGTGGCCGCCGCGGCCGTCACCCCCGTCGCCCCCAGCACGTTGCGCACCATCGCCGTGGCGCCGAACTGCTCCGGCTGCCCCGGGACGGCGAGGGCGAGGGCCCCGGCGGCGAGTGCGGTGAGGGCCAGCAGACACGCCAGCCGCCGGGGCCACCAGCGGCGGACGGCGGTGCGGTCCAGCTCCTCGGTGTGCGAGAAGAACCCGGTGCCGATCGCGGCGGCGGCGAGCAGCGGGGCGAGCGCCTGCACCGGGACGCGCGCGGTGTGGTCGAACTGCGGTCGGCTCTGCAGCCAGTCGGCGGCCCACGCGGCGAGCAGGGCGACGCCCGCCAGCGCGGCCAGGGTCGCCGGGACGGCGCGGGAGCGCAGATAGAGGACGGGCAGCCTGCCCGGCACCGTCCGTACGGGGGTCGTCACAGCGTGGGCACCGCCTTCGGGTCGCAGCTGGTACGGGTGGCGAGATAGCGGCCGAGCCAGGCGCGGCGCTCGGTCCCGTCCATGGCCGTGAGCCGGTCCAGGTATCTGCCGCCCCGGTCGGGGTCGAGCCATGAGCCGCCCAGGGGGGCCAGCCACTGCGCCACGGCCTCGTCGGTCTCCCCCACGCGTGCGGTCGCGGGGTCCTCCGCCATGATCACGGCCAGGGGGCAGTCGCGGTCGGCGAGGCGGGCGGCCGTCTCCCAGGCGTACGCGGCGGGGTCGGTGAGCCTGCCGCGCGCCACGGTCCAGCCGAGGGACGAGACGGGCAGCCGGGCGGTGTCGGGCGGGAGCCGCCGGTCGTCGGGGGTCTGGACGTACCGCCGGGGCGCCCCCGGAACCCCGTCCAGGCGGGAGAACAGCCCGGTCAGCGCGTCGGACACCTGGGGCAGCAGCGGGCCTTCCAGCGCGCTCACGCAGACCTGCGGCACCGCCTCCGTACAGATCAGCCGCTCGGCCGCCGGGTCGTCCCGGAACAGGTCGTCGCCGCTGCTCACGACGAGGGGAGCCAGAAGGGCTGCGACCACCAGCGGTACGAGGGCGAACAGCCGGCGCCGGGCCGCGTACCCGATGACCAGGGCGAGCACCGGGGCGCCCGCCCAGACCACCATCGCGGGCACGAACCACGCCACCGGCACCCGGCCGACCAGGTAGTACTGCTCGGCCGGGTTCAGGAAGCGGAGGTCGGAGTCGGAGTACGAGGGGATGCCGAGGGCGAGGTACGTGGCCGCCGCGAGCACCGGCGCGGCCAGCCGCCACCGCCACAGGCGCCCGACCACGAACCCGGCGAACGCGGCACATACCAGGAACCACGCGTCCACGGCGATCAGCCCCGCCGAGGGCCCGCCCGCCCCGGTGTACGGCCAGGTCGCCGCCAGCACCCCCACCACGGCCAGCAGGTGCCCGACGACGGCCCACAGCGCCACCGGCAGGGCGGCCATCACCAGCTGGGCCGGGCGCCCACGAGGGACCGTGAGCCACAGGGCGGTGGTTCCACGACGGTGATCCCTGCCTCCCTGCCAGCACCCGGCGGCCGCGACCAGCGGCCCGCCCAGCAGCGTGGCGCACGAGTGCAGCAGCCCTTGCGTTTCACCCCAACTTCCCTGCCACTGAACGGCCTTGCTGATCATCGGCACAGCGATGGTGAGGGCGACGGCCGGGGCGGTCCAGGGGGCGATCCCCCGTCTCAGCTCGGCCCGGAAAGCCGCCCGGGAGGGGTGACGGACGGGGGGTGGGGTGGCGGTCCGGGCGGCGGGCGCCTGGTCCAGCGTCTCCGTCATGCCCCCGCCCCCGTACGGTGTGCGCGCAGGGCGGCGGTGTAGCCGCGCTCGATCGGGTTGCCGCCGAGCCCGTCCGCCGCGTCGCCCAGCCCGACCAGGTCGGCGGTCGTGCCCCGGTAGGCGATCCGGCCCGCTTCGATCAGGGTCACGTCCGTGCAGGCGGCGGCGACGTCCTCGACCAGATGCGTGGAGACGATCACGGTGGAGGTGCGGCCCAGCTCCCGCAGCAGGGCACGGAACTCGACGCGCTGCTCCGGGTCGAGACCGGCCGTCGGCTCGTCCAGCAGCAGGAGTTCGGGCTCGTTGACGATCGCCTGGGCGATGCCGACCCGTCGCACCATGCCGCCGGAGAGCGTCTTCACCTTGGCGTCGATCCGGTCGCCGAGACCGACCCGGTCCACCGCGCGTTCCACGGCGGCGGCGACCCCCGCCCCGTCCATCTCCTTGAGCCAGGCCACGTAGCCGACGAACTCGCGGACCGTGAAGCCGGGGTAGTGGCCGAACTCCTGCGGCAGATAGCCGAGGAGGCGGCGTACAGCGGCCCGCTCGCGGTGGTCGGCCCCCGGGCCGACGTCCCGGCCGAGCAGCTCCACACGCCCCGCGTCGGGGGCCGAGACCGTGGCCAGTACCCGGATGAGGGAGGTCTTGCCCGCCCCGTTGGGCCCGAGCAGCCCGTGCACACCCCGAGGGAGGTCGAGGTCCACGGCGTCCAGGGCGGTCTTCCTGCGGTGCCGGACGGTCAGCCCGGCGACCTTGGCGGTCACGGTGTCTCCAGATGGTCGAAGGATCGGCGGCGGGCGGCGAGCAGCAGCGCGCACACCAGGGCCCCGGCGGCCCAGCCGCTCTGGACGGCGGGCCCGGAGAAGTACGGGGAGGCCCCCGCCGCCAGCGTCGCCCCGGCAGGGCCGCCGACGGTGGCCGGGGCGACGACGAACACGGCCCAGGCCCCTCCGACGGCAGCCGCCCCCCGGCGGCTGCCGACGAAACTGCCCAGCGCGAGCGCGGCGAGCGTCAGCGCCAGCGCCGGCAGCAGCCAGGCGGCTGCCCCCGGGCCGCCCGTCGCCGGGGGCAGCACCGCCCCGGCGAGCGTCAGCGCGGGGACGCTCACCCCGAGCACGGCGGCGGCCCGTACCAGCAGCAGCCGCAGCCCGCCGGACGGGGTCGAGGTGATGACCTCGTACAGCGGATCGGCGTGCCGCCCGTACGACAGGGCGACCCCGGCGAGCGGCAGCACCGGCGCCGTCACCAGCAGCAACGGCCGTACGGAGGCCCCGAGCCCGGCCCCGTACGACAGCGCGAGCGCCCCGAGGGCGACGACGACGAGCGCCACCGGCCAGGCCCCCCGCAGGGCGGGCCCCGCCGCCCAGAGGGCCCGAGCAGCCCGCGGCAGCCGCGGCGGCACCCCCGTGGCTGCCGCGGCCGTGCTGGGGGCTGCCGGGGTGCGGGCGTCGGCAGGTGGGTAGGCGGTGGGGTCCGCGCCGGAGCCCGGGGCCGCGGCGGGCCGGGCGGCCGTGGGCGGGCTCGCGGCGGTGCCCACAGCGGGGGCTGGGCTCGCGTCGGAGCCTGGGGCCGCGTCGGCGTACGCGGGCACCGCCCGCGCCACCCGCTCCAGCACCGCCGACCGGACACCGGCCAGCAGCGCGCCCGTCTCCGGGGCCGTCCGGACCGCCGACGACACCAGGGCCGCGCAGGTGCCGCACACCTCGACGTGCTTCTCCAGGGACCAGGCGTCGCTCTCGGCAGCCGTACCGGCCGCGTAGCGCCCGGCCAGCTCGCCGTCCACGTGCCAGCCGGGACCCCGGCCCCGGCGTTCCCGGCTCATGCCGTACCTCCCAGGGCTTCGCCTTCCGGCGCCAGCCGCTCCAGTGCGGCCCGCAGTTCCCGCCGGGCCCGCATGGCGCGGGTCTTGACCGTGCCCTCGGGGATGCCGAGCAGCGCCGCGGCCTCCCTCGTGGAGAGCCCGTCCACGACCGTGGCGCGCAGGACCTCGCGCAGCTCCGGGGAGATCCCGGCCAGCGCGGTGCCCACGTCCCCGTACTCCAGGCCTGCCAGCACCCGGTCCTCGGCGGAGGGCGCGAGGGCCTCCGGGGCCGGGCGGAGGGGAGCCGGGGGCCGGTCCGCGCGGCCGTCCGCCCGCAGGGCGTCGACGAGCCGACGCGAGGCGATCACCCACAGCCATCCGCCGACCTGTGCGCCCCGATGCGAGGCGGCGGAGCGCCACACGGTCACGAAGGTGTCCTGGAGTACTTCGCGTACGGTCTCCGCGTCCGCGCACCGCCGGGCGAGCCGGGCGTGCAGCCACCCGGCGTGCCGGTCGTAGAGCGCGCCGAGCGCGTCCGTGTCGCCGCGTGCCACGGCGCGGACGAGTGCCGCGTCATCTCTCTCCGTACCGTCATCCCGGTCCTCCCCCACAGGGCGCAACAGCCTCACACCCTCCCTATCGCCCGCCGGACCGTATCCGGTTCACGCGGCGGGGAAAGAGGCAGGCGGGAGGGGGCCCGGGAACAGCGCAGCGGGAACAGCGCTTCTCCGGTGCGCGCTCCCGAGGGTCCCGCGCGGTGGCCATCCGTCGATCGCTCAGAGCGAACACCGCCAGGGGAACATTCAGCGGCTCATAAGCATTGAGCCCATGTAGCTCAACTTGCCTGCCGAAGGGGAGATCATGACTAACGAGTCCAAGGCGTTCACACCGATCGACCTGCCCGTGCTGCCGCTCGACGACGAGGTCGTCCTGCCCGGCATGGTGGTGCCGCTGGACCTGTCCGACGCCGAGGTGCGCGCCGCCGTGGAGGCCGCGCAGGCGGCTGCCCGGCCCGAGGGCGGCAAGCCCGAGGTGCTGCTGGTCCCGCGGATCGACGGGACGTACACGGGGACCGGCGTCCTCGGCACCGTCGAGCAGGTCGGACGCCTGAGCGACGGGGACCCCGGCGCGCTCATCAGGGCTCGTGACCGGGTCCGGATCGGGGCCGGGACCAGCGGCCCGGGGCGTGCGCTCTGGGTCGAGGGGACCGTGATCGACGTCGTCGTGCCCGATCCGCTGCCCGGGTCCGTCGCCGAGCTGGCCAAGGAGTACAAGGCGCTCGCCACCAGCTGGCTGAAGAAGCGCGGCGCCTGGCAGGTCGTGGACCGGGTCCAGCAGATCGACGACATCTCCGCCCTCGCCGACAACTCCGGATACTCCCCGTTCCTCTCCACCGCGCAGAAGGTCCGGCTCCTGGAGACCGTGGACCCGGTCGCGCGGTTGAAGCTCGCCATCCAGTGGCTGGGCGAGCACCTGGCCGAGCAGGATGTGGCCGAGTCCATCGCCAAGGACGTCCAGGAGGGCGTCGACAAGCAGCAGCGCGAGTTCCTGCTGCGCCGCCAGCTCGATGCCGTACGCAAGGAGCTGTCCCAGCTCAACGGCGACCCGGAGGACGAGTCCGACGACTACCGGGCCCGTGTGGAGGCCGCCGAGCTGCCCGAGCACGTCCGGACGGCGGCGCTCAAGGAGGTCCAGAAGCTGGAGCGGGCCAGCGACCAGTCCCCCGAGGGCGCCTGGATCAGGACCTGGCTGGACACCGTCCTCGAACTCCCCTGGAACGAGCGCACCGAGGACGCCTACGACATCCGGGGCGCACAGGCCGTCCTGGACGCCGAGCACGCCGGTCTCGCGGACGTGAAGGAGCGGATCACCGAGTACCTCGCGGTGCGCAAGCGGCGCGCCGACCGGGGGCTGGGGGTCGTGGGCGGACGGCGCGGAGGTGCCGTGCTCGCTCTCGTCGGTCCGCCCGGCGTCGGCAAGACCTCACTGGGGGAGTCCGTCGCGCACGCCATGGGCCGCAAGTTCGTCCGGGTCGCGCTCGGCGGGGTCCGGGACGAGGCGGAGATCCGCGGCCACCGCCGTACCTACGTGGGCGCCCTCCCCGGACGCATCGTGCGGGCGATCAAGGAGGCCGGTTCGATGAACCCGGTCGTCCTGCTCGACGAGATCGACAAGGTCGGCTCCGACTTCCGGGGCGACCCCGCCGCCGCCCTCCTCGAAGTCCTCGACCCGGCCCAGAACCACACCTTCCGCGACCACTACCTGGAGGTCGAACTCGACCTCAGCGACGTCGTCTTCCTCGCCACCGCCAACGTCCTCGAAGCCATCCCGGAGGCCCTGCTCGACCGCATGGAGCTGGTCCGGCTCGACGGCTACACCGAGGACGAGAAGGTCGTCATCGCCCGGGACCACCTCCTCCCGCGCCAGCTGGAGCGGTCCGGCCTGGAGAAGGACGAGGTCACCCTGGAGGAGTCCGCGCTGCGCAAGCTGGCCGGGGAGTACACCCGCGAGGCGGGCGTACGGAATCTGGAGCGGTCCATCGCGCGGCTGCTCCGCAAGGTCGCGGCCCAGCACGAACTGGGCGACCGTGAGCTGCCGTTCACCGTGACGGACGAGGATCTGCGCGGCCTGATCGGGCGGCCGCACCACGTGCCCGAGTCCGCCCAGGACCCGGCCGAGCGCCGCACCGCCGTGCCGGGCGTGGCCACCGGGCTCGCGGTGACCGGGGCGGGCGGTGACGTCCTCTTCGTCGAGGCGTCCCTCGCCGACCCGGAGACCGGGGCCTCCGGACTGACCCTGACAGGTCAGCTGGGTGACGTCATGAAGGAGTCCGCCCAGATCGCGCTCAGCTTCCTCCGCTCGCACGGCGCGGAGCTGGAGCTTCCGGTCGGTGACCTCAAGGACCGGGGCGTGCACGTCCACTTCCCGGCGGGCGCGGTCCCCAAGGACGGCCCGAGCGCGGGCATCACGCTCACGACCGCGCTGGCCTCGCTGCTCTCCGGACGGCTCGTCCGCACGGATGTGGCGATGACGGGTGAGGTATCGCTGACCGGCCGGGTGCTGCCGATCGGCGGGGTCAAGCAGAAGCTGCTGGCCGCCCACCGCGCGGGCATCACCACCGTGGTGATCCCGCAGCGCAACGAGGCCGACCTGGACGACGTCCCGGCCGAGGTGCTGGAGAAGCTGGACGTCCACCCGGTCACCGATGTCCGCCAGGTGCTGGAGATCGCCCTCGCCCCGGCCTCGGCCCCGGCGGAGGAGAGGATCCCGGCCGCGGCCTGACCGCCACGCAGTGACGGGCGCGGCATCAGGTACGCGGCCGGTACGGACGGCCCGCTCCCCGGGGCGGGGGCGGGCCGCTTCGCGTTCGTCCCGCGGCCGTACGTGGGCGGGCCGTCCCGCGACGGCGGACGGCCGGCGGTGCTCAGGGGCGGTAGATCGTGCCCGGCTCCGGCACCGCCGGGGCCATCAGCTCCGGGACGGTCACGAAGGTGTAGCCGTCCTTCTGGAGCGCGTCGACGATCCCCGGCACGGCGGGCACCGTGCCCGGGTAGATGTCGTGGAGCAGGATGATGCCGTCCTTGCCCGCCTGGTCCAGGATCCGCCGGGTGATCAGCGCGGAGTCGTTCGTCGAGTAGTCCTTGGCGGTCGCGCTCCACAGCACCTGCGAGAGCCCCAGCTCCTTGCTGATCCCGGAGACCTGGTCGTCGGTGCGGCCCTGCGGCGGGCGCATCAGCCGGGGCCGCTTCCCGGTGATCTTCTCGATCGCCTCCTGCGTCTTCTCCAGCTCGGCCCGTATCACCTCCGGCTTCTCGTCGGTGAGGATCTTGTGCGTCCAGGTGTGGTTGGCCACCTCATGGCCCTCGTCCTGGATACGCCGCACGGTCTCGGGGTGCTTGAGGACGTGGTTCTTGCCCAGCAGGAAGAAGGTCGCGGAGACCTTCTTCTCCTTCAGGATGTCCAGCAGCTCCGGCGTGTCCTTCCCCGGCCCCGCGTCGAAGGTCAGGGCTATGCACTTCGCCTTGCGGCAGTCCGCACGCCCGAAGGACCCCTTGGCCTCGGCCGCCGCGTCCTGCCGTGCCGAGCCGGGAGCCGTCGTCTCCATCGAGCAGCCGGAGAGCGCCAGTGTGAGCGTCGCCACCAGAGCGGCGGCCAACCCGCCACCGAGCACGGACATCTTCTTGGGCATGGCGGACACCACTCCTCTGCGCGGACATATCCGCACAGGTGTGCGGTACGCCGAGGACTATACCCAACATGTATACGTCGAGTGCATAGTGGGGCAGGGCGCCCCGGAACCCCGGCGGCCCGGGGAGGGGCACCGAGGCCGGAGCGCGAGCGGTCGACGTCGGCTGCTGTCTGCTGTCTGCCGTCAGCCGGCGCCTACGGCACGGCCCAGCCCACCGCTGAAGCGGTTGTGGGCGCCGACGATCAGGCCCCTCGATGTGTGTACTGCCACACCGTGGGGACGGGCCGGCAGGCGGCCCACCGGCCCCTCGCGGTGCAGCGGACCGCGTCCCGGCCGCTGCGCGCCCGGTAGGCGGTGGTGAAGCCCCGCATCCGGTTCACCATGGCGGCCCTGCTGAGCCCGTAGCCCCGGGCACCGTACGGGTTGCACTCGCCGTCGAGCCCGCCCGGCAGGGTCTTCCCGTCCCGGGGCCGACGGAAGGGGGCCTGGCCGCCGCCGTTGGTCTGCTCCTGCGAAATACTGGCCCAACTGCGGCGTTGACCGGCCGTGGAAGAGGCTTTCATCGGCAGGAAACCGTACGAGGGGTGCTGACGTGCACGGGAGCGAGAGCGCGCGGGAGCCGGGCGGGGCCGCCGGAACTGGCGTGGACCACGAGTTCCTGGCGCTGGAGCGCGAGTTGGCGGTCTTCCTGCGCCGGGCGCGGGCCAGTTCGGGGGAGATGGCCCGTGAGGTCCACCCCGAACTGGAGCCTGCTGCCTACGGGCTGCTCGTCCGCCTGGAGTCGGCGGGTCGGCAGCGGGCCACCGAGCTGGCGGCCTACTTCGGCGTCGGCAAGGCCACCATGAGCCGTCAGCTGCGGGCCCTGGAGGACCTCGGGCTGGTCGCCCGCGAACCCGATCCGGCGGACGGCCGCGCCTGGCTCGTCCAGCTGACGGACGAGGGCCTCGCCCGCTTCCGCAGCGTCCGCGACGCCCGGCGCGGGCGGTACGTCCGCAAGCTGGCCGACTGGGACCGGGCCGAGGTGGCCGAGCTGGCCCGGCTGCTGCACCAGCTGAACTCCCGCGCGGAGGAGTGACGCCCGGCAAGGCCGACGTCCGGTGGGCGGAACCCGGCGTCCCGCGAGCCCGGCGTCCCGCGAGCCCGGTGTCCCGCGAGCCCGGCGGCGTGTCGGCGCCCCGGCGTGCCGCGAAGCCGCCCGGCACCTCCCACCGGGCGCCCCGCCCCTACAGCTCCACGAACACCGCCGTCGCGTCGTCGTGCGTCTTGCTCCGCCGCAGCCGTACGCGCCCGGCCGCCGCGTCGGCCTCCTCCAGCTCCCGCACCCGGTCGATCAGCCCCCGGGGCCCCTCATTGCGCAGCAGCGCCGGTGTGGCCGCCCGGTCGCCCTCCCGGAACATCGCCGTCCACCGGTCCGCCCCGTCCGTCAGCGCGGTCAGCGACCGGACCCCGGCAGTCGGCACGCTGCCGGTCACCGCGCGTGAGGAGACCGTGGGGTCGGCAGCCGCCGTGAAGAAGCCGCCCTCCCTGTTCCGCAGTCGGGAGTCCACGTCCGCCGTGGAGGAGAGCGAGCCCGGCGGCAGCCGGTCGAGGCGGTCGTCCACCACCGCCCGGACCGTGCCGTCCGGGGCCTCCAGCAGGAGCACCGCATCGGAGAGGACCAGGTACTCGATCGCGTGTTCGCTCCAACGCGCCAGGGCCACGGTCGCCTGAGGCGTGCGCACGTGAGAAAGGTCACAGGTCGCCCGATGGGCGTCGGCGGTGCGCCGGATGGACGCCGACAGAATCTCGGCCAGATCCCGATCTCGCCGTGAGCCCGCCAGTTCCACCAGTGCGCCGCCCAGCCGGGCGGTGAACCAGGGGACGGTGTGCGCACAACCGTCGTCCCCCCGCGGCGGTGTCACGCCGTCGAGCACCACCACCACGCCTCCCTGGCCGGACGCGGGGAGGGCGGCGGATGCCCAGTCCTCGTTGGGGCGTTCGGGGTCGCCGGGGACGGTGGCGAGTTCGAGGCGCATGGGGCCAGTCTGCACGAGGTCTTCACCAGTCCCGCACGGGAGCGGTTTCCAGCCGTACCAGCAGGTCAACGCGGGCCCGGTGCGCGGAGCGCGGGGCTCCGGAGCGAGTGCGGGCGGGCATCTTGCCAAAGGCGGCGCCGAAGTTCCACCCCGCGCCCTACGCATGGTCAGAGGCGTCTCTGGGGAGACTTGTTCGCCAACTCAAGAGTGCGGTTCACTCGTTCGAGTGGCGGAGCGGTCGATGCGCGTCCCCCTCTCAAAAGCACTGGAATGGTCGGAAGCCGTACCAGGAGCGGGGGCCTTCTACGTGACCGAGCGTCACCTCTGCTTCAAGGGTGGACGAGTCGAGATTGCGAGCACCGGTGCAGAAGAAGCGGCCGCGGAGCCAGGGCAGCACGCGTGACGGTTCCGGGGCGAAGCCTCCGGCTCCGGTAGCCGACAAGCGGACCGTACGGGTACGGAGCCGGCTGGTCGCCGGGGTCGCCGTCGTCGGGATCACCGTCATCGCGGCGGGCGCCCCCGCGGCGCTCGGCGCCTCCTCCGATCTGGCCGAGTCCCAGCGGCTGGTGACCCTGTCCCAGCTGAACCGGCAGGCCGTCACCCTGGCGCACTCCCTGGCCGACGAGCGCGACGCCGTCACCGCGTACATCGCGGGCGGCCGGGCCGACGACGGCAAGGAGGGCGAGGAGGGCCGCCTCACCCGCACCACCCGCGTCGACCAGCAGATCGACGAGATCCACGGACCGGCTCCAGCCGCCCTGCGCCGAGACCTCTCCACCGTGCCCTCCCTGCGCCGAGACGCCCTCACCGGCAAGGGCTCGGCCCTGGAGGCCCACCAGGCGTACTCCGAGGTCATCGCCAAGCTGCACGGCATCGCCGCCGAGCTGGCCGAGAAGACCCCGCCGCGCGCGGCCGAGGCCGCCCGCGCCCCGCTCGCGCTCGGCGGCGCCGCCGAGCAGGCCTCCGCCACCCGCGGGCTCCTCCTCGCCGCCCTCGCCGTGCCGAGCCCCGAGCCCGCAGTCCCGCAGATCGACCCCTTCACGGGGCTGCCGGTCGAAACCCGGGACGACGAGGCGAAGCGGGCCGATCGCGACCGGGACGCGCTGAGCGCCGCCGCCCAGCAGGCCCGGGTCCGGGAGCTGGCCTCGCTCGCCGCGTTCGACCAGGCGGCGAACCCCGTCGCCCGCGACAAGCTCGCCGCCACCGTCACCGGCCCCGAGGTCAACAGCGCGGAGAAGTACCTCACCCGCCTCACCGACCGCCCCGAACTCTCCGCGAGCGAGCGCAAGACCGACGCCGCCAAGCTGGAGGCCGCGCTCTCCGCCCGCATCGACCGGATGCGCGGGGTCGAGTCCGCCCTCGCCACCAGCCAGGTCCAGCGCCTCGAAGGCATCCGCGACGACGACGTCACCGCCCTCGAACTGAGCATCGCCCTGCTCGGCGGCTGCTTCCTCATCGCCGTCGGCGTCTCCACCGCCGTCGCCCGCACCCTCACCCAGCCGCTCGCCGTCCTGCGCATCGGCGCCGCCCGCCTCGCGGAGGACCCCTCGAGCGCCGACCCGGTCCGCTACACCGGCCGCAACGACGAGTTCGCCCAGGTCGTCCGGTCCATGAACACCCTGCACGCCAAGCTGACCGGGCTGCACCAGGAGTTCACCGGTCGCTTCGAGAGCCTCGGCGCCGAGCGCGCCGAACTCCTCGCCGGCCGCGAGGCGCTCACCCTCCAGCGCGCCGAACTCCAGGTCCAGGCCGCCGAGCTGGCCGCCCAGCTGGAGCGGCTGAAGAACACCGTCCACCACACCTTCGTCAACCTCTCCCTGCGCAACCTCGGCCTCGTCGAGCGCCAGCTCGCCGTCATCGAGAGCCTGGAGGAGCGCGAGCAGGACCCGGAGCGGCTCGCCACCCTGTTCAAGCTGGACCACATGGCCACGGTCATGCGCCGCCACAGCGAGAACATGCTCGTCCTCGCGGGCGCCGAGCACGGCCACGGCCCCACGGGCCCGGTCCCGCTGGTCGACGTGGCCCGCGCGGCCGTCAGCGAGATCGAGCGGTACGAGCGGGTGACCATCCAGTCCCTGCCCCCGCACGCCCAGATCGCCGGGTTCGCCGCCGACGACCTCAGCCACCTCCTGGCCGAACTTCTGGAGAACGCCACCTCCTTCTCCCCGCCGGACTCCCATGTCGAGCTGTCCGGCTGGCTGCTGGAGAGCGGCGAGGTGATGCTCTCCGTGCAGGACGCGGGTATCGGCATGTCGAGCGTCCGGATGGGCGAGCTGAATGCGAGGCTGGCTGACCCGGCCTCCTTCGAGGAGGGGGAGCAGAGCGCGGACGGGGCCGGACTCGGGCTCCAGGTCACCTCGTTGCTGGCCGCCCGGCACGGCGTGCGGGTCCAGCTGCGCGAGCAGAAGGGGAGTGGAGTGACGGCTGTCGTCGTCCTGCCGCAGACCCTCCTGCCCAACTCGCTGCCCGCCTCCTCGCCGCCCGCCGTGTACCTGCCCGGCGAGGCGCCCACGCTCAACCTGCCGGGTTCGGTGGCCGAGGCCAACTCCAACGCCCTGCCGAGCCGTACGCCGACCCTGCCGCCGACCGCTCCGACCGCTCCGACCGCTCCGGAAGCCGGGGCGGAGGCAGAGAACGCCACGGCGCCCGAGCAGGCCGTCGAGCCGGGCCCGGACGCGGCCGGGGCCACGCCGGGCGATGCGGAGACCACGGCACCTCTGCCCCTCGTCGACCCGATGATCGCCGCCGCCGAGCGGGCGATCCGGGAGGCCGCCGCACAGGAGCCCGCACCCGCCGAGGGGCCCGGAGCCGACGCCGTACCGCAGCAGGAGCCGGTACCGGAGCCGGGCACGGACGCAGACGCGCCCGCAGCCGCCGGCAGGGAGCCCGCGTCGGCCGACGATCCGGTTGCCGAGCCCGCCGCCGAGGCGACCGTGGAGTCGGACCCCGAGATCACGATGCAGGTCCGCCTGCCGAAGCCCCCGGCGGAACCGGCGTCGGCCCCGGCCCCGGCCTCGGAACCGGCCCCGGCCTCGGAGCCGGCTGCGGCTCCCGAGGCCCCCGCCCCCGACCCGTACGCCATCGGCCCCGACCGGCACGAGCGTCCCGCCGAGAGGGGGCCGGGCGGTCAGGAGCCGGACGGTTCCGCCTTCCGCCCCGGGCCCCGCGCCGAGGCCGCCGCCCCGGAGCCCCGGGCCCAGGCCGCCGCGGAGACCGTGCCCGGCCCCCGGAGGCCGGAGGAGCGGCGGGTCACCGACAAGGGGCTGCCCAAGCGCACCCCCAAGGTGGTCCGGCCGGAGGGCACCCCCACCACCGGGCGCACCGGCAGCCTCGACAAGGAGGACCTGCGCCGCCGGCTTGGCAGCTTCCACCAGGCGGCGAAGGACGGGCGGCGCGATGTCGAGGCCGAGATCGCCGAGTCCACCGGCTCCATCGCCCTCGCCGACCGCGCAGGCGACCGAGAGGCCGACCGCGGAGGCGTGACCAACGGGCGTCCGGGGCACGAGACCACCAGCGCCACGAACACCACGAGCACCACAGGCACCGCACACGACACACGTACCGAGCAGACCGGCGGCCGCGCGGCGGACCACCGGAACGGAGAGACGGGGGACACAGTCGAGGAGGCACGCAGTTGACTGCGCCCAGCACGTTCGGGCTGAGCACCGAGGCCCGGAACCTTCACTGGTTGCTGAGCAATCTCGTGGAGGAGGTGCCAGGGGTCCACTCGGTCACCGTCGTCTCGTCCGACGGGCTGATGCTGCTCTCCTCCGACCCCGGCCACCACGCGGCGAAGGCGGCGGGGCCCTCGGACGGACCCAAAGGGTCCAGTGCCGACCTGGCCACCATCGTCTCCGGGATCGGGTCGCTGACCGTCGGCGCCGCCAAGCTGATGGACGGCGGCGGCGTCAAGCAGACCATGGTCGCCATGGACGAGGGCAGCGTCTTCGTCATGTCGATCAGCGACGGCTCCCTCCTCGGCGTCCACGCCACCCCTGACTGCGACATGAGCGTCGTCGCGTACCACATGGCCCTCTTCGTCGGCCGGGCCGGACACGTCCTCACCCCCGAACTCCGCAGCGAGCTGCGCAAATCGATGGAGAGTGCCCAGTGACGAGTGCCGCAGCCGAGCCCGCCCCCCGCCTCCCCGTCCGCGGGGCCGACAAGCGCCCCGCCCGGGTCCGCCCGTACTCCCTCACCGGGGGCCGCACCCGCTTCGGGCACGTCCTGCTCGTCGAGACGTTCGTCGCCGCCCTCGACGCACCCGAGGAGCGCCGTGAGCTGACCAACGGCAACCTGGCCTCGCGCGTCATGCCGGAGCTCCAGGCCATCGTCGAGATCTGCCGCCGGATGCGTACGGTCGCGGAGATCTCGGCCCTGTTGAAGATGCCGCTCGGAGTCGTCCGGGTGCTGCTCAGCGACCTGGCCGACCAGGGAAAGATCCGCGTGTACGGAACCGGTCACGGAACCGGCCAGCCCGACCGCGCACTGCTCGAAAGGGTGCTCAATGGACTCCGCCGTCTCTGAGGCGCCGCTCTTCGCCCCCCGCCAGCCGGGGCCGCTGGACCAGCCGTCCTGTCCCCGGGACCAGCTGGAGGAAGCCCTCCAGCCCTGGCAGCTCGACCACACCCGCGCGCCCACCGCGACCAAGATCGTGGTGGCGGGCGGATTCGGCGTGGGCAAGACCACGTTCGTCGGCTCGGTCTCCGAGATCACCCCGCTCCAGACCGAAGCGCTGATGACGCAGGCCAGCGAGGAGACCGACGACCTCTCCGCGACGCCCGAGAAGACCACCACGACGGTGGCGATGGACTTCGGCCGGCTCACCCTGGACGACGACCTCGTGCTGTACGTCTTCGGCACCCCGGGCCAGCAGCGCTTCTGGTTCATGTGGGACGACCTGGTCCGCGGCGCGATCGGCGCGATCGTCCTGGCCGACACCCGGCGCCTGGAGGACTGCTTCCCGGCGCTCGACTACTTCGAGAGCTGCGGGCTGCCGTACATCGTGGCGGTCAACCACTTCGAGGGCACGCCCGGTTACGAGGCGGAGGACGTCAGGGAGGCCCTGACCGTACCGCCGCAGGTGCCGATAGTGATCATGGACGCGCGCAACAGGATCACGGTCGTCGAGTCGCTGCTGGCCCTGGTGGGCCATGCTCTCGACGTCACCCCCGCCTGAGAACGCGTACACCGCCCCGATCACACACAACGGAGAGTCGCGATGCGGAAGATACTCATAGTCGGAGCCGGGCAGTCCGGGCTCCAGCTCGCCCTGGGGCTCCAGTCCAAGGGCTACGAAGTCACCCTGATGTCCAACCGCACCGCCGACGAGATCCGCACCGGCCGGGTCATGTCGACGCAGTGCATGTTCCACACCGCGCTCCAGCACGAGCGGGACTACCAGCTGAACTTCTGGGAGTCCCAGGCCCCGAAGATCGAGGGTCTCGGCGTCTCCGTCGCCGCCCCCGACTCCTCCCGGGCCGTCGACTGGGTCGGCAGGCTGGACGGGTACGCCCAGTCGGTCGACCAGCGGGTGAAGATGGCCGGCTGGATGGAGACCTTCGCCCAGCGCGGCGGGCAGCTCGTCATCCACGGGGCGGCCGTCTCCGACCTGGACTACTTCTCCCGCACCTACGACCTGGTGATGGTCTCGGCGGGCAAGGGCGAGCTGGTCTCCATGTTCGGCCGGGACGCGGCCCGTTCGCCGTTCGACGCCCCGCAGCGCGCGCTGGCCGTCGCCTACGTCCACGGGATGGGCCCGCGGCCGGAGCACCCGGAGTACGACGCGGTCCGGTGCAACCTGGTGCCGGGCGTCGGCGAGCTGTTCGTGATGCCCACGCTCACCACCTCCGGCCGCGCCGACATCCTCTTCTGGGAGGGCGTCCCGGGCGGCCCGCTCGACGCCTTCCAGGGAATCAAGGACCCCTCCGAGCACCTGGCGAAGACGCTGGAGCTGATGGAGAAGTTCACGCCCTGGGAGTACGCCCGCGCCACCAAGGTCGAGCTGACCGACGCCAACGGCACCCTCGCGGGCCGCTACGCCCCCACCGTCCGCAAGCCGATCGGCCGGCTCCCCGGCGGCGGCCTGGTCCTCGGCGTCGCGGACGTCGTCGTGGCCAACGACCCGATCACCGGCCAGGGCTCCAACTCGGCGTCCAAGTGCGCCAACTCCTACCTGGACTCGATCATCGAGCACGGCGACAAGGAGTTCGACGCGGCCTGGATGCAGTCCACCTTCGACCGCTACTGGGAGACCGCCCAGCACGTGGTGAAGTGGACCAACGCCATGCTGGGCGTCCCGCCGGAGCACGTGCTGAACCTGATCGGCGCCGCCGGGCAGCTCCAGCCCGTCGCGGACCGCTTCGCCAACGGCTTCAACGACCCGGCGGACTTCGAGAACTTCTTCTTCGAGCCGGAGAAGACGCAGGCGTACCTGGCCTCGGTCTCCGGCGGCCGGTAGGGGCCTCATCACCCCGCCGTCCCGGGGGGGGGGGGGGGGGGGGGGGGGGGGGGGGAGGGGGGGGGGTGGGGGGGGGGTGGGGGGGGGGGGAGGGGGTGGGGCTGGCAGGCCCGCCGGGCGGGCCGATGGGCAACGTCCCGGAGGGA
>NZ_JBWKCM010000003.1:180263-281084 GCF_056436485.1 Streptomyces sp. NPDC043746 | reverse complement strand
GTTTTTTCCCTCCCCCCCCCCCCCTCCTCCCCCCCCCCCCCTCCCTCCTCCCCCCCCCCCCCCCCCCCCCCCCCCCTCCCCCCCGTCCCCCCCCCCCCCCCCCCCCCCCCCCCCCCCCCCCCCCCGGGCCTATTCCGCTGCCCGTTCCGGCGCACCGTCCGCGCTGTAGCCGGTGTCCGCGCCGTCGCGGGCGCCCTCGGGGAGTTCCGGGCGGGTGTACGTGGAGAGCGGTACGCCGCCGGGGTCGGGGCGGACCGCGCCCAGCAGCGGGTTGGACGCCAGCGGCGAGACCTTCACCTCGGCGCCGGGGCGGGGCGCCTGCACGACCAGGCCGTCGCCGATGTAGAGCGCCACATGGGTCGCCTTCGGGAAGTAGACCACCAGGTCGCCGGGGCGCAGCGAGGAGACGGGCACCTTCGGGAGCTGCTTCCACTGCTCCTGGGAGGTGCGGGGGACCGGCCGTCCCGCCGCCGCCCACGCCTGGGAGGTCAGCCCGGAGCAGTCGTACGCGTCCGGGCCCTCGGCGCCCCACAGGTACGGCTTGCCGATCTGCCGCATCGCGTACGCGATGGCGTCAGCGCCCTGCCGGGTCGGCGGCCGGGCCGTGCTGAGCGCCCCGGAGGCGACCAGTTCGCGCTGGGCCGCCGCCACGCCCTGCTGCTCCAGCCCGGCCAGTTGGGCCAGCTGCTCGGCGGAGAGCGTCGCCAGCAGCCCTTCCACCTTCCTCAGCTTGGCCTGGACCGTGTCCCGCTGCTTCTGCTGCTGCGCGGCCAGCCGCTTCTGCTGGTCGACCGCCTTGCGCGCGGCGGCGGCCAGGGCGTCGGCGCGGCGGGCGTCGGCGGTGAGGCGCTCCACGGTCGCCGCGCGGCCCGCCGCCACCCGCTCGACGACATGGCTCTGGTCCAGCGCGCGCAGCGGGTCACGGGCCAGCAGGAGCTGGAGGTAGGCGGAGAACTCGGTGCGCCCCTGGTACTGCTCCCGGGCCAGCCGCCCGGCGTCCCCCCGGCTCAGCTCCAGCGCGGCCCGCGCCTTCGCCAGCTCGGCGCCCACCTTCTTCGCCTCGGCGGACCGCTGCTTCAGCTTCTCGGCGGTGGCGTTGTACGTCTCGCTCGCCTCCTCCGCCTCCTGGTAGAGCCTCTGAAGTTCCCGCAGAAGGGCGGCCACGCCTGTGGGGGCCCCGAGGGCCTCCGGTGCCTCCGGGGCCGCGAGGGCGGTTTCGGCGTCGACCTCCGCCGCTTCTCCCGAGGCTTCCCCTGCGTCCCCGGGCGGTACGGGATGGGGCTCGGCCGGTGCGGCGGTGGCGGGGGAGACCACCATGGCCGCGGCGAGCGCGGCGGTGCAGACCACCCGCAGGAGCCTGCGTGACACGACATCACCTCCGTGAGGGAGACGGCCCGGGAGAAGCCGGACCCGTCCCCGGGCAAGGGATCTCATCCGATCAATCCGGTCACCCGGTGTCAGGTGATGCAAGCACCGCAGGGCGTGCCGCCCGGGAGATGCCCCGGACGGCCGTACCGCGTGGCAGGTCGGCTCAGGCGACAGGGAAGGCGTAGAAGGACCTGGCCCGCTGGACGATGACGTCAGCGCCGGAGGCCAGGACGCGGTACGGGGCGCTCACCGTCTCCCCCTTCGGGTCGGCCACCCCGATGTCCTGGAATTTCCACAGGCGCTCCCCGTCGGCCGCCGAGAACGCGGTGACCTGGGCGGCGTCGGCGGCGAACAGCGTCTCCCCGGTGGTGCTCACGGTGAGGGCGGGGGCGCCCCCGGCGGCCGGCACCTCCGTGGAGCGGCGCCAGACGAAGCGCCCGGTCTCCCGCTCCACCGCGCCGATCTGCTGGCTGCGCTCGGAGGTGTGGACGAAGGGCCCGGCCACGAGCGGGATGCCGAAGTACGAACCCTCCGTGCCCGTCACCCGCCAGAGCGGCTTGGTGGTGTCCGCCTCGAACGACTGGAGGTCGGCGCCGACCGACGCGTACAGGATCCCGCCCTCGTCGCCCGCGATTCCGGCGTTGGGGGCGGCCGAGCCGTACTGCTTGGTCCACCGCAGCCTGCCGGTCTCCCGGTCGAAGCAGCGCAGGGAGCCCTTCCCCTTGGCCGCCTTGACGTCGGCCGGGGCCAGGGTCGACGGCTCCTGCTGTACGAGGATGTCGTCCGGGCGCTCCGCGACCACCCGGTACAGGGGAGTGCCGGGAGCCCGGCCCGCCGGTACGGGCGTACGCCACAGCTCGGCGCGCCGGACGATGTCGTACGCGAAGAGATGCGCCTGCACCACCTTCTTGTCCGGCTCCTGCTTCTTGCCCTTCTCCGGCTTGGGGGCCTTCACGGTGACCGTGTGCGAGCCGGTGAACCAGACGACGGCCCCGGAGTGGCCCGCCGGCCGCCCCACCTGGAGGCCGGGCAGGTCGGTGAAGCCGTCCGCGTACCGCAGGCGGTGCACGACCGCCCCGTCCTTCGGCGCCAGCCAGAGGAACTCCGTCGGCCCCGCCACGAAACAGAGGTCCCCGGCGGCCAGCACCGCCTGGCCGTCGGCGGCGTCCGCGCGCTGCCAGACCCGCTTGCCGGTCCGCAGATCGACGGCGCTCGCCTGGCTCTCGCTGGTCACCACCAGCAGCCGGTCCTGCCAGAGCGCGGCCGTCAGGGGGGTGGACTCGGAGGAGGGATGGGCGTAGATCCAGCGCGGTTCCGGGGGCTGGCCGGGGAGCGTGCGCCGGGGCTTGGGCGGCGCGGGCTTGGCGTCCGTGGCCACCGCGCTCTCCCCGCCGCCGATCGCCGCGACGGCCCCGCCGCCCACGACGAGTCCGCCGACCGCGGCGGCCGCCGCGGTCAGCATGGCGCGCCGACCGAGGGCGGGACCGCCGGGCGGCGGGGTGGGCGCGGGCGGGAGCGGCAGCGCGACCATGGGGCTGCCGCTGCCCTGGCCGTTGGTGTCCTGGCCGCTGCTGCTCCGGCCGTCGGCACCCTGGCCGCTCCCCGGCCCGGCGGAGCCCGGGAGCACCGCGGCCGGGTAGGGGGCGGGGCTGCCGTGGGTGTGCTGGTGGGCGGGGGTGGCAGGGAGAGCGGGCGGCTGGTGGGGGAGGGCGAGCTGGGTGGTCGCGCGGTCGGAGTGGGGTGGCTCGGGGCCGGTGTTGAGGAAGCGGGTGGTGCCCCGGTCCTCACCGATGCCGCCGGTGCCGGGGGTGGTGTCGTCGTCGGCCAGAGGAATCCGTGGGTCGGCCGGAGCCGGTGTGCCCACAGCATCGCCCTTCTGAAGCGCCGCACGCCCAGGCCCCGCATCCGCAGGCACCGCACCCCCAGGCCCCGCATCCGCAGCCTCCGGCACCGAGTCCGCCACCTCAGGCGCTTCCCACGCTTCCTCCAGCGCGCGCACCCGCGCCCCCTGGTCCGCGACCGCCGCCGCCAGCCGCTCGGGGAGCCAGCCGCCCCGGGCGAGGCCCGCCGCGCCCTCCAGGGCCAGTTCGGCGGCGACCGTGTCGGCGGTGGGGCGCATCGCCGGGTCCTTCGCCAGGCATCTGGCGATCAGAGCGCGCAACTCCTCCGGTACGGCGTCCAGTTCGGGGTCGGCCTCCGCGATGCGGCGGGCGGCCTCCTCCGGCGGGCCCTCCGTGAACGGGGTCGTCCCCGTGGCCGCGTACGCCAGCAGCAGCCCCAGCACGAACAGGTCCGAGGGGGCACCGGCCTCCTTGCCCGCGACCTGCTCCGGCGTGAGGTAGCCCAGCCGCACCGAGAGCTGCCCGCCCGGCCGCGCCTGTGCCGTCGCCGCCGCGCCCAGCGGGCCGAACGCGGTGAGCCGGGGCCCGTCCTCGGCCAGCAGCACCGTGTCGGGGGCGAGCCCCTGGAGCACCGCGCCGCCCGCGTGCACCCGGGAGAGGATCTCGGCGATGCCCGCGCCCAGTATCCGCAGGGCGCGCTCCGGCAGCGGACCGGCGATCCCGATCGCGTCGGCCAGCGGCAGAGCGGGGACGTAACCGGCGGCCGTCCAGAGGAGTCCGGCCCCCTCCGCCTCACCGTCACCGGTCTCCAGGGGCGGGGCCACCCAGCCGCCCGCGAGGCGTTCGGCGGTACGGGCCTCGGCCTCGAAGCGGCGCCGGAAGGCCGGTACGGCGGCGAGCGCGGGGCGCGCGGCGGTGATCACGACGGTCTCCCCGGTGCCGGTGTCCCGCGCCGCGTACCGCACGGCGCTCGCGGTCTCCTGGAAGCGGGCCAGCACGGTGAAGCGCCCGAAACGACGTGGATCCTCGCTACGCAGCGCCTCCATGGCGCACCCCCCTATGACCGTCCTGCGGCACCCGGGCGGCCCGCCCCTCCGCACCTGACCGACGATCTTAGGGCCTGTGCGCATGCCGGACCCTAGTCGCGGCTCTCCGGCTTGGACCAGGGCCACTTGAGGGAGCGGCGGGTGCGGCCGCCGGGGGCGTACTCGTAGACCCAGCCGCGCTGGAGGCCGAGCCGCTTGGTGTAGCCGGCCGGGACGCGTTCGTACGCGTACACGGTGGGCGGGGAGCCGTCGGGGGAGGGCACGGGGACCTCGTACCACTTGGGCGGGTGGCCGGTCGGGCCGACCAGGACCGGCAGGACCCGGCCGTCCAGGGGGCCGCCCCTGAAAGGGGTGTTCTCGCTCTTCACCGGGTCAGTCTGCCGCAGGGGCGGGCGCCAGCAGGTGTGCGGCACCGGCGACGACCGGGATGACCAGCTCCGCCAGCCGCCCGGCCGGTCCGCCGGGGGCCTCCAGGGCGAGCAGGTCGCGGACCACCGCCGCGGTCTCCTCGTCGGTGGCGGCCGTCGCCGCGAGGAGGGCGACGAGGTGGTCGACCAGCCAGCCGCGCAGCTCGGCCGCCGGGGGGCGCTTGCCCTCGTCCAGCCAGATCAGGGAGGCCGCCTCGACGGCCGCGATCCAGCTGCGGACCATCATCCGCAGCCGCGGCCCGGCGCTCCGCCCCCCGGCGTCGGCGCCGCCGATCCGGCCGAGGTGGCTGAGGATCTCCTCGGCCGCCGCCCGCCGGACGCCGTCCACGATGCTCGTCGTCCGGGAGGTCTCCACGACGCTGCCGCCGCGCAGCAGGGCGCTGAACCCGGTGTCGTGCTCGTCGACGAAGCGGAGGTAGCGGTCCAGGACGCGAGCGACCCGCTCGGTGGGCGGGCCCACCGCCGGCTCGGTGAAGCAGAGCTTCAGCTCGTCGGCGGCCGAGCCCAGTGCGGCCTCGTACAACTGCTGCCGCCCGCCCGGGAAGTAGCGGTAGACCAGCGGCCGGGAGACCCCGGCCGCCACCGCCACCTCGTCGAGGGAGACCTCGTCGGGGGGCCGGTGGGCGAAGAGGCCCAGCGCCGCGACCAGGAGCTGGGCGCGGCGCTCCTCGACGCTGAGCCTGCGGTACGCGCGGGGCGGCGGCGGGGCTGCGGCGGTGGACGTCATGCCCCCGAGGGTAAAGGGTCCGCGATCCCGGTCGCCGAGCCCGGGGGCTGCGGTCCGCACGCGATCAGGCCAGCAGTCCCGAGCTGCGCCACAGCCGGCGACCGACGCCGTTCAGCAGCCCGATGTCGTCGAAGAAGTCCGTCAGCCGCTTGGCGCCGGTCTGCATCACCTCCCTGCGGTGGCCGCTCGCCCGCACCTGGGCGACGGCCTCCCGCCGGTCCAGGCCGACGTTCTCGTACACCCGCGGATTGACGAAGCAGACGGAGAAGACCCGGGCCGCCTCGCCGCAGCTGACCTTGGTGAGTTCGCGCTCCCAGCGCGGGGCGGTCACCATCTGGCGGCGCAGCTCCTCGCGGGCGTACCGGACGTGCCGGGCCTCCTCGATGACATGGATACGGGTCACCCCGCGCACCAGGGTCTGCACCCGGTCGTCGGGGAACGTCAGCCGCTGCATCCAGTCGAGGATCTCCTCGCCGAGCAGGGTCGCGGCGAACGAACCGGGAGTGGTGGAGACGGTCTTCAGGACCCGCGCCAGGTTGTGGTAGACGCGCGGCACCTCGTACGTCGGGGCGCCGCCCCAGTCGATCATGCGGCCGAACATCATCGAGTGGCGGCACTCGTCGGCAATCTCGGTGAGGGCGTAGCGGACGTGGTTGCTGGTGACGGGCTTGTCGTAGACGTGCCGCACCAGCAGCTGCATCAGGATGATCTCGAACCAGATGCCGAGCGAGGCGAGGGCCGCGCCCTCGTGCCGGGAGAGGTCCAGGCGCTGCTCCTCCGACATGCGGTGCCACATCGGGGTGTCGTAGAGCGAGAGCAGCTCCGGCGGCCAGAACCACCTGCCCTCCTCGACAGCCGCGTCCCAGTCGAGCTCGGTGTCGGGGTCGAAGGAGTGCTTGGCCGAGGATTCCAGCAGGCGGGCGGCGACCTGCTCGCGGTCGCGGAGCGGGCCGAGCGCGTCGCGGAGCAGGGTCAGGTCGCGGTCGGTCACGGTCGTCATGGCGAGCACCTCACACGGGGGAGCCAAGGGGAGTTACCGGCGGTCACATCTTATGAGACTCCTCGTCAGCAAGGGCGTCAATCCCTCGCGCGCCACTCCGTCCGGCCGTGTGCAACTTGTTGACTCACCGTCTACCAACGTGTGAACCTGCCGGGGAGGCGGCCGATGCCCGCTCAACTGCCGCCGGAGCCAAGGAAACAGGGGAGACAGCCGAGGCGAAGGAGCCGTCCGTGTCCACGCATGACCTCTACACCACCCCGCCCGGCGAACCGCTCTGGCAGGTCCCCGCCACCGGGGCCGCCCGGTTCAGCTGGGACTACGACGACGGCCGCGAACGCCTCCTCGCCCTCTACCAGAAGGGCAAGGACAAGCAGTGGGACGGCGACAAGCGCATCGACTGGTCCCAGGAGGTCGACCCCACCGACCCGCTCGGCACCCCCGACGAGGCGCTCACGCTCCACGGCACCCCGCACTGGGCGAAGATGACCGAGAAGGACCGGGGCGAGCTGCGCAAGCACTACACCTCCTGGCAGTTCAGCCAGTTCCTCCACGGCGAGCAGGGCGCGATGGTCTGCGCGGCCAGGATCGTGGAGTCCGTCCCCGACCTGGACGCCAAGTTCTACTCCGCCACCCAGACCATGGACGAGGCCCGGCACGCGGAGATCTACGGCCGCTTCCTGCACGAGAAGATCGGCATGCTCTACCCGGTCAACGACAACCTCCAGGGCCTGCTGGGCGACACCCTGCGCGACTCCCGCTGGGACATGCCCTACCTCGGGATGCAGGTCCTGATCGAGGGCCTGGCGCTCGCCGCCTTCGGCATGATCCGCGACACCACCACCAAGCCGCTGCCCAAGCAGATCCTCGCGTACGTCATGCAGGACGAGGCCCGCCATGTCGCCTTCGGGCGGATGGCGCTGCGCGACTACTACCAGCAGCTCAGCGACGCCGAACTGCGCGAGCGCGAGGAGTTCGTCATCGAGGGCTGCTACCTGATGCGCGACCGGCTCAGCGGCGTCGAGGTCCTGGAGAACTTCGGCATCGGCAAGCAGGAGGCGAAGGACCTCTCGGAGCACTCCGAGTTCCTCCAGCTCTTCCGCAAGCTCCTGTTCAGCCGGATCGTCCCGTGCGTCAAGGACATCGGCCTCTGGGGCCCGCGCCTCCAGAAGGCCTACGTCGAGATGGGCGTCCTGGAACTGGGCGACTCCAACCTGGACCTGCTGATGTCCCAGGACGAGGAGATAGCCGAGCAACTGGACCGCGAACGCTTCGCGGCCGAGGAGCGGGCCCGGGTGGCGGAGGTCGCGGAGGCGATCGGGGAGGGGGCCGGGGGAGCGGCCTCGGAGACGGCCGGGGAGGGGAGGGAAGCGGCCTGAGCGGTCGCTTCCGGGGGTGGAGGCCTGAAGTGGCAGCTCCCGGGGTGGAGGCCTCGGCGCCGCTTCCCGTGGGGTGCGCGGGGCGCCTGGTGCCTGACCGGACGGCCGGGGCGCCGGCGGAACGGCTGCGCAGGCGCGAGCCTTTGGGGTGAGGGAGCGCGCCCCCGGGGTGCCCCCGGCGGCCCCGGCGGCCCCGGCGAAGGAGGGTGTTCGTCCCGACCCTGTACCGATGTCGTCCGCGTCGAAATTCCGTTCGCAAACGTGTCGTACGGTGAGCGCATGACCACCCCGCCTCAGCCGCCGCAGGGCCCGTACGGCCCGCCGCCCGCGCACCCGCCGCAGAGCTCCTACGGTCCGCCCGCCGCCGCCCCCGGGGTGCCGCCGCAGCACCACCCGCAGCAGCCCTACGGCTACCCGCCCCAGCAGCAGCCCGGCGGCTGGGGGCAGCCGCCCGCCGCACCCGGCGCGGGCGCCTGGCCGCTCCAGGGCCCGGGGGCGCAGCCGCCGCGGAAGAAGCGGACCGGGCTGGTCGTCGGGATCGTGGCCGGTGCGGTCGTGGTGGCGGCCGGTATCACCTTCGGCGTCTCCCAGTTGGCCGGGAAGACCGCCGACGCGGCCTTCCCGGATGCCAAGTACCAGCTCGTCCTGGAACAGAAGCTGCTGGACGGCGAGTTCACCCTGGCCCAGGATCTGTCGTCCACCGAGGGCAGGAAGATCGAGAAGATGTACGACCCCACCGTCCGGGACGCGAAGGCGGTGGTCGGGCAGTACAGCTCGGCCAAGGGCGGGGCGCTGGTGATCTCCGGGATGTACGGGCGGTTCGCGGACCCGGAGGTGATGACCGGCAAGATGATGGAGGGCGGGGCCGCCGGGGACGGGGCGAGCGTCGTCGTACCGCCGAAGAAGTTCACCCCCGCCGGGTACGACATCGCGCTGGAGTGCCAGGTGCTCCAGTCGGACAAGGGCGGCGTCAAGGCCAACGTGCCGATGTGCGCCTGGGGCGACGACAACACGGGGGTCTCGGTGGGGATCATCCGAGCCGAGACCGCCCTCAAGGACGCCCGGTCGATCGACCTGGAGGCGGCCGCGGTGGAGACCGCGAAGATCCGCGAGGAGATCCGGCAGCCGATCGGCTGAGCGGTCGGCTGAACGGCCGGGGACGGGGGCGGGGGGTGAGTGTCCCGCCCCCGTCCCCGGGCTCTCAGCGCGCCCCGCCCCGCCGGTCAGCGCACCCCCGCCGGTGCCGGGAAGCGGGTGCGCAGGGTGAACGCCCGCTCGGTCGGGCCGTGTTCACGCAGATGCAGCAGGCGCTCCTCGGCGTCCGCCACCGTCGGGCGCTCCCCCGCGGGCACCCACCACAAGGCGGACATGGCCTCCCGCGTGTGCGCGAACCACTCGCGGCGCCGCTTCAGCAACTCCCGGTGCTGCCCCGCGTACATGAAGTCGGTGAGCGCGTCGGCGTCCCGCCACACCGACATGTTGACGATCAGCCAGTCGTCCCCGAGGACCGGGACGTCGGTGGCGTTGCCGGAGTCCGAGCGCAGCCGCCAGACGAACCCCTCCGCCGCGTCGGCGACCGCGTTCACCGGGTCCAGCGCGTCCATGAAGTCCTTCAACTGCGGTGATTCCAGGGGGAATCGGAGTCGGGCGATGTTCACCTGGGCCAACTCGTGTCTCGGGCCGGTGGTCTCTGTCTCGATAGTCGTCGTCATGGCCGCACGGTAGGCAGGGCGTTCTCCACCGCGCGGGCCATTCCGAGGAGCGAGACGTCCGCCCCGCGCGCCGCCACCAACTGGAGCCCCACCGGGCAGCCGTCCCCGGTGAACCCGGCGGGCACGCTCGCCGCCGGATGGCCGCTCAGGTTGAACGCCCAGGTCAGGGCCGTGGAGTACCGGTCGCCTGGCCCCTCGTGCCCGTGCGGCCGGTTCGGGGTGGCCGGGGTCAGCAACAGGGGCGCGGCGGCGAGGAGGGCGTCCAGCCGTTCGTCGTTCGCCCGCCGGACCGCCACCGCTTCCGGCTCCTTGGCCGCCCCGCCCCGTACCGCCAGCCAGGCCCGCCCCGGGTCGAGCAGCGCGCACGGGGCGTCCACCAGGCGCACGGCCCCCGCCGCGACCAGCCGGTCCACCGCCGCCCGCACCGCGCCCGCCACCTCCGGGTCCACCTCCGCGAACCCCAGGTCCTCGCTGTACACGGCGGCCAGGGGCAGGGCAGGGGCGGCGGGCTCCCCGTACCCGGGCAGCACATGGCGTACGTACTTCTCCGCGGTCGCCGCCGAACGGGCCAGCACCCCCGCCGACGCCAGGCCCGAGGCGTCCGGGGACGGCAGCAGCCCGTTCGTCGTCTTCAGCCCGAACACCCCGCACCAGGCGGCCGGGATGCGCACCGAACCGGCCCCGTCGCTCCCCGTCGCCAGCTCCACCATCCCCGCCGCCACCGCGACCGCCGAGCCCGCCGACGAACCGCCGGGCGTACGGTCGGCCCGCCACGGGTTGACCGTACGGCCCTGGGCCCCCTGCCCCCAGGTCTGCCAGGCCGTACCGGGTCCGGGCACCGAGGTCGCGCCGACCGGGACACCGCCCGCCGCGATCAGCCGACGGGCCGCGTACGAGCGGATGCCCGTGCGGCCCTTCACCGCGAACGGCAGCCCGCACAGGGGGAGTTCCCGGGCCGCGGGCTCACGGGCGAGGGCTTCCCTCGGCCACACCTCGATGAACGCGCCGAGCGCCGGGTCCCGTCGGGCGATCCGCTCCAGCGCCCGCGCCACGGCGGACGGTCTCGATGTCATGCCCGCCAGTCTCCCCGTACGGTCTCCCCGACCCGACCCGACCCGACCCGACCCGACCCGACCCGACCCGACCCGCGTGCAGGCTCCCCGGGCCCCTCACCCCTCCAGCGCCGCCTCCATCACCGCCCGGGCGATGGGGGCCGCGCTGCCGCCGCCGCTGATGTCGGCCCGGTCCGCCGCCGCGTCCTCCACCACCACGGCGACCGCGACGGTCGGGCGACCGGAGTCCCGGGCCTGGGCCCAGGAGATGAACCAGGCGTACGGGAGACCGGAGTTGTCGACGCCGTGCTGGGCGGTGCCGGTCTTGCCGCCGACCGTCACACCCTCGATCGCCGCGTTCGACCCGGTGCCGTTCTCCACCACGTCGACCATCATCCGCTGGAGCCGCACGGCGGTGGAGGGGCTCATCGCCCGGGCGTAGGAGCGCGGGCCCTGCTGCCGGACGGTGTCCCCGCCGCCGGTGGTCACCCGGTCGACCAGGTACGGGTAGCGCAGATCGCCCCCGTTGGCCACGGCCGCCGCGACCATCGCCATCTGGAGCGGGGTCGCGGTGGTGTTGAACTGCCCGATCGAGGAGAGCGCGAGCTGGTCCTCGCTCATGTCGGTGTCGAAGTTGCTCCGCGCCACTCCGGACGGGATGCGCAGCCCGCTGTCGTTGAAGCCGAAGTGGCCCGCCGTCTCCACCATCCCCGCCAGCCCGACCTCCACCCCCAGATGGGCCATGACCGTGTTGCAGGAGACCCGGATCGCGTCGGCCAGCGAGGCCTTCTCGCAGCCGCGCGCCTCGTCGGGGAGGACCGTCCGGGTGTTCGGCAGGACGTACGGGGACGGGGTGTCCGTCGGCGCGTCCGGCTCCGTCACCACCCGGGCGTCCAGGGCCGCCGCCGCTGTCACGATCTTGAAGGCGGAGCCCGGCGGATAGGTCTGCCGGATGGCCCGGTTGAGCATCGGCAGGCTCTTGGACGCGTTCAGCCGGGCCCAGGCCTCGGTGACGGCAGAGCCGGTGCCCGACAGCCGCTCGGGGTCGTACGAGGGGGTCGAGACCAGCGCCAGGATCCTGCCCGTCGACGGCTCCAGGGCGGCGACCGCGCCGCGCCGTCCGCTCAGCCCGGCGTACGCGGCGCGCTGCATCGACTCCTTGACCGTCGTGACGACGTTGCCGCCCGGCTGCCGGCCCCGGGTGAACTCGTTCCAGAAGGGGAGCGGGGCCAGCAGCGAAGCCGTACCGGAGAGGACGCCGTCCTCGGCGTGCTCGATGAGCGTGGTGCCGTACGTCTGCGAGGCGTATCCGGTCACCGGGGCGTACAACGGGCCGTGCAGGTAGGTGCGTTCGAAACTGAGCTGCTCGCCGGTCTCCTTGTTGCCGGTCACCGCCCTGTCACCGACGAGGATGTTGCCGCGCGGCTGGTCGTAACGGGCGATGGTGGTACGGCGGTTGGCGGGGTTGGCGTCCAGCTCGTCGGCCTCGAAGAGCTGGACGCGGGCCGCGTTGACGAGCAGCGCCGCGAGCAGCAGAAGGCAGAGGGCGGCGGCCCGCCGGATGTATCGGATCACTGGTCCCTCTCCCCAGGGGTGCCCACCGCGCCGGTGGCGCTCGCGATGACCCCGGTCTCCACCTGTTCCGGGTGCGGCCGACGCGCGACATCGCTGAGCCGGATCAGCAACGCCACGATGATCCAGTTGGTGACGACGGACGAGCCGCCCTGCGCCAGGAACGGCATCGCCATCCCGGTCAGCGGGATCAGCCCCATCACCCCGCCCGCGATCACGAACACCTGGAGCGCCAGGATGGAGGCGAGCCCGATGGCCAGCAGCCGTCCGAACGGGTCGCGCAGGGCTAGCCCGGTCCGGTAGCCGCGCGCCACGAGGAGCGCGTACAGCAGGAAGATCGCGGTCAGTCCGCTCAGCCCCAGCTCCTCGCCCGCGGTCGCCAGAATGAAGTCGGACTTGACGGCGAAGCCGATGAGGACCGAGTGGCCCGCCCCGAGCCCGGTCCCGAGCATCCCTCCCGCCGCGAAGGCGAAGAGGGACTGGGCGAGCTGGCCCGGGCCCCGTCCCGCCTCGATCGAGGCGAACGGGTCCAGCCAGTCCTGCACCCGCCCGTGCACATGCGGTTCGAACGAGCCGACGACGAACGCCCCGACGGCCGCCAGCAGCATCCCGACCGCGATCCAGCCGGTCCGGCCGGTCGCCACGTACAGCATGATGACGAAGAGCCCGAAGAAGAGCAGCGAGGTGCCGAGGTCCCTCTCCAGCACCAGCACGCCGACGCTGAGCAGCCAGATCGCCACGATCGGGCCGAGCACCCGGCCGGTGGGCAGTTGCAGCTTCCCGAACGTGCGCCCCGTGTACGCGAGCGCGTTGCGGTTGGCCGCGAGATAGGCGGCGAAGAAGACGGCGAGCAGGATCTTGGCGAACTCCCCGGGCTGGAAGGAGAGCCCGCCGATCCGGATCCAGATCTTCGCCCCGTTCACCGCAGGGAAGAAGATCGGCACGATCATCAGGGCGAGCGCGGTGGCGACCGAGAGATAGGCGTAGCGCGCGAGCACCCGGTGGTCCCGGAGCAGCACCACGACGAGGGCGAACAGCGCCACCCCGAGCGTGGACCAGATCAGCTGGGTGGGGGCGGCCTGGTCGCGCGGGGTCTCCAGGTCGAGCCGGTAGATCAGTACGAGGCCCAGCCCGTTGAGCAGGACGGCGATCGGCAGCGGCAGCGGATCGGCGTACGGGGCCCGGAAGCGGACCGCGACATGGGCCAGCAGGGCGAGCGTGCCGAGCCCGGCGCCGTAACCGGCGACATCGGGGGGCACCGCCCCGTCGTGGGCGAGGCCGACGGCCGCGTAACCGTAGACGGAGATCAGGACGGCCCCGATGAGGAGCGACAGCTCGACCCCGCGCCGTCTGGCCAGGCGAAGCTCGGGCGGGGGAGCGTCCGCCGTCGTTGCGGTCATGGGTCGCAACGTAGCAAGAGGCGTGCCGTATTTCCCTTATGTCATAGCGCACGCCGTCCTATGTCACAGCGCACGCCGTCCATGTCACAGCACGTCCGCCCGGAAGCGAGTGGCTTCCGGGCGGACGGGACGAGCAGGTGCCGGACGTGTCAGCAGTAGCGCGGCGCGGCACCGATGTTCTCGATGTAGCGGGCCGAGCCCCAGGCCCAGGTGCCGTCGGTCAGCAGGTACCAGCGGTTGTTGCCGTCGACGTTGTCACCGGTCGTCTTGCAGAAGATGTTGACGACGGTGCCGTACTTCACCGAGCCCACGACCTTGCTGCTCCGGGTCGGGCGGTCGCGCAGCAGCAGGTACGGCTTGGCGATGACCCGGCCCTTGTAGGTCCGCTTGGGGGCCTGCGGCTTGGCCTGGTTCTGCGCCTGGGCGTCCTGCCGGGCCTCGTGCTCGCGCTGGAGGGCGGAGGCGGAGAGCTCGTCGGAGGCCGGGGCCGCGGCGGTGGGCCGGTCGCGGTGGTCGGTGGGGCTCGGGTCCGCCGCCAGAGCGGGGGCGGCGGCCGTGACCGCCGCGAGGGTGCCGGTGGCGACGCAGAGACCGATCCGGCGGAACCGCGAGGGGCGGGACAGGGGGGACATGCTGCCTCCAGAGGAGAGGGAAGAGGGGTGTGGGGGACGCGAGCCGGGCTCGCCTTCGTCACGCTAAATTGGACACGGAGAGTCCGCAACGCGCACTGTGTGTGATGCGGGCGGGCTACTCCGTGGCCGCGGCGCCCTGTTCGCCCGCGTTCCCGGCCGAATCCTCCCCGTCGAGGCGCACGTACTCCGGCAGTGTCAGCCGGGCCAGCGCCCCGCCGTCCGGGGGATTCACGAACTCCAGCCGCGCCCCGATCACCGCCGCCTGGCCCACCGCGATGGTCAGCCCGAGTCCGTGGCCCTTGCCTGCGCCGTCCGTGCGGAACCGCTGCGGACCGCCCTCCAGGAGGTACGCCGGAAAGCCCGGCCCGTGGTCGCGTACGGAGACCACCGCACCCGACACCTCCACCACCACCGGGCCCGCGCCGTGCCGGTGCGCGTTGGCCACCAGGTTGCCGATCACCCGTTCCAGCCGCCGCCGGTCCGTCTCCACCCGCGCCGCACCGGTGACCCGCACCCCGGTCCCTGTCCCGGAGGCCCGGACGACCCGCTCCACCACCGGGGCGAGGTCGTGCACGGCCAGGTCCACCTGTTCGGTACGGGCGTCCAGGCGCGAGATCTCCAGCAGGTCCTCGGTCAGCGCCCGCATCGCCCGCACCCGGTCCCGCACCAGCTCCGCCGGACGCCCCGGCGGCAGCAGCTCGGCGGCGGCCGAGAGCCCGGTGAGCGGGGTGCGCAGCTCGTGCGCCACATCGGCGGTGAACCGCTGCTCCGTCTGGAGCTTGCGCTGGAGGCTGGAGGCCATGGTGTCCAGGGCGCCCGAGACGATCGCCACCTCGTCCTGGCCGCGCGGGGGGCGGGCCGTACGCGGGTCGTCGACCCGGGCGTCCAGGTCGCCCGCGCTGATCCGGCGGGCCACCCGGGCCGTCTGGTGCAGCCTGCGGGTCACCCGGCCGACCGCGAAGAGGCCGACGACGAGCGTGGCGGCGATGGCCAGCAGCGAGGAGCCGACGATCGCCCGGTCCAGCCCCGCGATGGTGCGGGCGCTGTGGCTGTAGTCCGTCCAGGTGGCCAGCGCCCGCCCGTCCGCCGGGCCCGCCGCCCACATCGCGGGGCCGCCCCGCCCGTCCGGGTCGCCCGGCCGGTGCGGGCCGTCCGCGACCAGGGTGCCGCGCTCGCCGCCCGCGGCCAGGGCGCGCAGCGAGGCGGGCAGCCCCGGCGGGTCGATGCCGGAGCCCCGGGGCAGCGGCTCCCCGGCCTCGTACGCGGCGGTGACGACCTCCAGCCGGGCCAGCGCCTTCTCCCGGGCGTGGGAGACCGTCTGCCGGGTGACCGCCGTGTGCACGAGGACGCCGAGCAGGGCCGCCAGGGTGCAGCACATGGCGGTGAGGAAGACCGCGGCCTTCCAGGTGAGGGTCGAGGCCCAGGCGGGGGAGCGGAACCGGCGCCGTCTCATCGGCCGTCCGCCGAGGGGGTGGGCGCAGCCGGGGTCCCCGACGGAGGCGCCGTGGGCGCGGGGGCCGTGCGCTCCGCGCGCCGCTCGGGCACCCGCAGGATCTCGTCCCGGGTGGCCAGCATCGCCTGCTGCCGGTCGTCCCAGGACCACGCGGTGCGGTACTCGTACCCGGAGATCGCCGAAGGGGCCCGCAGGATCAGGTCCCGGCCCGCCAGCTCCACGCTGATCACGGCGTCCGCCGTGGACATGATCCGGGTCAGCACGCCGTCCTCGGCCCGGTACGCCCGCACGGCGAGCTGTCGTCCGGGCATCCGGATGCCGAGCACCAGTTCGTCCCTGCCGTCATCGGTCAGGTCGAAGTAGTACGGGGTGAGGACCGGGCAGTCGTCCGGTGCCGTCCGGCAGGCCCGGATCTGCCGGACCGTCGCGTCGGGCAGCTCGTCCAGACCGCTGTCCCGCTCGGTCCTGGCCTTCAGCCCGGCCTGCGCCACAGCGACCGGGTCCAGACCGTGCACATCGTCGCCGGGCACCGTGATCCCGGGGATCCTGGCGGTCTCGCCCTCCCCGTAGTCGTAGGGAGCGGCCGAGGCGGGCGGCAGGTCGGGCCAGAGCCGGGCGGGCCCGACCGCCGAACGGGCCTCGCCGGTGCTCTCCAGCCCGCCGGCCGAGCCGCAGCCGGAGAGCAGGGCGAGCCCGGCCACGGCGGCGGCGACGGTACGGACGCGAACCGGGCGCACGGCTGGCCCTCCTCGTGGACGACGGGGGCCTACACCCTAGGACGGGACCATACCCAATGCCCACTTCGTACCTGTACGTGACCGGCTGCTTCCCGGCTCGGGGGGACCCGGGAGCGGAGCGCGCTCAGCGCTGGAACGGGCTCTGCCCCGGCTGCGTGAAGCCCGGCTGCCGCGGTGCCTGCCCCGACCGGCCGTCGGGACCGGCGCCGTGCTGGGCGAGGAGCTGATCGGCCTGCTCCGGGGATATCTGCTGCTCACCGCCGCAGAACGTGCACTGCGTGGCGTACTTCGTCGAGAACGGGAACAGCGGGACGAAGAACAGCGTGAACTTCGTGACCCGCTTGCGCAGGGTGTGCGCCGCCGGATTGCCGCACCAGCCGCAGACCATCGTCAGGATGGCCAGTTGGTACAGATAGCCCTTGGTACCGAAAATGATCATGCCGTGCTTCCTCTCCCCGTCTTCCCCGTCCCCCGGAGTGCCTGTCGGCACAGGGCCAGGAGCTTCTCGTCCTCGTGGGTGTCATGGCTGCCGTACCCGCCGTCCAGCGCGTTGTGACGGCGTACGGAGGAGAGTTCGGCGCGGAGCACCTGTGCCGTCGTCGACGCCGGGTCGACCGGTCCCGTCCGCGCCAGGCATTCCGCCACCCGGACCCGGACATGGCGGTTCCTCTCCCAGGCGTCCAGCAGCACCTCGGTGCCCTCCTCCGTCCGCCCCGACACCTTCCGCAGCGCGATCGCCGCGTCCACCCGCAGCCACAGTTCGTCATGGCCCAGCAGTCCGCGCAGCCGGGGCGCCACCGCCGCCGCCTGCGGCCCGAGCGCCCCCAGCGCCGCCGCGGCGGCCCGCCGGTCGTGCACCTGGTCCGAGCCGAGCCCCTCGACCAGCACCGGCAGCACCGCGTCCCGGTCCCCGGCGACGGCCCACAGCGCCTCGGCCGCCTCCGTGGCCGTCCCCGGACGCCGCAGCATCGCGCGCAGCTCCGGCACCGCCTCCCGGGCGGCGGGCCCGAACGAGCCGAGCGCCCGCAGCGCCGCCGTACGCAGCCATTCGCCCCGGTACGCCGGGGCGCCGCGCAGCAGCCGCAGCACCTCCGGGGTCGCCTCGCCCGCCCGCAGCCCGGTCAGCCCGGCCAGTAACGGGCTCGCCCGGTCGTACGCGCCCTCGTCCAGCGGCACCCCGGCCAGCCTGCGCCGCAGCGCCCCGGCCAGCGGAAGGGCGGCCGACCCGAGATGGGCGACGGCGAACCCCACGTCGTGCGGCACCTCCGGCAGCTCCAGGGCCGCCGCCAGGGCGGGCACCGCGCGGGCGTCCCCGAGCCGGGCCAGCGCCTTCACGGTGGAGCCGAGCCCCGGCGGGCCGCTGGCCCACTCCTTCACCCAGCCCCCCGGATCGGCCGCCAGCCGGGCCGCCAGGGCGTCGGCGGTGGGGGCCGCCAGCGAGAACAGCTCCTCCAGGACGTGGGAGGCGGCCTCGGCCAGCCGGGGCTCGGGGTCGGAGAGCTGGTCCCCGACGAGCCCCACCAACTCCTCGTACGAACCGCGCCAGGCCCGTATCAGCCCACCGCTCATCCGTACGGCGTCGATGCGCTGCCAGCGGTCGGGGCTGCGGAGCTGGTCCACGAGGAGGGCCGTGCGGTCGCCCACCCGGTCGTCCAGGCCGACGTGCAGGGTGCGCAGCAGATCGGCGGCCCAGGGGGCGCCTCGCCCGGCGCTCTCCTGGGCGGAGAGCGCCCGCAACTGGCCCACCAGGGTCGGCGCCGCGGCCTGCTCGGCCCGGGAGGCCTCCGCCGATCCCAAGGGGTCGGCCTCCGGCTCGGCCTCGGCGTCGGGGTCGGGCTCGCCGTCCGGGGCGAGCGGCTCATGCGGCTGTTCGTAGGGCTCGTAGGGCTCGTACGGGCCGGGCTGAGGCTCGGACGCCCTGTCGGTCTGCGGTCCGTAGGGCTCGTAGGGCCCCTGGCGTGCGTACTGCTCGTGCTCGGGGGCGGTCGCGGCGGCCCCCGGGGCCGTACGCAGCTCGCGCAGCAACCCCGACACGACGGGCACCACATCCCGGGGCAGCGCGTCGGGCGAGCAGCGGGCCAGCTGGGCCAGCGCGGCGAGCCGCAGCCCCGGTGCCCGCTCCCGGTCCACCAGCAGGGTCAGCCACTGGGCCACCTGCCCGGCCAGCGGACGGTGGCGCAGGGCGATCCGCCCGGCCGCCTCCACCAGGGCGAGCCGCACCTCCTCGTCGGGCTCCACCGGCAGCCGCTCCCGCACCAGCGCCAGGACCCGCACGGGGTGCCGGTGCAGGGTGGCGAGCGCCAGCGGGGCGGCCAGCCGCACCCCGCGGTCCTCGTCGGCGATCAGCTCGAAGAAGACCCCAGCCCCAGCCGTGACCGCGGCCGCCGCCATCGCGTAGTTCGCGGCGCCCTCGATCTCGTCCTCGTCGATCTCCTCGTCGTCCTCGTCCAGGTCGAAGCCGCCGATGCTGGTGAGCAGCTCGACCACGCCGCCCCGGTCCTGCACGTCCGGGTCGACGGCGAGTTCGAAGAGGAAGGGGATGCACGCGAGGGTGCAGGCGTAGACGTCCCCTTGGTGGTGTACGGCCCCGTACATCCCGTCGAGCGCGCTCTCCCGCTCCGCCGGATCGGCGGAGGCGAGCCCCCGAAGGAGCGCCGGCACGTCGTCGGCGGGCCCGTAGGCATGCTCCATCGAAGCCCAGTCGACCTCATCGATCCCCGAGAACACGCCATCCCCTCCCCACGTCACGGCAGTGTCCGGAGGCTCCTCCCGCCCCCGCACACCTGTTCCCCGCACCCCTGCGGCGTATCCCGAAGAAAGCGCCTGCGCAGAGTGTGCACCACGGCTCCGACAATCCACCCGCCACTTGTGGCCTTTCCTCATGCCGTGACCAGGTCATGACCCTGCCATGACGCAATGGCATCCCCCGCAGCCCGTGAGCCGCCGGTGAAACAGCGGAAACGCGCCCCGGTGCGGCCGACGCCGTACGCCCGGATCAGGCCGAACTGCCGGTCGGGATCAGGCCGGGTGGGCGCGGGGGCCCTGGGGGTCAGGCCGGGCCCCGCGGCAGGGGCCTGGCCCGGTCCGGGTCGAGGAGGGGGCCGAGCAGGTCCCCGTGCCGCTCCAGCCGCCCGGCCATGTCGTCCGCCCGGAACACCAGCGCCTCCGGGGCCCGGCACCCCTCGATCTCCTCCCAGGTGACCGGCGCGGAGACGGTGGGCTCGGCCCTCGCCCGCAGGGTGTAGGGCGTGGCGGTGGTCTTCGACGCGGAGTTCTGGCTGAAGTCGACGAAGACCTTGCCCGGCCGCAGGGCGCGCTTCATCCGGTGCAGGGCCAGCTCCGGCAGGGCGCCCTCCGCCTCCACCGCGAGCCGCCGGGCATACGCGGACACCGAGGCGGCAGGGGCCGGCTCCAGCGGGACCAGCAGGTGCAGGCCCTTGGAGCCGGAGGTCTTCCCGTACGCGAACAGCCCGTCGGCGGCGAGCCGCTCCCGCAGCCAGAGGGCCACCGCACAGCACTCCACGACGGTCGCGGGGGCGCCGGGATCCAGATCGAAGACCATCCGGTCGGCGGTCCCCGGGGCGTGCGCCCGCCACTGCGGGGTGTGGAACTCCACCACCAGGTTGGCCGCCCACATCAGCGAGGCGAGATCCTGGACCATCACCTGCCGGGCGCCCGGGTCCTCGCTCCGGGGGACGGGGGTGGTGCGCACCCAGTCGGGTGTACCGGGCGGCGGATTCTTGGTGAAGAAGACCTGCCCCCCGGGCCCGTCCGGATAGCGCAGGAAGGAGACCGGGCGGTCGCGCAGGTGGGGCAGGATCGCGCCCGCCGCCGTGGCCGCGTAGTAGTGCAGCACCTCGCCCTTGGTGGTCCCGCCCGCCGGATAGAGCACCTTGTCGAGATTGCTCAGCGCGAGGCGCCGCCCCTCCACCTCCGTGATCGGCGTCATACGATAAGAGTCACACGAACCGCACGAAAACCTGATCAACCGTCCTTTGCACTCATAAGGCATGGACGTAAGGGGTGAACGGTGAGGTCCATATGGAACGGCGCGATCTCCTTCGGGCTGGTCAGCATCCCGATCAAGCTGGTCAACGCCACCGAGAACCACTCGATCCACTTCCGGCAGATCCACCTGGCCGACGGTGGCCGGATCCGGTACCGGAAGGTCTGCGAGCTGGACGAGGAGGAGGTGTCCGGCGGTGAGATCGGCAAGGCGTACGAGGACGCCGACGGCACGATGATCCCCATCACCGACGAGGATCTGGCCCAGCTCCCGCTGCCCACGGCCAGGACCATCGAGATCGTCGCCTTCGTGCCCGCCGACGAGATCGACCCGCTCCAGATGGATACGGCGTACTACCTCTCCGCCAAAGGGGTCCCGGCCGCCAAGCCGTACACCCTCCTCCGCGAGGCACTCAAGCGCAGCAACAAGGTGGCCGTCGCCAAGTTCGCCCTGCGCGGTCGCGAACGGCTCGGCATGCTCCGGGTCGTGGACGACGTGATCGCGATGCACGGGCTGCTCTGGCCCGACGAGATCCGGGCCCCCGAGGGAGTCGCCCCCGACAGCGACGTCACGGTCCGCGACGCCGAACTCGACCTGGCGGACGCCCTGATGGACACCCTCGGCGAGGTCGACATGGACAGCCTCCACGACGACTACCGGGAGGCGGTGGAGGAGCTGATCGCGGCGAAGGCGTCGGGGGAGGCGGTGGAGCCCTCGGAGTCGAAGGAGGGCGGCGGCGGCAAGGTCATCGACCTGATCGCGGCGCTGGAGAGCAGCGTCCGCGCGGCGAAGAAGTCGCGGGGGGAGGCGGAGGACGAAGAGGCCGGGGCCGAGGGGGACATGGCCGAGGTCCACCCCATCAAGAAGAGGGCGGCGAAGAAGACGGCGGCACGGCCGAAGTCGACGCCCAAGGAGACGGGCGGGAAGAAGTCGACGGCGTCCGGCTCGTCCACCGGCAGGAAGGCGACGCAGAAGCAGCGGAAGACCACGTCGTCGTCCGCGAAGAAGACGAGCGGCCGGAGCGCCACGAAGAGCGCCACGAAGAGCGCCACGAAGAGCACCGCCAAGAGCAGCGGGAAGTCCCCTGCGAACAGCACCAGGAAGACCGCGTCCTCGTCCCGCAAACGCGCCTCGGCCTGACCTGCCGCGCCACCTCCCGCGCGCCCGTCCCGCAGGGGCTGCCGTGTCCGGCCCCCGGCCCCGACTCCTCCCTGTCGTACGTCCCCCGTACGCTACGGCGCATGAGCCAAGAGGCCCCCTCGGGACGGGTGATCGACGGCCGCTTCACCCTGGTGGAGCGGCTCGGCAGTGGCGGCATGGGCATGGTCTGGCGCGCCCACGACGAGGCGCTCCACCGCGACGTCGCCCTCAAGGAGGTGCGGCCCCCGGATCCGGCCCTCGCGGAGTACGACCCGGAGGGCGCCCGCACGCTGCGCGCCCGGGTCCTGCGCGAGGCCCGCGCCCTGGCGCGCCTGGACCACCCGAACGTGGTCACCGTCCACCACATCGTCGACCCGGGCGAGGACGGCTACCCCTGGATCGTGATGGAGCTGGTGGCCGGCTCCTCCCTCCAGGACCGGCTGGCCGAAGGGCCCATGGACCCGGCCGAGGCCGCCGAGCTGGGGCGCGGCATCCTCTCCGCCCTGGTCGCCGCCCACGCCGCCGGCATCCAGCACCGCGACGTCAAGCCCGCCAACGTCCTGCTGCGCCCCGACGGCCGCCCGGTCCTCACGGACTTCGGCATCGCCGCGATCCGCGAGTCGACCAGCCTCACCATGACGGGCGCCCTCATCGGCTCGCCCGACTACATAGCCCCCGAGCGCATCCGGGGCACCGAGGGCGACCCGTCCTCGGACCTCTGGTCGCTCGGCATGATGCTGTACGTCGCGGTCGAGGGCCACCACCCGCTGCGCAGGGCCACCACGCTCGCCACCCTGGCCGCCGTCCTCGACGAGGAGGTCCCCCCGCCGGTACGGGCCGGGGCGCTCGCCCCCGTACTGAAGGCGCTGCTGACCCGCGACATCCCGGCCCGCCCGGACGCCGCCACCCTGGACCGGATGCTGGCGGAGGCCGCGACGAGGCCGACGGCCACCCCCGTACCGCCCGCGCCCGACCCCAGAAGCAGCTACCGATCGCCTCAGCCGCCCCCCGCCCAGCCGCCCCGCCCGCCGACGGGTTTCGGCCACCCGCAGGCGTTCCCGACTCCGGTGGACGCACCGCGCAACCCGTACGCGGACAACCCCTACGCAAGCCCGGCAGCACCTCCCGCGGCACCCTCGGCCACGACTCCGACGATCACTGACGCCGAGGAGCGCAGACGCCGCCTCCAACGCCGGAGGAGGGGCATCGGTGCGGTCTCGGCCATCGTCTCGGCGGCGGTGCTGGCGGGCGTCCTCTGGGCGATCGACCCGTCGTACTTCCGGGGCGGCGGTGACGACAGCGCGAAGGGCGGCAGCCGCCCGGACACCACGGCGAGCGCCCCGGCGAACGACCGCGGTGCCCCGCCGTCCACCGCGGCAGGCCAACCGGTAGCGGACGGCGAGGGGGCCGGGGCGGAGGGCAGCGACGGCGGGGCGGAGGCCGTCACCGACCTGCTCACCCCGCAGGGGGCGCGGCAGGCCATCGCGGGGCTGAAGCCGCTGATGGGCGGGACGAAGGTCACCGACTTCACGCTCTACGACAAGCACGCCTCCGCCAAGGCGCCGCTGAAGTCCAACTCCCGCCTCTACGACCGCTTCACCTACCGCGACGGCCAGGCGAAGAACGACGACATGGGCGGCACGCTCATGTCCGGGGACAAGCCGGTCGACCTGGACTCGGTGAACTGGGACGCCCTGCCCGCCCTGCTCCGGACGGCCAGGACGACGCTCAACATCCCGGAGCCGGAGAGCAGTTACGTGATCGTGGACCCGTCGTCGCCCTTCCACGGCGACCGCCCGGTGCTGCGCGTCTACGTCTCCGACAAGTACGGCGGTGCCTACCTCACCGCCGAGCTGGACGGCAGGGTCATCGAGAAGAACCCGCGCGAGAAGGGCTGAGCGAGGTGGGCTCGACGGGGTCCGGCAGGGCGGGCAGACGCGGCCCCAGCAGGCTGCGCTCGATGACGTAGGTGCAGCTGGTGTACGTGTACCCCGGCCGGACCTTCGACCCCGCCGCGTAACTGTCCACCCGGGACGAGGCGCCCGTGCTGTGCTTGTACAGGAAGTGGTAGTCGCCCGCGGGCAGTTGGAGCCGGGCCTTGGGGTAGTTCCTGCCGGTGGCCTTGCAGGCGAGCGTGGAACCGGTCGCCGCGCTGTACCGCTTGCAGTCGCCGCAGGGCTTCAGCGTGACGGTGCCGGTGACCGGCCCGGTGTAGAGGACCTCGACCCCGTTGGGCGCGTCGTTGCTGATGACCAGCTCCATACGGGGACCGCCGGGGTTCCCCGACGGCGGCAGCCGCTTGCCCGCGGCCGGCCGGGCGGCGGCTATCTCGGCGGCGATGGCGATCTTCCGGGCCTGCGCGACCCGCCCGTCGCCCTTGTAGGTGCGGGCGAAGCGGTTCAGGGTCAGCTTGGCCTGGCTGAACTTCCCCTCCTCGAACCGGTCGACCCCGCAGGCGTACTCCCCGTCCTGAACTCCCTTGCCGGCCTTGGCGCTCAGTCCCGGCACATGCTGGGCGGGCAGGGCGGCCACAGTGGTCCGCAGCCCGCGCAAGGCCCCGACGGCCGCACACGGATCGTCGCCCTTCAGCTCTGTGACCCGCCCGTCGATCCGCTCCCCGAGCACCGGGGCCACCTGCCGCGCGGGCTGGGACTCGGGGAACGTACGCAGCAACTCCCCGAACTCCGCCGCCCCTCCGGACGGACTCCCGCCCAGCCGCGATACCCCGCACGCGTACAGCGACTCCGCCAGCGGCCCGTCCGGCCACCCGGCCAGCTCGCCCAGCAGCTCCCGGCCCACGGCCCCCGGCAGACTCCGCAGATACGTCAACGGCTCGACGGCCTCGCAGTGCCGCTTGTCGGCGTACGGGGAGGAGACGGCGTCGTAGTAGTCCTTGAGCCGGTCCGGCACGAGGCCGGCGGCCCGGGAGCCCGGGTGGTCCCGGTCGAGCGCACGGTAGACGCCGAGAGCCTTCTCGTACTCCCCCTTCGCCGCCCCGAACGGCTGCCCGGACGCGGCGGCCACCCGCCGGTCCCCACTCTCCAGCCGGTCCAGCAGCATCTGCTCCCGCGCCTCGTCCCGGGCGGCCCCGTACGCCACCATCCCACCGGCCGGCACCGCCAGGAGCACGACCCCCAGCCCGGCCGCCACCACTGGCCGCCACGACCCGCCGACGGCCGACCGCAGGGCGATCCGCGCCCCGTCGGCAGCGGCGAGGGCGAGCACGAGGAGATACCCGGCGAGGACCCCCGCGGACACCCCGTCCGGCTCGGCGGGCAACGCCACGAACAGCAGCACCCCGGTGGCGATCCAGCACCCGGCAGCCCGCCCCCACCTCCCCAACAGCGCGTAACCGAGCCCGAGCCCGGTCAGGTTGAGCAGCCCGGCCGCGACGGCCCGTAACCCGGCCCCAGCAGGCGGCGGCCCGACCACGGGCGGCCGGTCCGGAGGCGGCGGAGCCCCGAAGGAGGGCGGCGGACCGGACGGAGGCGGCCCGAACCCGGGCGGCCCGGCGGGCGGCGGGATCGGATGGGCGCATCCGGCCCCCGGCCCGGGCGCGGCTTCGTGTCCGTCCGCTCCCTGCCCCGTGGGCGCGCGTCCGTCGTCGGCAGTCATAGCGGTCCCCCCACGGTCAAGCCGCACAAGTACCCGTCACTCTGCCCACGACGGTGTGCGTTCACGCGTGATCGTGACGACCTCCCGGCGACCGCCGAGGGACGGACGACGTGCTTCACGTGCCGACTGAGCCGGAGGAGAGCCGCCCCGGCGAGGCAGGACATCACACAGGAAAAAAAGACCCCCTGATCAACGTTTCCACTGATCAGAAGGTCTTTTCGGCACTTCCTGCGAAGTGCCCCCGGCAGGATTCGAACCTGCGCACCCGGCTCCGGAGGCCGATGCTCTATCCCCTGAGCTACGGGGGCGTATCGCGGTGCTGCTCTGCGACGGGTGAAACACTACCAGCTCCCGACGGGTGTCCGTGAACAGGTATTCCGCCGTGGCAGCAGGTCCCCCGTCCGGGGCGGAAGTGGGCAAACACCGGACGCGGTCACCGGGGCCGACCTACTCTCGAAGGGTGTCAGGGGCGTACGGCCGCGTGCTTGTTGTCGACGACAACAAGGTCATCCGGCAGCTGATCAAGGTCAATCTCGAGCTGGAGGGCTTCGAGGTCGTGACCGCGGCCGATGGTGTCGAGTGCCTGGACCTGGTCCACCGGATCCGTCCCGACGTGGTCACCCTCGATGTCGTGATGCCCCGCCTCGGCGGCCTGGAGACCGCGACCGGGCTGCGCTCCGATCCCCGTACCCGCCATCTGCCCATCGCCGTCGTCAGCGCCTGCACGCCGTACGAGGTGGACGCGGGGGTGTCGGCCGGGGTCGACGCGTTCCTTGCCAAGCCGTTCGAGCCGAGCGAGCTGGTGCGGATGGTGCACCGGCTGGCGACCGGGGAGGAGCGGCCCTCGGTCGACGGGCGCAGCGGGGCCGGGTGCGCGGGGACCACCACAGGGTGACCGGGAGGCGCCACCCTGGGGTGACCGGCGGAGACCGCCACCCGCTGACCTGCGCGGGCGCCACCCGCTGACCGGATGGCGAAACCGGGTCGCGGAGCGACCCTCCTCCTCCCCTACGCTTGTCCCGTGACCCCCGCCGATCTCTCCCGGACCGTGCTGCACGCCGTGCGCCGCGCGGTCGACGAGGACGTGCTGCGCGCGCCGGTGCCCGCGCGCGTGCGGGTGGAGAGGACCAGGCCCGGCGGCAGCGGCGACTACGCCTGTGCGATCGCCCTCCAGCTCGCCGGGGAGGCCGGGCTGCCGGCCCTGGAGGTCGCCCGGATCCTGCGTGAGCGGGTCGCCGCCGAACCCGGCATCGGGCGGGTCGAGGTCACCGGGCCCGGGTTCCTGAGCTTCACGCTGGACGCGCCCGCCGACCGCGACCGCGCCGTTCTCGACGCCGTACGGGAACGGGGCCTCGGGTACGGACACGGGGACGCGCTCCGGGGCGAGGCCCTTCGGCTGCACCATGCGCGGGAGGTCCGTGCCGCCGTCACCGCCGATGCCGTACGCCGCCTCCTCACCGCCCAGGGCGCCCGCGTCCGGGTCGGTTGCGAGGGGGCAGGGGCGGAGGACGAGTGGGGGCGGCTCGGGGTGAGTCCGGATGCGTACGCGCCCAGGGCGCCGGAGGGCACCGTGATCCGGCCCGTGCCCGCCGGGGCCGGCGGCGCGGAGCTGCTGGAGCGGCTCGGGCCCGATGCCGCCCGCTGGGGGCTGCTGCGGCCCGCCGCGCACGACCGGGCTCCGCTCGGCCCCGACCTGCTCGTCCAGGGGGAGGCCAATCCGCTCTTCCGGGTCCGGTACGCCCATGCCAGGGCCCGTGCCCTCACCCGCAACGCCGCCGCCCTGGGGTTCGCCTCCGCGCCGGAGGGCGTGCTTCCGGCCGGAGTTCCCGCAGGCCGGGGGCCCGCCCCGCACGCCGAGCCCGCAGCAGCAGGCGTGGAGCCCCCCGCCCACGGAAGCCCCGAGCCCGCTGTCCCGTACGCCGATCCCGCCCCGTACGCCGAACCCCCCGCCCGCCTCCTCCTCGATCTCCTCGCCGATCACCCCGGCGTCCTCCTCTCCGCAGCCCGTCACCGCGCGCCCGACCGGGTCGCCCGGCAGCTGGAAGCCGTCGCGCACGCCTTCTTCGACTTCCACGACTCCTGTCCGCCGCTGCCCTCAGGCGACGAGAAACCCTCGGCCGCCCATCGCTCCCGGCTGGCCGTCGCCGAAGCCGCCGGGACGGTGCTGGCAGGCGGCCTGTCCCTGCTCGGTATCAGCGCGCCCGCGCACCTCTGACGAATCCGAAGAATCCGAGAGACCTCACCATGAGCCGCTCCGCACACCCCGCCGGTCCCCGCCACGCCGACGTCCTGACCGAGGGGCACTACTCCGCCCCCGCCGCCGACCTCAACGCCCTGGACGAGAAGGTCTGGGCCCGTACCGTCACCCGTGACGCGGACGGCGCCCTCACCGTCGGCGGGATCTCCGTCGCCCGGCTCGCGGAGGAGTTCGGGACCCCCGCCTACTTCCTCGACGAGAGCGACTTCCGGGCCCGCTGCCGGGCCTGGGCCGAGGCCTTCGGGCCGGACGCCGACGTCTTCTACGCGGGGAAGGCCTTCCTCTCCCGCGCGATCGTCCGCTGGCTCACGGAAGAGGGACTCAACCTCGACGTCTGCTCGGGCGGCGAACTCACCACCGCCCTCGACGCCGGCATGCCCGCCGAGCGCATCGCCTTCCACGGCAACAACAAGACCGTCGCGGAGATCGAGCGCGCCGTCGAGGCCGGGGTCGGGCGCATCGTGCTCGACTCGTTCCAGGAGATCGTCCGCGTCGCCCACATCGCCCAGCAGCACGGCATCCGCCAGCGCGTCCAGATCCGCGTGACCGTCGGCGTCGAGGCGCACACCCACGAGTTCATCGCCACCGCGCACGAGGACCAGAAGTTCGGCATCGCGCTCGCGGACGGGCAGGCCGCCGAGGCCGTGCGCCGGGCCCTCTCGCTCGACGGGCTCGACCTCGTCGGCATCCACTCGCACATCGGCTCGCAGATCTTCGACATGGCCGGTTTCGAGGTCTCCGCCCGGCGCGTGGTGCAGCTGCTCGCCGAGGTCCGCGACGAGCACGGCATCGAGCTGCCCGAGATCGACCTCGGCGGCGGCCTCGGCATCGCGTACACCTCCGAGGACGACCCCCGTGAGCCGCACGAGATCGCCAAGGCGCTCAGCGACATCGTCACCCGCGAGTGCGAGGCCGCGAAGCTGCGGACGCCCCGCATCTCCGTCGAGCCGGGGCGGGCCATCGTCGGACCCACCGCGTTCACGCTGTACGAGGTCGGAACGGTCAAGCCCCTCGAAGGACTGCGGACGTATGTCAGCGTCGACGGCGGAATGTCGGACAATATCCGTACCGCGCTGTACGACGCCGAGTACAGCGTGGCGCTCGTCTCGCGTACCTCGGATGCCGAGCCGATGCTCGTCCGGGTCGTGGGCAAGCACTGCGAGAGCGGGGACATCGTGGTCAAGGACGCGTTCCTCCCCGCCGACCTGGCACCCGGGGACCTGATCGCGGTCCCCGCCACCGGCGCGTACTGCCGCTCGATGGCGAGCAACTACAACCACGCCCTGCGCCCCCCGGTCGTCGCCGTCCGGGACGGCGAGGCGCGCGTGATCGTCCGGCGCGAGACGGAGGAAGATCTCCTGCGTCTCGATGTCGGCTGATGAAATAGTCGTCTCAGGATCCGGACGGGGGTCAGAAACTCCCGTCCGGTGAGTGAGACTGGTCCCTACCTGTGCATGTATGAGAAACGAGGTCGGATGATGCGTACGCGTCCGCTGAAGGTGGCGCTGCTGGGCTGTGGAGTGGTCGGCTCAGAGGTGGCGCGCATCATGACGACGCACGCCGACGACCTCGCGGCGCGCATCGGCGCACCCGTCGAGCTGGTCGGTGTCGCCGTCCGCCGCCCCTCCAAGGTGCGTGAGGGCATCGACCCCGCACTGATCACCACCGACGCCACCGCGCTCGTGCAGCGCGGCGACATCGACGTGGTGGTCGAGGTCATCGGGGGCATCGAACCGGCCCGTACGCTCATCACCACCGCCTTCGAGAACGGCGCGAGCGTCGTCTCCGCCAACAAGGCGCTCCTCGCCGAGGACGGCGCCGCCCTGCACGCCGCCGCCGAGAAGTACGGCCGCGACCTGTACTACGAGGCCGCTGTCGCGGGCGCCATCCCGCTGGTACGGCCGCTGCGCGAGTCCCTCGCCGGGGACAAGGTCAACCGGGTGCTCGGCATCGTCAACGGCACCACCAACTTCATCCTCGACAAGATGGACACCAGCGGCGCCGGTTACTCGGAGGCGCTCGACGAGGCCACCGCCCTCGGGTACGCCGAGGCCGACCCGACCGCCGACGTCGAGGGCTTCGACGCCGCCGCGAAGGCCGCCATCCTCGCCGGGATCGCCTTCCACACCCGTGTGAAGATCGGTGACGTCCACCGCGAGGGCATCACCGAGGTCACCGCCGCCGACATCGCCTCCGCCCGCCGCATGGGGTGCACGGTCAAGCTCCTCGCCATCTGCGAGCGCGCCGCCGACGGCCGGTCCGTCACCGCCCGTGTCCACCCCGCGATGATCCCGCTCAGCCACCCGCTGGCCTCCGTCCGCGAGGCGTACAACGCGGTGTTCGTCGAGGCCGAGGCCGCCGGGCAGCTGATGTTCTACGGCCCCGGCGCCGGCGGCTCCCCGACCGCCTCCGCGGTCCTCGGGGACCTCGTCGCGGTCTGCCGCAACAAGCTGGGCGAGGCCACCGGACCCGGTGAGTCCGCCTACACGCGCCTGCCGGTCAGCCCCATGGGCGAGGTCGTCACGCGCTACCACATCAGCCTCGACGTGGCCGACAAGCCGGGTGTGCTCGCCCAGGTCGCGACGGTCTTCGCCGAGCAGGGCGTATCGATCGACACGGTCCGCCAGCAGGGAAAGGACGGCGAGGCATCGCTCGTCGTCGTCACCCACCGCGCGCCCGACGCCGCCCTCTCCGGGACCGTCGAAGCGCTGCGCAAGCTCGACACCGTGCGCGGTGTCGCCAGCATCATGCGTGTTGAAGGGGAGTAAAGGACCCATGACCAGCAAGGGCACCCACCAGTGGCGCGGCATCATCGAGGAGTACCGGGACCGGCTCCCGGTCACGGCGACGACGCCGGTCGTCACGCTTCGTGAGGGCGGTACGCCGCTCGTTCCGGCGCAGGTCCTCTCCGAGCGCACGGGCTGCGAGGTGCACCTCAAGGTCGAGGGCGCCAACCCCACCGGTTCGTTCAAGGACCGCGGCATGACCATGGCCATCACCCGGGCCAAGGAGGAGGGCGCCAAGGCCGTCATCTGCGCCTCCACCGGCAACACCTCGGCCTCCGCCGCCGCGTACGCGGTCCGCGCGGGCATGCTCTGCGCCGTCCTCGTACCGCAGGGCAAGATCGCGCTGGGCAAGATGGGCCAGGCGCTCGTGCACGGCGCCAAGATCCTCCAGGTCGACGGCAACTTCGACGACTGCCTGACCCTGGCCCGCTCGCTCTCGGACAACTACCCGGTGGCACTGGTCAATTCGGTCAACCCGGTCCGTATCGAGGGGCAGAAGACCGCCGCGTTCGAGATCGTCGACGCGCTCGGCGACGCCCCCGACATCCACGTCCTGCCGGTCGGCAACGCGGGCAACATCACGGCGTACTGGAAGGGGTACACCGAGTACGCCCGTGACGGCGTCTCCACCCGCACCCCGCGCATGTGGGGCTTCCAGGCCTCCGGCTCCGCGCCCATCGTGCGCGGCGAGGTCGTCAAGGACCCGGCCACCATCGCCACCGCGATCCGCATCGGCAACCCGGCCTCCTGGGACTTCGCCCTGGCCGCCCGGGACGAATCGGGCGGTTTCATCGACGAGGTGACGGACCGGCAGATCCTCTCCGCCTACCGGCTGTTGGCCTCCCAGGAGGGCGTCTTCGTGGAGCCCGCATCAGCCGCGTCCGTCGCCGGTCTGCTCAAGGCCGCCGAGGAGGGCAAGGTCGACCCCGGCCAGCGCATCGTCTGCACGGTCACCGGCAACGGCCTCAAGGACCCGGACTGGGCCGTCGCGGGCGCCCCGCAGCCGGTCACGGTCCCGGTCGACGCGGCCGCGGCGGCGCAGAAGCTCGGCCTCGTCTGACGCGGTGCGCCGGTCGGCGCACCGGGGAGCGGGGGACGGGCCGCGGAGGGGCGTCGAGCCGTCGGCCTGTCCCGGCCCGGCCTCTCCGCCGACCGGGCCCGCCCCATGCCGGCCGACCCGGCCCGCGCGGCCGGTGACCCCGGTTCGTGCGGCGGCACGGCCCGGCGTACGCGGTCGCGTGGACCCGGTCCTCACCGTCCTGCCGGGCACGGAACGGCCGACCCGCCCGCGCCCCTGCCCCCGGTGCCCCCGTCAACCCGCCCCGTACCAGCCGTCAACCGCGACAACCCAGCTCAACCACCCTCTTTTCGGGGCGGAGAGCGCAGAGGAGGCGGGCGACACGCACCGTGCGCCTCCTGTGCGCCCTATGTCGCGACAGAACCTTCCTTCGATAAGCTGTACTCCATCCGCCCGACATCCGCCCGTAGGGTCTGCCGCGGCGCGAGCGCCGTCGTGACGGCGTGTACGGGCCGGGCCACCGGCCCATCCCCGTCCCCCTTCCACCGCCCCAGCCCCCACACGCACAGCCCCCACGCCGCAGAGCCACCGCACCGCAATCCCCGCCGCCTTACAAGGAGTCGTCCAACCGATGGCCGGTCCCGCGTTCCGAGCCGCCGCCGTCAGGGTGCGCGTCCCCGCAACCAGCGCCAATCTGGGCCCGGGTTTCGACGCCCTCGGCCTCTCGCTGGGGTTGTACGACGACGTCGTCGTCCGGGTCGCCGACTCCGGGCTGCACATCGACATCGCAGGTGAGGGCAGCCAGACGCTGCCCCGCGACGAGAGCCACCTGCTCGTACGTTCCCTGCGCACGGCCTTCGACCTGCTCGGCGGCCAGCCCCGCGGCCTGGAGATCGTCTGTGCCAACCGCATCCCGCACGGCCGCGGCCTCGGCTCCTCCTCCGCCGCCATCTGCGCCGGAATCGTCGCCGCCCGCGCCGTGACGACCGGCGGCGACGCCCGTCTCGACGAGGCCGCCCTGCTGGAGCTGGCCACCGAGATCGAGGGCCACCCCGACAACGTCGCGGCCTGTCTGCTCGGCGGGTTCACTCTCGCGTGGATGGACGGCGGGTCGGCCCGGGCGATCCGGATGGACCCTGCGGAATCCGTCGTTCCGGTGGTCTTCGTGCCCGGTCGGCCCGTGCTCACCGAGACGGCGCGCGGACTGCTCCCGCGCACCGTCCCGCACGTCGACGCCGCCCTCAACGCGGGCCGGGCCGCCCTGCTCGTCGAGGCGCTGACCAGGCGCCCCGAGCTGCTGCTCGCCGCCACCGAGGACCGGCTCCACCAGGAGTACCGGGGGCCCGCGATGCCCGAAAGCGTCGAGCTGGTGCACCGCCTGCGCGCCGACGGCGTGCCCGCGGTCATCTCCGGGGCGGGCCCCACGGTGCTCGCGCTGGCGGAGGAGGGTTCCGCCGACAAGGTCGCCCGGCTGGCGGGGGAGGGCTGGGCCGCGAACCGGCTGGCACTCGACGCCTCGGGAGCCACCGTGCTGCCGCTGGCCGCGTAACCGGATGTGATTACCGGTGGCCGAGAGGGGGAATGTTTGTTGGAGCCGGTAGTGTTAATCTCAAGACTGCAACCGACGTCTTCGAGGCGCGTTGCTTCGTGTCCCCCTCCGGGACCACCATTCTTCCGGGAGCCTCCCCAACTGCCTGAGCAGCCTGCCTGAGCAGTTTCGAGCACGCTCCGGAACCGGCACGACACCCCTCGCTCGCCCGTGAGCGGGCCGAGCAGGGGGAATCTCGCGCCGGACCCCGCACGTTCATCTCTCCGCCGTACCCGGCGGACCACCGCCCCGGCAAGGTCCGCGATCCAGCAAGATCGACAGACCGCAGTCGGACAGCACAACCGGTCGCCGAGCCAGAAGGCCGACGTCCGCTCCAGGGAAGGACCCTTCGTGAGCGACACCACCGATCTGATGGGCGTGACTGCCGACAAGAACGTCGACAGCGCCGCGCCCGCCGAAGGTGCTGCCACTGGCACCACCGCACGGCGCCGCCGCTCCGGCACCGGCCTCGAGGGCATGGTCCTGGCCGAGCTGCAGCAGGTCGCGTCCGGCCTCGGCATCAGGGGTACCGCGCGGATGCGCAAGAGCCAGCTGATCGAGGTCATCAAGGAGGCGCAGGCCGGCGGCGGAGCCGCCGCCCCCAAGGCCTCCTCCAAGGCCGCCGAGGCCCCCGCCGCCGAGGCGGAGAGCAAGCCCAAGCGGCGTGCCACCTCCAAGGCCCGCACCGGGGACGAGGCCGCCGCCGAGAAGCCCGCGGCCCAGCAGCAGATCGACATCCCCGGCCAGCCGGCCAGCGACGACCAGCCCACGGGCGAGCGCCGTCGCCGCCGCGCCACCGCGCAGGCGGGCAGCCCCGACACCAAGACCGAGGCGAAGTCCGAGGTCAAGGCGGAGCCGCAGGCCGAGCTGAAGACCGAGGAGCGCGCCGAGCCCAAGGCCGACGCCAAGGCCGAGGCCGCCACCGAAACCGCCGAGGGCCGCCGCGGCGACCGTCAGGGCCGGGAGCGGGGCGAGCGCGGTGACCGCGAGGGCCGCCGCGAGCGCCAGCGCGACCGCCGGGGCAAGGGCGACGACCAGGGTCAGCAGGGCGGCGGCGGACAGCGCCAGCAGCGCCAGGGCCAGGGCGGTCAGGGCCAGCAGAACCGGGACAACGGCCCGCAGGACGACTTCGACGACGAGGCGGGTGGCCGCCGCGGCCGCCGTGGCCGCTACCGCGACCGCCGTGGCCGCCGTGGCCGCGACGACTTCGCCGGCGATGTCCAGGTGGCCGACGACGATGTCCTGATCCCCGTCGCGGGCATCCTGGACATCCTCGACAACTACGCGTTCATCCGGACCTCCGGTTACCTCCCGGGCCCGAACGACGTGTACGTCTCGCTCGCCCAGGTCCGCAAGAACGGCCTGCGCAAGGGCGACCACGTCACCGGTGCGGTGCGCCAGCCCAAGGACGGCGAGCGGCGCGAGAAGTTCAACGCGCTGGTCCGCCTCGACTCGGTCAACGGCATGGCGCCGGAGTCCGGCCGGGGCCGCCCCGAGTTCCAGAAGCTGACCCCGCTCTACCCGCAGGACCGGCTCCGCCTGGAGACCGACTCCAACGTCCTGACCACGCGGATCATCGACCTGGTCGCCCCCATCGGCAAGGGCCAGCGCGGACTCATCGTCGCCCCGCCGAAGACCGGCAAGACGATGATCCTCCAGGCCATCGCCAACGCGATCACGGTCAACAGCCCCGAGTGCCACCTGATGGTCGTCCTGGTCGACGAGCGTCCGGAAGAGGTCACCGACATGCAGCGGTCGGTGAAGGGCGAGGTCATCTCCTCGACCTTCGACCGCCCCGCGGAGGACCACACCACCGTCGCGGAGCTGGCCATCGAGCGCGCCAAGCGCCTGGTCGAGCTGGGCCACGACGTGGTCGTCCTGCTCGACTCGATCACCCGTCTGGGCCGTGCGTACAACCTCGCGGCGCCCGCCTCCGGCCGCATCCTCTCCGGTGGTGTCGACTCGACCGCGCTCTACCCGCCGAAGCGCTTCTTCGGTGCCGCGCGCAACATCGAGGACGGCGGCTCGCTGACGATCCTGGCCACCGCGCTCGTCGAGACCGGCTCGCGCATGGACGAGGTGATCTTCGAGGAGTTCAAGGGCACCGGCAACATGGAGCTGAAGCTCGACCGGAAGCTCTCGGACAAGCGCATCTTCCCGGCGGTGGACGTCGACGCGTCCTCCACCCGCAAGGAGGAGATCCTGCTCGGCACCGACGAACTGGCCGTCGTCTGGAAGCTGCGCCGGGTGCTCCACGCGCTCGACCAGCAGCAGGCGATCGAGCTGCTCCTGGACCGGATGAAGAAGACCCAGTCCAACGCGGAGTTCCTGCTCCAGATCCAGAAGACCACGCCGGGCGCCGGAAACGGCAACGACTGACCCCGGCACGTCAGTTGAGCGCGAGGGCCCCGTCACTCCGGTGACGGGGCCCTCCCGCGTTCCGGGGCCGGGGACGGCCCGTGCACGACCGTGGGGACCCTCCGTACGAAAGGGTCGCGCCCCCGGGTACGCGCACGGAACCGGCACCCCCCCCGTACGCGTACCCGAACCAGCGCCCGCCCCCGTGCGCCCCCCGAGACCTTTGCCACATGCCGGGCGCTCGCGCCGCGCCCCCGCCCGTCCGCATCCCGCGCGGAAAACCGCAGGTGAACGCCGGATCGCGGGCCGTGCGCCGCCGCTCGTGCCCCCTCTCCGCGTACCTGGACCGCCCAGGGCGCTGTGCAACCCTTCTTGCTGCTCCGCCATCTGATCAAGAGATGACAAACCCTCCCGGAGCCGTCGAACCGCCACGGCCGGGGGCGAGGAGCGGCGGACGCCGGACGAGGGAGACGCGTGAGCGAGCAGAGGAAGACCCCGATGCGGATACGCGGCACCGGCACCCGCCGGAAGAAGCCCACCGGGCGCCACCGGGCCAAGGCCGTCGCGGCCTGGACGGTGGCGGGGGTGGTGGTCGTCGGCGGGGCCGGGCTCGGATACGCGTACGTCGCGCTCGACGGCAACCTCTCCAGCGTCGACATCGACGCCAAGCTCGGCGCCGACCGCCCCGACGACGTCGACGACGGCTCGCAGGACATCCTGGTGCTGGGCTCCGACTCGCGCTCCGGCGACAACGGGCAGTACGGCACCGACGAGGGCGGCGCCCGCTCCGACACCGCGATGGTGGTCCACGTCGACAAGGGCCACCGGTCCGCGAGCGTCGTCTCCATACCGCGCGACACCCTGGTCGAGCGCCCGGCCTGCGAGAGCGACACCACGGGCAAGGCGGTCCCGGCCGCCCACCGGGCCATGTTCAATACGGCGTACGAGGTCGGCGGACCGGCCTGCGCGGTGAAGACCGTCGAATCGATGTCCGGTATCCGCATGGACCACTACGTCGAGGTCGACTTCACCGGCTTCAAGAAGCTCATCGACGAGCTGGGCGGCGTCGAGATCACGACGAACACCGCGATCCACGATTCCAAGAGCCATCTCGATCTGGAGCCGGGCACCCGCACCCTGGACGGCGAGGAGTCCCTCGGCCTCGTCCGTACCCGCAAGAGCGTCGGTGACGGCAGCGACCTCGGCCGCATCCAGCTCCAGCAGGCGTTCATCAAGGCGCTCATCCAGCAGGCGAAGAGCGTCGGGATCTTCTCCAGCCCGCAGAAGCTGTTCGGCCTCGCGGACGCCGCCACCAAGGCGCTCACCACCGACTCCGGCCTCGGCTCGGTCGGGAAGCTCGCCGGTTTCGCGAACGGACTCAAGGGGCTCGGCGCGCAGAACGTGCACATGGTGACCCTGCCGGTGGAGTACGACCCGGCCGACCCCAACCGGGTCCTCCCGCAGGAGGAGGCGGGCAAGCAGGTGTGGGCCGCGCTGAAGCAGGACCGGCCGATCCCCGCCTCCGCCACCGAGAAGTCCGCCGGGGACAAGGGCGAGGCCGGACAGCTGGTGCGCTGAGGCGCACCGGATCGAGGGGCGCGGGAATACCTGCGGCCCGCCCCCGGTTTTGGGAGATACGGCCCGTCCTGGCAGACTGGTACGTCGGCCCCGGTTCACGGCCGCGCAATCCGCGCGGACGACCCGGCGCCCTCCCGAAACTAGGAGACACCTTGAAGCGCGACATTCACCCCGAGTACGTCGAGACGCAGGTCAGCTGCACCTGCGGTGCGTCGTTCACCACCCGGAGCACCATCGACGGCGGCACCATCCGTGCCGACGTCTGCTCCGAGTGCCACCCGTTCTACACGGGCAAGCAGAAGATCCTCGACACCGGCGGCCGCGTGGCCCGCTTCGAGGCCCGCTTCGGCAAGGCTGCCGGCTCCGCCAGCAAGTAGCGAGCCACTGCGCCGGTCTCCGGCGCCCTCTTCCCGGGGGGCGTCGGAACCGGCGTTTTTCCGGTCGGGTGCCCGGGGGAGCCCCCGCCGCACACCCCACCGGGCAGTACGCCCTCCAGCAGGCCCGCAGATCCCAGACCAACCAGGAGCCCCCGCATGTTCGAGGCGGTCGAGGAACTGATCGGTGAGCACACCGATCTCGAGAAGACGCTCGCCGACCCGTCGGTCCACGCCGACCAGGCCAACGCGCGCAAGCTGAACAAGCGCTACGCGGAGCTGACCCCGATCGTCTCCACGTACCGGGCCTGGAAGCAGACCGGCGAGGACATCGAGACCGCCCGCGAGTACGCCGCGGACGACCCCGACTTCGCCGCCGAGGTCAAGGAGCTGGAGAAGGAGCGCGAGGAGCTGACCGAGAAGCTCCGGCTCCTCCTGGTCCCGCGCGACCCCAGCGACGACAAGGACGTGCTCCTGGAGATCAAGGCGGGCGCGGGCGGCGACGAGTCCGCCCTCTTCGCCGGGGACCTGCTGCGCATGTATCTGCGGTACGCCGAGCGCGTCGGCTGGAAGACCGAGATCATCGACTCCACCGAGTCCGAGCTGGGCGGCTACAAGGACGTCCAGGTCGCCGTCAAGACCAAGGGCGGCAACGGCGCCACCGAGCCCGGCCAGGGCGTCTGGGCCCGGATGAAGTACGAGGGCGGCGTGCACCGCGTGCAGCGCGTGCCCTCCACCGAGTCCCAGGGCCGCATCCACACCTCCGCCGCGGGCGTGCTCGTCACCCCCGAGGCCGAGGAGGTCGACGTCGAGATCCACGCCAACGATCTCCGTATCGACGTCTACCGCTCCTCCGGCCCCGGCGGCCAGTCCGTCAACACGACCGACTCCGCCGTCCGCATCACGCACCTGCCCACCGGCGTCGTCGCCTCCTGCCAGAACGAGAAGAGCCAGCTCCAGAACAAGGAGCAGGCCATGCGCATCCTGCGCTCACGGCTGCTGGCCGCCGCCCAGGAAGCCGCCGAGCAGGAGGCCTCCGACGTGCGCCGCAGCCAGGTCCGCACGGTCGACCGCTCCGAGAAGATCCGTACGTACAACTTCCCGGAGAACCGCATCTCGGACCACCGCGTCGGCTTCAAGGCGTACAACCTGGACCAGGTGCTCGACGGCGATCTGGACGCGGTGATCCAGGCATGCGTCGACGCCGACTCCGCCGCCAAGCTCGCCAACGCGTGAGCGCCTGAGCGCTCGCGGGCCTTCAGGGCCCGGGAGCGCACCGCCCGCCCCGCACACCCCGTAACCGTACGGAGAACCGCGATGAACCTGCTGCTCGCCGAGGTGGCCCAGGCCACCCAGCGGCTGGCCGACGCCGGTGTCCCCTCACCGCGATTCGACGCCGAGGAACTCGCGGCCTTCGTCCACGGGGTGAAGCGGGGCGAGCTGCACGCCGTCCCCGACAGTGACTTCGACGCCCGGTACTGGGAGGCGATCGCCCGCCGCGAGGCCCGCGAACCGCTCCAGCACATCACCGGCCGCGCCTTCTTCCGCTATCTGGAACTCCAGGTCGGACCCGGCGTCTTCGTGCCCCGCCCGGAGACCGAGTCGGTCGTGGGCTGGGCCATAGACGCCGTGCGCGCGATGGACGTCGTCGAGCCGGTTGTCGTCGACCTGTGCACCGGATCGGGCGCCATCGCGCTCGCCATGGCGCAGGAGGTCCCGCGCTCGCGCGTACACGCCGTGGAGCTGTCCGAGGACGCCCTCAGGTGGACGCGGAAGAACGCCGAGGGGTCCAGGGTCACCGTCCACCAGGGAGACGCCCTGAGCGCCCTCCCGGAGCTCGACGGCCAGGTCGACCTGGTGATCTCCAACCCGCCGTACATCCCGCTCACCGAATGGGAGTACGTCGCCCCCGAGGCCCGCGACCACGACCCGGAGATGGCCCTCTTCTCCGGCGAGGACGGCCTCGACACCATCCGCGGCATCGAGCGCACCGCCCACCGGCTGCTCCGCCCCGGCGGCCTCGTCGTCATCGAGCACGCCGACACCCAGGGCGGCCAGGTGCCGTGGATCTTCACCGAGGAGCGGGGCTGGGCCGACGCGGCCGACCACCCCGACCTGAACAACCGCCCGCGGTTCGCCACCGCCCGCAAGGCCACGCCGTGACCGGCACCCGGCACCGCACCCCGTACCCGTACCCGCTTGAGGAGGCCGGCTGATGGCACGGCGATACGACTGCAACGACGCCACCGACCGGACCAGCGGGCTGCGCGAGGCCGCCTCCGCCATCCGCCGCGGCGAACTGGTCGTGCTGCCCACCGACACGGTGTACGGGATCGGGGCGGACGCCTTCAGCGCCGAGGGCGTCGCGGACCTGCTGGACGCCAAGGGGCGCGGCCGCAACATGCCCACCCCCGTCCTCATCGGCTCCCCGAACACCCTGCACGGCCTGGTCACCGACTTCTCCGAGCAGGCCTGGGAGCTGGTCGACGCCTTCTGGCCCGGCGCGCTCACCCTGGTCGCCCGCCAGCAGCCCTCCCTCCAGTGGGACCTGGGCGACACCCGGGGCACGGTCGCCATCCGGATGCCGCTGCACCCGGTCGCCATCGAGCTGCTGACCGAGGTCGGCCCCATGGCGGTCTCCAGCGCCAACCTCACCGGACACCCGGCGCCGGAGGACTGCGACGCGGCCCAGGGCATGCTCGGTGACTCCGTCTCCGTCTACCTCGACGGCGGCCCGACGCCCGGCATCGTGCCGTCCTCGATCGTCGACGTCACCGGCGCCACCCCGGTCCTCCTGCGGGCCGGAGCGCTCTCCGTCGAGGAGCTGCGCAAGGTGGTCCCCGACCTCGAGGTGGCCAATTGACCGCCCCCGAGGGGCGTGGCATAGCGGGGCGGACCGACACCTTCCGCATCCTCCACGTCAGCACCGGCAACGTCTGCCGCTCGCCCATCACCGAGCGGCTGACCCGCCATGCCCTGATGGACCGCCTCGGCGACCCGCTCAGCGGGGGGCTGATCGTGGAGAGCGCGGGCACCTGGGGCCACGAGGGCGCCCCCATGGAGGCCAACGCCGAGGTCGTCCTCGCGGACTTCGGCGCGGACGCCAGCGGGTTCGTCGGCCGGGAACTGCTCGACGAGCACGTCATCCGCGCCGACCTGGTCCTCACCGCCACCCGCGACCACCGCGCCCAGGTCATCTCCATGGGCCACTCCGCGGGTCTGCGCACCTTCACGCTCAAGGAGTTCACCCGGCTGGTCCGGGCGATAGACCCGGCCACCCTGCCCGACCCGTGCGACGAGGGCGTCGTGGAACGCGCCCGGGCCCTGGTCCGCGCCGCCGCCGCCCTGCGCGGCTGGCTGCTGGCCCCGACCGCCGAGGCGGACGAGGTCTACGACCCCTACGGCGCACCCATCACCTTCTTCCGCTCCATCGGCGACGAGATCAACCAGGCCCTCGACCCGGTGGTCACGGCACTGACGGGCGTACGGGCCCCGAGCAGCTGACGGCCGAGCGCACGCGGGCGGCGCACGCGCTCGGAGCCGAGAGTTCCGCGCTCCGGGCCGACGGTCCGGCGAGTCGTGGCGCCCGCGTACACACCCCGCCGCCCCGCCGCCGTACGCGCTCCGCGCCGGGATCCGTGCGCGGGCCCGCCGCCGTACGCCCTCCCGACCGGCGTACGGGACCGGCCGACAGCGGGCACACCGGCCCGGCCCGGCCTACATTGGAGCTGCCACCGGCACCCCTCGCCGGCGCACCCACCTCCAGGCCCGGAGCCGTCCCATGCCGGTCACCTCTCCCGCCGCCTCCGTACCCGCGCCGACCGCGCCCGAGTCCCTGCCCCAGGACTTCGGCGCCCTGCTCCGCCAGGACCCGGAGATCGCCGGGGTCCTGCTCGCCGAGCGGGACCGGCAGGCCGCCACCCTCCAGTTGATCGCCGCCGAGAACTTCACCTCGCCCGCGGTGCTGGCCGCCCTCGGCTCCCCGCTCGCCAACAAGTACGCCGAGGGGTACCCGGGCGCCCGCCACCACGGCGGCTGCGCGCACGCGGACGCCGCCGAACGCATCGCGGTCCGCCGGGCCACCGCCCTCTTCGGGGCCGAACACGCCAACGTCCAGCCGCACTCGGGCTCCTCGGCGGTGCTCGCCGCCTACGCCGCGCTGCTGCGCCCGGGGGACACGGTGCTCGCGATGGGGCTCCCGCACGGGGGACACCTCACCCACGGGGCGCCGGGCAACTTCTCCGGCCGCTGGTTCGACTTCGTCGGGTACGGGGTGGACCCGGTGACCGGGCTCATCGACCACACCCGGCTGCGCGCCCTGGCCCGCGCCCGCCGCCCCAAGGCCATCGTGTGCGGCTCGATCTCCTACCCCCGCCACCCGGACTACGAGGCGTTCCGGGAGATCGCGGACGAGGTGGGCGCGTATCTGATCGTCGACGCCGCGCATCCGATGGGGCTGATCGCCGGGGGAGCGGCGCCGAACCCGGTGCCGTACGCGGACGTCGTCTGCGCCACCACGCACAAGGTGCTGCGCGGTCCGCGCGGCGGGATGATCCTGTGCGGCGCGGAGCTGGCCGAGCGGGTCGACCGGGCGGTGTTCCCGTTCACCCAGGGCGGGGCGCAGATGCACACGGTGGCGGCGAAGGCGGTCGCGTTCGGGGAGGCCGGGACACCGGCGTACACGCTCTACGCGCACCAGGTCGTCGCCCACGCCCGGGTGCTCGCCGCCGGTCTGGAGGCCGAGGGGTTCGAGGTGACCACGGGCGGCACGGACACCCACATCATCGTCGCGGACCCGGCCCCGCTCGGCGTGGACGGCCGCACCGCCCGCGAGCGGCTGGCCGCCGCCGGGATGGTGCTGGACACCTGTGCGCTGCCGTACGGGGAGGCCCGGGGCATCCGGCTGGGGACCGCCGCCGTCACCACGCAGGGGATGGACGAGGGGGACATGGCGCGGATCGCGGCCCTGTTCGGGGCGGCGGTGCGGGAGCCGGGCGAGGCGGAGACGGTCGCGGCGGAGGTCGGGGAGCTGGCGCTGCGGAATCCGCCGTACCCGGGGTAGACGAGGGCTGTGCAACCATCACCCGTACCGTGGAGTCCTTGTTTCAGAGACTAGGGTGTGGTGCTTGGATGGCCGGCGAAACCTGTGGGGCAGCCCGTGCGTGATTACCTGCTGACGCTCTGTGTCACGGCTGCGGTGACCTATCTGCTGACCGGACCGGTGCGCAAGTTCGCCATCGCGGTCGGTGCGATGCCGGCCATCCGTGCGCGCGACGTCCACCGGGAGCCCACCCCCCGGCTCGGCGGGATCGCGATGTTCGGCGGGCTCTGTGCGGGACTGATCGTCGCCGACCACCTGTTCAACCTCAAGGGTGTCTTCGAACTCTCCAACGAACCACGGGCGTTGCTCTCCGGAGCGGCCCTGATCTGGCTGATCGGCGTCCTCGACGACAAGTTCGAGATCGACGCGCTGATCAAGCTCGGCGGGCAGATGATCGCCGCCGCGGTCATGGTCATCCAGGGGCTCACGATCCTGTGGCTGCCGATCCCCGGCGTCGGCACGGTCGCCCTCACCCAGTGGCAGGGCACGCTCCTCACCGTGGCGCTGGTCGTCATCACGATCAACGCGGTCAACTTCGTCGACGGCCTGGACGGGCTCGCGGCGGGCATGGTGTGCATCGCCTCGGCGGCGTTCTTCCTGTACGCCTACCGGCTCTGGATGGGGTACGGGATCGAGGCGGCGGCCCCCGCGACGCTCTTCGCGGCGATCCTGATGGGCATGTGCCTCGGTTTCCTGCCGCACAACATGCACCCGGCGCGGATCTTCATGGGCGACTCGGGCTCGATGCTGATCGGCCTGGTGCTGGCGGCCGGCGCGATCTCGATCACGGGCCAGGTCGACCCGGACAATCTGAAGATCTTCTTCGAGGGCAGCGAACGCGGGGCGACCCACGCGATGTTCCCGGTCTTCATCCCTCTGGTGCTGCCGCTGACGATCATCGCGATCCCGGCTGCCGACCTGGTCCTGGCCATCGTCCGCCGCACCTGGAACGGCCAGTCCCCGTTCGCCGCCGACCGGGGCCACCTGCACCACCGCCTGCTGGAGATCGGCCACTCGCACAGCCGCGCCGTCCTGATCATGTACTTCTGGTCGGCCCTCATCGCCTTCGGCACCGTCGGCTACTCGGTCCACTCGGCCTCGAGTTGGATCGTCTTCGTCATCATCGCCGCGAGCGCGGTGGGCCTGGTCCTCCTCCTGATGCCCCGCTACAGTCCCCGCACCCCGCACTGGGCCAACCGCTTCGTCCCGCCGCGCTACCGCCACCAGGCGCCCGAGCGGGTCGCCCCGTCCGCGTCCTCGTACGGCGAGAAGCCGGAGCCCGTGACCTCCGGGCCCCAACAGGCCCTGGAGGACGCTCAGATGGGCCAGGAGAGCCCGGAGCGGGCCCCTGTGGCGGTCGGGGTGTCCGGCGTCAACGGGGCGACCGCGATCGGCCCCCGTTCGCGCCTTCCCGAGCGCCGGTCCATCGACTCCTCGCGCTGACGATTTCGGATTCCACCGCCCATTACCAGGCATGACGCCGTCTTGTCGTGCACACACGCGCGGGGTAACCCTCATGTGTGACAGTTGGCACACTTTCCAGGTAAAGACCTCATCAAATAGTTTGTGATACCGTTCACGAGACTCGGCGACGGAGCCGAAGGACCCTAGTGAGACGGTTCCTCGGCCCGAGAATCCGCCTCGCGGACCGGGTCTACGCTCGTCCATGACGACGCCCCATTCCTCCCCAAGACCAGTGGAGCTGCCGCCATGCAGTCCGACATGCGCGAACTACTGCGCATCGCCGCCCCCACCGCCGCAGTCGGCGCCATCGCCACGCTCGTCGGCGGTCTGGTCGCCGGTGGCAAGGGGGCGGTCGGTGCGGCGCTGGGCTGTGTGGTCGTCATCGTCTTCATGGCGCTCGGACAGCTGGCGCTCCAGTGGGTCGCCAAGGCCATGCCCCACCTGTTCCAGGGGATGGGGTTGATGATCTATTCGGCCCAGCTCGTGCTCCTGCTCATCCTCATCATGGGCATCCGGGACACCTCCCTCTTCAACCTCCAGGCCTTCGCCCTCTCGCTGGTCGCCACGGTGATCACGTGGATCGTCGCGCAGAGCGTGCGGCACGCCAGGAGTAAGACGCTCTACGTCGATCCGGAGGCGGAGACGCGGAGCGTCCCGGGTGGAACCGAGGGAAAGCGTGACGAGTAGGGCCGGGATAAAGCCGTGTTCGACATGCTGCTATCGTCCGGTCTCGGTTGCGGTACTGCGGGCGCGGACAACACGGCTGTCGCCTGATTCATCGCGAGGCTTCGGGCCCGGCCGCCGCCTCCTCCCTGTAAGAACCAGTCCGGTGCCGACCTGCGGCTGCCAGCCGCTCCGATACAACGAGGTAGCCGTATCCATGCGCCATGCAGAAGGAGCTCCTGGTGACTGCTGACGCCCAGACGCTCGCCTTCGAGGTTGACTGCCACCTGTTCCAGGGCTCGTGCGGATTCCCAGCCCCGAGCGCGTGGTCGTTCATCTTCGACCCGATCTTCACCATCGGGCCGGTCGAGTTCAACAAGCCGATGCTGCTCGCGATCATCGGGACGTTCGCCATCCTGGCTCTCTTCTGGGCCGGCTTCTCCAAGCCCAAGGTCGTTCCGGGCAAGCTGCAGATGGTCGCCGAGGCTCTCTACGACTTCGTGCACCGGGGCATCGCCAAGGAGATCATCGGCAAGAAGGGCGAGCCCTTCGTCCCGCTGCTGGTGTCGCTGTTCTTCTTCGTCTGGATGCTGAACCTCTGGGCGATCATCCCGATCGCACAGTTCCCGGTGAGTTCGCTCATCGCCTACCCGGTCGGACTGGCCCTGCTCGTCTGGGCCGTCTACATGACGGTGACCTTCCGGAACAACGGCTTCGTCGGCGGTATCCGCAACCTGTGCGTACCCAGCGGCCTGCCCAAGCCGATCTACGTGATCCTGACGCCGATCGAGTTCGTCTCGAACATCTTCGTGCGCCCCTTCACGCTGGCGGTCCGACTCTTCGCGAACATGTTCGCCGGTCACATCCTCATCCTGGTCTTCACGATCGCGACCTGGTACATGCTCGGCACCGTGCTCGGCACCGTGTACGCCAGCGCGTCGTTCGCCGTGACTCTGGCCCTGACCGTCTTCGAGATGTTCATCCAGGCGCTCCAGGCCTACGTGTTCACCGTGCTGACCGCCACGTACTTGTCCCAGGCACTCGAAGAAGCGCACTGAGGACACCCGGGCCACCACCCGGACACCCCCTAGACGTCCGGTGGACGCAATCTCCACCGGCCAACCAAGAGAAGGAATCACAGATCCATGTCTGAGACTCTCGCAGCCGTTGTGGGCAACGTCGGCACCATCGGGTACGGCCTCGCGGCGATCGGCCCCGGCGTCGGTATCGGCATCATCTTCGGTAACGGTGTGCAGGCCATCGCCCGTCAGCCCGAGGCGGCCGGCCTGATCCGTCAGAACATGCTGCTCGGCTTCGCCGTCATCGAGGCCCTGGCCCTCATCGGCTTCGTCGCGCCCTTCATCTACCCGAAGTAGTCCAGGCGACCTGACGATACGTTTTCGACGAAAGGTCCACCATGTTGCATCTGGCAGCCGAGGAGCCGCAGTCACCGCTGCTGCCGGTCTGGCCCGAGATCGTCATCGGTCTGATCTGCTTCAGCATTGTCTTCTTCGTCTTCTACAAGAAGCTCCTCCCGGCCATCAACAAGGCCCTGGACGAGCGTCGCGAGGCGATCGAAGGTGGCATCGAGAAGGCCGAAGCGGCTCAGACCGAGGCGCAGAGCGTTCTTGAGCAGTACAAGGCTCAGCTCGCAGAGGCCCGTCACGAGGCCGCTCGTCTGCGCCAGGAGGCGCAGGAGCAGGGTGCCGTCATCATCCAGGAGATGAAGGCGGAAGGTCAGCGGCAGCGCGAGGAGATCATCGCCGCCGGCCACGCCCAGATCGAGGCCGACCGCAAGGCCGCGGCCTCCGCGCTGCGTCAGGACGTGGGCAAGCTCGCCACCGACCTGGCCGGCAAGCTCGTCGGCGAGTCCCTCCAGGACCACGCCCGGCAGAGCGGCACCGTCGACCGTTTCCTCGACGAGCTCGAGGCGAAGGCCGAGGCTGCCCGATGAACGGTGCGAGCCGCGAGGCACTGGCCGCCGCACGCGAGCGGCTCGACGCGCTGACCGACAGCACGTCGGTCGACGCGGCGGCCCTCGCCGACGACCTGGCATCGGTCACCGCGCTGCTCGACCGCGAAGTTTCCCTGCGCCGGGTCCTCACGGACCCGGCCCAGAGCGGCGAGAGCAAGGCCGAGCTGGCCGCGCGCCTGCTCAGCGGTCAGGTCAGCGGCGAAGCCGTCGACCTGGTCTCCGGGCTGGTCCGCTCCCGCTGGTCGCAGTCGCGTGACCTGGTGGACTCGGTCGAGCAGCTGGCGAACACCGCGGACCTCACCGCTGCCCAGCGCTCCGGAGTCCTCGACGACGTCGAGGACGAGCTGTTCCGGTTCGGCCGGATCGTCGGCTCCGACCAGGAGCTGCGTGCGGCACTCACCAGCCGTACGGCCACCGCCGCCGCCAAGGGCCAGCTGCTCCGCAGCCTGCTCGGCGGCAAGGCGCAGCCCGTCACCGAGCGGATCGTCGTCCGCCTGGTGACCCAGCCGCGGGGACGTAGCCTGGAGGCAGGGATCGAGTCCCTGTCCAAGCTCGCCGCGGAGCGCCGCGACCGCGCGGTCGCCGTCGTCACCTCGGCGGTGCCGCTCAGCGACCGGCAGAAGCAGCGCCTCGGCGCCGCCCTGGCGAAGCTGTACGGCCGCGAGATGCACCTGAACCTGGACGTGGACCCCGCGGTCCTCGGCGGGATCTCGGTGCGCGTCGGTGACGAGATCATCAACGGCACCGTCGCGGAGCGTCTCGAAGAGGCGACCCGCCGCATGGCCGGCTGACAAGCGCAGCGCAAGAGAACAAGCAAGACCAGCGGCCCGGTTGGGCCGTGCAGAAACTGCAGAAGATTCCTGGGGGTCGGCCCCCAGACCCCCTTAAGAAACTTCGGGCCCAACAAGGAGAGCAGGGAACCCAGATGGCGGAGCTCACGATCCGGCCGGAGGAGATCCGGGACGCACTGGAGAACTTTGTCCAGTCGTACCAGCCGGACGCGGCCTCGCGCGAGGAGGTCGGTACGGTCAGCGTTGCCGGCGACGGCATCGCGAAGGTGGAGGGCCTGCCCTCCGCCATGGCGAACGAGCTGCTGAAGTTCGAGGACGGAACCCTCGGTCTCGCCCTCAACCTCGAGGAGCGCGAGATCGGTGCGATCGTCCTCGGCGAGTTCAGCGGCATCGAGGAGGGCCAGCCGGTGCAGCGCACCGGTGAGGTGCTCTCCGTCGGCGTCGGCGAGGGTTACCTCGGCCGCGTCGTCGACCCGCTCGGCAACCCGATCGACGGTCTCGGCGAGATCGAGACCGACAGCCGCCGCGCCCTCGAGCTGCAGGCCCCTGGCGTCATGGTCCGCAAGTCGGTGCACGAGCCGATGCAGACCGGCTACAAGGCCGTCGACGCCATGGTGCCGATCGGCCGCGGCCAGCGTCAGCTGATCATCGGCGACCGTCAGACGGGTAAGACCGCTCTGGCCGTCGACACGATCATCAACCAGCGCGACAACTGGCGCTCGGGCGACGTGAACAAGCAGGTGCGCTGCATCTACGTCGCCATCGGTCAGAAGGGCTCCACCATCGCCTCCGTGCGTGGTGCGCTCGAAGAGGCCGGTGCGCTGGAGTACACGACCATCGTCGCCGCCCCGGCGTCCGACCCGGCCGGCTTCAAGTACCTGGCGCCGTACACCGGTTCGGCCATCGGCCAGCACTGGATGTACCAGGGCAAGCACGTCCTGATCATCTTCGACGACCTCTCGAAGCAGGCCGACGCCTACCGCGCCGTGTCCCTGCTGCTGCGCCGCCCGCCGGGCCGCGAGGCCTACCCGGGTGACGTCTTCTACCTGCACTCGCGTCTGCTGGAGCGCTGCGCCAAGCTCTCCGACGAGATGGGTGCCGGTTCGATGACGGGCCTCCCGATCGTCGAGACCAAGGCGAACGACGTGTCGGCGTTCATCCCGACCAACGTCATCTCCATCACCGACGGCCAGTGCTTCCTGGAGTCCGACCTGTTCAACGCGGGTCAGCGTCCGGCGCTCAACGTCGGTATCTCGGTCTCCCGAGTCGGTGGCTCCGCCCAGCACAAGGCCATGAAGCAGGTCTCCGGCCGGCTCCGCGTGGACCTCGCCCAGTACCGCGAGCTGGAGGCGTTCGCCGCCTTCGGTTCCGACCTGGACGCGGCCTCCAAGGCGGCGCTGGAGCGCGGCAAGCGCATGGTCGAGCTGCTGAAGCAGCCGCAGTACGCCCCGTTCCCGATGGAGGAGCAGGTCGTCTCGGTCTGGGCCGGCACCACGGGCAAGATGGACGACGTCCCGGTCGAGGACATCCGCCGCTTCGAGTCCGAGCTGCTGGAGTTCCTGCGCCGCGAGCGCAAGGACCTGCTGACCAGCATCGCCGAGGGCGGCAAGATGTCCGACGACACGCTGCAGTCGATCGCCGACGCGATCGCCGCCTTCAAGCAGCAGTTCGAGACCTCGGACGGCAAGCTCCTGGGCGAGGGCTGATCGATGGGCGCTCAGCTTCGCGTTTACAAGCGCCGCATCCAAGCCGTCACCGCGACCAAGAAGATCACCAAGGCGATGGAGATGATCGCCGCCTCGCGCATCGTCAAGGCGCAGCGCAAGGTGTCGGCGTCCATGCCGTACGCGACCGAGCTCACCCGTGCGGTGACCGCGGTGGCCGCCGGCTCCGACGCCGACCACCCGCTCACCACCGAGGCCGAGACGCCGACCCGTGCCGCGGTCCTGCTCGTCACGAGCGACCGTGGTCTGGCCGGCGGCTACTCCTCCAACGCCATCAAGGCGGCGGAGCGGCTGCGGGAGCGCCTTGCCTCCGAGGGCAAGGAGGTCGACACGTACATCGTCGGCCGCAAGGGTGTCGCGTACTACGGCTTCCGCGAGCGCAAGGTCGAGGAATCCTGGACCGGCTTCACCGACAACCCGGCGTACTCCGATGCCAAGCGCATCGCCGCCCCGTTGATCGCGGCCATCCAGAAGGACACGGCCGAGGGCGGCGTCGACGAGCTGCACATCGTCTTCACGGAATTCGTGTCGATGATGACGCAGAACGCGGTCGACAACCGGATGCTGCCGCTTTCGCTCGACGAGGTCGCGGAGGAGTCCACCCGCAAGGGCGAGATCCTTCCGCTGTTCGAGTTCGAGCCGTCGGCCGAGGACGTCCTGGACGCCCTTCTGCCGCGCTACGTCGAGAGCCGTATCTACAACGCACTGCTGCAGGCGGCCGCTTCCGAGCACGCCGCCCGCCGCCGCGCGATGAAGTCGGCCACCGACAACGCCGGGGAGCTCATCAAGAGCCTCTCCCGGCTTGCCAACGCGGCCCGCCAGGCCGAAATCACCCAGGAAATCAGCGAGATCGTCGGCGGTGCCAGTGCTCTGGCCGACGCGACCGCGGGGAGTGACAAGTAATGACGACCACTGTTGAGACGGCCGCTGCCACGGGCCGCGTCGCCCGGGTCATCGGCCCGGTCGTCGACGTGGAGTTCCCCGTCGACGCGATGCCGGAGATCTACAACGCCCTTCACGTCGAGGTGGACGACCCGGCCGAGGCCGGCGCCCGCAAGACGCTGACCCTCGAAGTCGCCCAGCACCTGGGCGACGGCGTGGTCCGCGCGATCTCGATGCAGCCCACCGACGGCCTGGTCCGCCAGGCCCCGGTGACCGACACGGGCGCGGGCATCACCGTCCCCGTCGGTGACATCACCAAGGGCAAGGTGTTCAACACCCTCGGTCAGATCCTGAACGAGCCCGAGGCCGAGGCGCAGATCACCGAGCGCTGGCCGATCCACCGCAAGGCCCCGGCCTTCGACCAGCTCGAGTCCAAGACCGAGATGTTCGAGACCGGCCTGAAGGTCGTCGACCTCCTCACCCCGTACGTCAAGGGTGGGAAGATCGGTCTCTTCGGTGGTGCGGGCGTCGGCAAGACGGTCCTCATCCAGGAAATGATCATGCGTGTGGCGAAGCTGCACGACGGTGTGTCGGTGTTCGCCGGTGTCGGTGAGCGCACCCGTGAGGGCAACGACCTCATCGACGAGATGACCGACTCGGGCGTTCTGGACAAGACCGCGCTCGTCTTCGGCCAGATGGACGAGCCGCCGGGGACGCGTCTGCGCGTGGCCCTGTCCGCCCTGACCATGGCGGAGTACTTCCGCGATGTGCAGAAGCAGGACGTGCTGCTCTTCATCGACAACATCTTCCGCTTCACGCAGGCCGGTTCCGAGGTCTCCACGCTGCTCGGCCGTATGCCCTCCGCGGTGGGTTACCAGCCGACGCTGGCCGACGAGATGGGTGTGCTCCAGGAGCGCATCACCTCGACGCGTGGTCACTCGATCACCTCGATGCAGGCGATCTACGTCCCCGCGGACGACCTGACCGACCCGGCCCCGGCCACCACGTTCGCCCACCTCGACGCGACGACGGTACTCTCCCGTCCGATCTCGGAGAAGGGCATCTACCCGGCCGTGGACCCGCTGGACTCCACGTCCCGCATCCTGGACCCGCGCTACATCTCGCAGGACCACTACAACGCGGCCAGCCGCGTCAAGGGGATCCTCCAGAAGTACAAGGACCTCCAGGACATCATCGCGATCCTCGGTATCGACGAGCTGGGCGAGGAGGACAAGCTCGTTGTCCACCGTGCCCGTCGCGTCGAGCGCTTCCTGTCGCAGAACACCCACGCCGCCAAGCAGTTCACCGGCCTGGACGGTTCGGACGTGCCGCTCGACGAGTCGATCGCCGCGTTCAACGCGATCTGCGACGGTGAGTACGACCACTTCCCCGAGCAGGCGTTCTTCATGTGCGGTGGCCTGGACGACCTCAAGGCGAAGGCCAAGGAGCTCGGCGTCTCCTGAGCCCCCGGCTCACCGAGGGGGGCGGGTGTGTCCCGCCCCCCTCACCACGCCCCGTAGAATTGAACCGACACCCGGCCGGGCGGCCGGGTGGTGACCCGAGGAGTCCCCTTGGCTGCTGAGCTGCATGTCGAGCTGGTCGCCGCGGACCGCAGCGTCTGGTCCGGCGAGGCCACGCTGGTCGTCGCGCGCACCACGTCCGGCGACATCGGCATCATGCCCGGTCACCAGCCGCTTCTCGGTGTGCTGGAATCGGGCCCGGTGACGATCCGCACGAGCGAAGGCGCCACCGTCATCGCCGCTGTGCACGGTGGTTTCATCTCGTTCGCGGACAACAAGCTGTCGCTGCTGGCCGAGATCGTCGAGTTGGCGGACGAGATCGATGTCCAGCGCGCCGAGCGTGCGCTGGAGCGCGCGAAGTCCGACGCGGACGCCGCCGCCGAGCGGCGCGCCGAGATCCGTCTGCGCGCGGTGGCGGTGCGCTAGCACCCCACGGACAGATGTTCTTACTCAGCCGCGGCCCGCGCTGGAGAAATCCAGCCGTGTCGCGGCTGAGGCGATGCAGGTGCAGTTCAGTTCGAATCGGTTCGTTTCCCGTTACTCGACGATGCGAGGAGGTCGGTGGAGATGGTCCTCGCGTTGTGGGTGGGCGTATCCGTCATCGTGCTGGTCCTGGTGGGTCTGTTCGTCTTCGGTCTGCGCCGGCGGTTGATCCAGCGCTCCGGAGGCACCTTCGACTGCAGCCTCCGCTGGGACGTCTCCGAGGAGCCGGACCCCTCCGGCAAAGGCTGGGTCTACGGGGTCGCCCGCTACAGCGGTGACCGCGTCGACTGGTTCCGTGTCTTCTCCTACGCTCCTCGCCCCCGCCGGGGCCTGGAGCGTTCTGCGATCGAGGTGATCGCCCGCCGCCTCCCGGAGGGCGAGGAGGAGCTGGCGCTCCTCTCCGACTCCGTCGTGCTCGGCTGTCTCCACCGGGGGACCCGCCTGGAGCTGGCGATGAGCGAGGACGCCCTGACCGGCTTCCTCGCCTGGCTGGAGGCGGCACCGCCCGGCCAGCGGGTGAACGTCGCGTAGGAAGCCGCCCCGCTGGAAGGGGGTCCCCCGGACGGAGTCCGGGGGCGGGTGAACGTCGCGTGGGAGCGGCCAGCGGCGAACGGACCACCCACGGAGTACGTCGGCGGGCGCCGGGCCTCGGACCGGGGCCGCCGACGACGTGTGCGGGCGCCGGGCTCTCGCTCGTACCCGGGCCGCACGCGTACCCGTCACCCGTACGCAGAGCCGCCCCCGGACCTGCACGCAGAGCCCCTGCCGTACCCGACCGCAGAGCCCCCGCCGTACCCGTATCCGTACGCCGCCACGTACACAGCGAAAAGCCGGGGAGACGGGGGGCGGACCCGTCTCCCCGGCGGTCTTCCGGGGGTGGTGCGTGCCGTTACGGCGTGGGGATTACTTGAGACCGTTGTTGATCGCGCTCACCAGTTCACCGTTGGTGGTGTCGCCGGAGAACTCCCAGAAGAACGCGCCACCCAAGCCCTGGTTCTTCGCCCAGGTCATCTTGGAGCCGATGGTGGCCGGGGTGTCGTAGCTCCACCAGTTGGTGCCGCAGTGGGCGTAGGCCGTACCGGCGATGGTGCCGGTGGCCGGGCAGGTGTTCTTGAGGACCTTGTAGTCCTCGATACCCGACTCGTACGTGCCCTGCGCCGCGCCGGTGGCGGTGCCGCCGGGGGCGGACTGGGTGACGCCGGTCCAGCCGCGGCCGTAGAAGCCGATGCCGAGGAGCAGCTTCTTGGCCGGGACGCCCTTGGCCTTGAGCTTGGCGATCGCCTCGGCGGTCGTGAAGCCCTCCTGCGGGATGCCGGTGTACGGGGTCAGCGGCGAGTGCGGGGCCGTCGGGCCCTTGTTCGCCCAGGCGCCGAAGAAGTCGTACGTCATCACGTTGTACCAGTCCATCGACTGGGCGGCGCCGGCGTAGTCCGCGGCGTCGATCTTGCCGCCCGCCGAGGCGTCCGCGGTGATGGCGGCGGTGACCAGGTTGTTGGGACCGAACTTGGCCCGCATGGCGTCGGCCATGACCTTGATCGCGGCCGGGCCGCTGTTGTCACAGGTCAGACCGCAGGCGTTGGGGTACTCCCAGTCCAGGTCGATGCCGTCGAAGACGTCGGCCCAGCGCGGGTCCTCGACCAGGTCGTAGCAGGACTGGGCGAAGGCGGCGGGGTTCTTCACGGCCTGGCCGAAGCCGCCGGACCAGGTCCAGCCGCCGAAGGACCAGAGGACCTTGATGTGCGGGTACTTGGCCTTCAGCTTGCGCAGCTGGTTGAAGTTGCCGCGCAGGGGCTGGTCCCAGGTGTCGGCGACGCCGTCCACGGACTGGTCGGCGGTGTACGCCTTGTCGTAGTCGGCGTAGGCGTCACCGATGGTGCAGCGGCCGTTCTGCACGTTGCCGAAGGCGTAGTTGATGTGCGTGATCTTCGCCGCGGAGCCGGACGTCACCAGGTTCTTGACGTGGTAGTTGCGCCCGTAGACGCCCCAGTTGGTGAAGTAGCCCAGGTTGATCTTGTCACCGGGCGGCGGCTGCTCGCCGCCGCCTCCGGTGGTGCGCACCGAGACGGAGCCGGAGACCGGGCCGAGCTGGTCGATCGTGTCCCGGGCCTGGACGGCGTAGGTGTAGTCCGTACCGGCGGTCAGGCCGGTGTCGGTGTGCGTGGTGCCGGTGACCGTGGCGATCTTGGCACCGTTGCGCAGGACGTCGTAGTTCTTGACGCCCTTGTCGTCGGTGGCCGCGGCCCAGCTGAGCTTCACCGAGGTGTTGGTGACATCGCTGGTGGTGGGGGTGCCGGGGGCCGAGGGCGGGTTGTCGCCGGGGATGGTGGAGCCGTCACAGGAAGCGCCGTTCAGCTTGCACGCGCTGGGGGCGCCGGGGCCGGAGCCGTTGAATCCGAAGCTGACGCTGGCACCCGGGGCGATGGACCCGTTCCACCCGAGGTTCTTGGCGGTCCAGCGGTTCCCGGAGTTGGTGACGGTGGCGTCCCAGGCGGAGTTGACACGGGTCCCGGTGGGGTAGTCCCACTCGATGGTCCAGGAGGAGAGAGCCGTGGTGCCGGTGTTCTTCACCGTCCACTGGCCCTCGAAGCCGCTGCCCCAGTCCGACTTCTTGGTGTACGTGGCGGTGGCCGAGGTGGCGGCCGACGCGGGGGAGGCCAGACCGACCATCGCGGCGAACGGGACGGCGAGCGCGGTGAGGCCGGCGATGACCTTGGACCGGCCGCTGCGGGTGGGTGCCCATCGGAATCTGGATCGGCGTTGGGGGGTCTCAGTACTCAACGGTGCTCCTGGGGTGAGGTCCAGCAACGGGGGTAAGGCGTGGACTGCGAACCCTGCGCCGCCCTGAGTACGGGTGCTCTCGTACTCACCGCAGTGTGTGTTCGGTGACATTAGGAAGGTCTGGACCAATCGTCAAGAGGTCTGGACCAAAGATCGAAAGCCGGCCGCGGGGCGGAACCGGACCCGGATCCGGCCCGCGGCCACCCCTGGCGGCGCCCCGGTTCAGGGGTGAGGTCGGATTCCCAACTCCTGCGCCAGCACCGCCGCCTGGACCCGGCTCCGCAGCCCCAGCTTGGCCAGCAATCGGCTGACGTGCGTCTTCACCGTCGCCTCCGCCATCGCCAGCCCCGCCGCGATCTCCGCGTTCGACAGCCCCTCCCCGAGACACCCCAGCACCTCCCGCTCCCGCCGGGTCAGGGAGTCCAGCACCGCCGGATCGGCCGCCCCCGACGGGCGTACGGGCCCGGCACCGGCGAACTCCGCGATCAACCGCCGCGTCACGGCCGGGGCGATCAGCCCCTCGCCGCGCGCCACCGTCCGTACCGCCTCCAGCAGATCGCGGGCGTCGGTGTTCTTCAGCAGGAAGCCCGACGCCCCCGCCCGCAGCGCCCCGAAGACGTACTCGTCCAGATCGAACGTGGTCAGCACCAGGACATCCGCCAGCTCCTCCGCCACCACCTGGCGGGTCGCCGACACTCCGTCCAGCCGCGGCATCTGTACGTCCATCAGGACCAGGTCCGGCCGGAGCTCGCGCGCCAGCCGCACCGCCGCCTCGCCGTCCCCCGCCTCCCCGACGACCTCGATGTCCGCGGCGCTGGAGAGGATCAGCACCAGTCCCGCCCGCACCGCCGCCTGGTCCTCCGCGACCAGCACCCGGATCGTCATTCCCGTGACTCCCTTTCCCGTACGGGCAGTTCCGCCCTGACCCGCCACAACTTCTTCCCTGCGTCGTCCGGTTCGGCCCCCGCCGCGAAGGTCCCGCCCAGCAACGCCACCCGCTCCCGCATCCCGACCAGACCGGCCCCCGAACCCGGCGCCGTGGGCCCCGGACGGTTGCCGAAGCGGCTGGTCACCTCCACCGTCAGCACCTCGTCGGCGAGGCCCAGCCGCACGGTCACCGGGCCGGGCGCCGCGTGCTTGAGCGCGTTGGTGAGGGACTCCTGCACGATGCGGTACGCGGCCAGCTCGACCGGCGTCGGCAGCTGACCGGCCTCCGCCGCCCGGCCGCCCTCCAGGACGCAGACCAGCCCGCCCACCGCCCCGTTGACGTTCGCCTGCTCGACGAGCGCGTCCAGCGACGCCAGCGTCGGCGCGGCGGCCGGGTCCCCGCTCTCGCCGCCCTCCCCGCCCTCACGCAGCAGCCCGATCAGCCGCCGCATCTCCGCCAACCCCTCCACGCTGTTCTCCCGGATCACCTTCAGGGCGCTCCGCGAGGTCTCCGGGTCGTCGATGGAGAGGGCGGCCGTGGAGTGGATGGCCACCGCCGAAAGGTGGTTGGCCACCATGTCGTGCAGCTCCCGGGCCATCCGGGCCCGCTCGGCGACCACCGCCTGCACCCGGTCCATCTCGGCCAGCCGCGCGGTCTGGGCGGCGGCCAGCCGGGCGGTGTCGGCGGCGGTGCGATGGGTGCGCACACTGACCCCGGTGAGGGCGGGGATGAACGTGACCAGTCCGACGACCAGGCCGATCAGCAGCGCCTCGGGTCGCCGGAACCAGGCCAGGAACCCGATCGTGGACGCCACGGTGACCAGGAGCGTGGCCACCGGGAGACGGCGGGCGGCGGCCGGGGTCCCGTACAGCACGGCCGCGTACATGACGTCCGTGAACATCAGGACGGTGGCGAGGCTGCCCCGGGTGAACTGGTCCGCGACCAGCGCGAGCGCCCCGATCGTCAGCGCCGTGCGCGGGGCGTCGCGGCGCAGCAGCTCGGCCGAGGCCATGACGGACAGCGGTACGAGGGTGATCCAGGGCGCGGAGAAGGGGCGGCCCCCCTGGGTGTGGAGGCCCAGTCGCCACAGGAGCAGCCCCCCGAGCAGCCCGGAGACGGCGAGGGCCACCGCGTCGCGGTCGGGGCGGAGGGAGGTGAGCACCCCTCCATCCAACACGCACCGCCGACCCCGGGTCTTCCGTCGTGCGGCGAGGCGCGACCGCACCGCGGTACATCGAAGGATGCAGTCCCGTTTCGTCACTGCCGACGACGCTTCCCGGGCCGCCGGACGGAAGGCTGGAGGGAAACGGGAGGAGAGAGCTGTGATCGCCCTACTGGTCGTGGCCTGCGAGGTCGCGTTCTGGGTCCTGCTGGCCGCCGGACTCGCCCTGCGGTACGTCGCGCGGAAGCCGAAGCTCGGCGCCGCCGTGCTGCTCTGCGAGCCGCTGCTGGAGGTCGTACTGCTGGTGGTGACGGCGATCGACCTGAAGAGCGGCGCCGAGCCCGACTGGAAGCACGGACTGGCCGCCGTCTACATCGGCTTCACGGTCGGCCTCGGCCACCACACCGTCAAGAAGGTGGACGCCTGGGTCGCCCACCGCTGGTTCGGCGGCCCGCGGCCGGTGAAGCCGCCGAAGTACGGCCGGGCCCGCGCCGTCCACGAGTGGCGCAGCGCCGCCCGCTGGATCCTCGCCGCGGCGGTCGCCCTGGGGCTGCTCCAGGCGGCGATCTGGTACGTCGGCTCCGGCGGCGACATCAGTACGCTCCAGAGCTGGCAGCAGAAGATGGGCCTGGTGATCGGCATCAACCTGATCATCGCCGGCAGCTACACGTTCTTCCCGAAGCAGGCTCCCAGGGACGCGGACGCGGTGGAACGCGAGCCGGCCGACCGCCTCTAGACCGTGCCCTACCGCTCACCGCCCGGCACCCACAGCACGTCCCCGACCTCCTTGTTCGCGCTCCGCGCCAGGATGAACAGGAGGTCGGAGAGACGGTTGAGGTACGTGGCGGTCAGCGCGTTCATCGACTCCCCGTGCACCTCCAGCGCCGCCCACGTCGACCGCTCGGCGCGCCGGACCACCGTGCACGCCTGGTGGAGCAGGGCGGCCCCCGGAGTGCCCCCGGGAAGGATGAAGCTGCGCAGCTTCTCCAGCTCCTCCAGGAAGCGGTCGCAGTCCGCCTCCAGCTTGTCCACGTAACTCTGCTCCACCCGCAGGGGCGGGTACTTCGGGTCCTCGACCACGGGGGTGGACAGGTCCGCGCCCACGTCGAAGAGGTCGTTCTGGACCCGTACGAGGACCTTCACCACGTCCTCGGAGAGCTGCCCCAGCGCGATGGCGGTCCCGATCACCGCGTTGGCCTCGTTGGCGTCCGCGTACGCCGCGATCCGCAGATCGGTCTTGGCGGTACGGCTCATGTCGCCGAGGGCCGTGGTGCCCTGGTCGCCGGTCCGGGTGTAGATGCGCGTCAGATTGACCATGGGGCCAGCGTAGTGAGGCCGCGGCCCCCAACTACGCGTGGCGCGGAGCCCAATGACGCCTCCCGGTGTGATGTCCGTCATTCGAGACGTGACGCGCATCTCTTCACGGCCCCACGGCCCCCGGCGGGTACTAATCTCCGCCGGAGAGCATAGGAAGAACCGTCGCGAGAAGCCGTGCGCGCGGATGTGGCACGGACCAAGGACAAGGGGTGCGAACGTGGCCAGGAAGCTCGCCGTCATCGGGGCCGGACTCATGGGATCCGGGATCGCGCAGGTCTCCGCCCAGGCGGGCTGGGACGTCGTGCTGCGCGACGTCACCGACGCGGCGCTGACCCGCGGTCTGGACGGCATCAAGGCCTCGTACGACAAGTTCGTCGCCAAGGGGAAGCTGGAGGCGTCCGACGCCGAGGCCGCCCTCGCCCGCATCACCACGACCACCGACCTCGATGCCGTGGCGGACGTGGACGTGGTCGTGGAGGCCGTCTTCGAGAAGCTGGAGGTCAAGCACGAGATCTTCCGCACCCTCGACAAGATCGTCGGGGAGAGCACCGTGCTCGCCTCGAACACCTCCGCCATCCCGATCACCAAGATCGCGGCCGTGACGGAGCGTCCGGAGCGCGTCGTCGGCGTGCACTTCTTCTCGCCGGTCCCGATGATGCAGCTCTGCGAGCTGGTCCGCGGCTACAAGACCAGCGACGAAACCCTCGCCACCGCCAGGGAGTTCGCGGAGTCGGTCGGCAAGACCTGCATCGTCGTCAACCGCGATGTGGCGGGCTTCGTCACCACCCGCCTCATCTCGGCGCTCGTCGTCGAGGCGGCCAAGCTCTACGAGTCGGGCGTCGCCACGGCCGAGGACATCGACACCGCCTGCAAGCTCGGCTTCGGCCACGCCATGGGCCCGCTCGCCACGGCCGACCTGACCGGCGTCGACATCCTGCTCCACGCCACCGGCAACATCTACACCGAGTCCCAGGACGAGAAGTTCGCCGCCCCCGAGCTGATGCGCCGGATGGTCGACGCGGGTGACATCGGCCGCAAGAGCGGGCAGGGCTTCTACACGTACTGATCCCGGCCGCGCCCCACCGGCTCTCCCCGCCCCGCAGGCCCACCGCCGCCGGGGCGGGGAAGCCGGGGAGTGTACCCGGCCGGGCCCGGTCTCCGGCGAACCGACGTCACTCCACCGAGTGAATTCGGTATCGGTTCGCTTACATACGGCAACTTCCCTGTCGCCGCGGCAGTCAGTTGTGGAAGAGAAGAAGCAGACAGACGGACCTCGCTACGGAGCAACCGCAGGGGAGCGCATATGCATATCAGGGGCGACCACGCCGAGCTGGTCGTCGGGGGCCGCCTCGACGTCCGAAGCGCGGCGGACGCCCGTACGGTCCTCCACTCGGCCGTCGACGACGGAGTCGGCGATCTGGTGCTGGACCTGACCGAGCTGAATTCCTGGGACGCCACCGGACTCGGCGTCATCATGGGGGCCCACCGCAGGGCCGGCCGGGCCGGACGCCGGCTCGTGCTGCGCGGTGTCCCGCCGCAGATGCAGCGGCTCCTGGTGGCCACCCGGCTGCACCGCATCCTGGCGATCGAGGGCGGGATCGCCGCCGAATCGCTGCCGCGCGTCTGAGCCGCATCCGCGCGGCTCTGAGGGCTGTCCCGCAGTCGTGCCCGAGCCGCCGCCGCGTCGCGCCCGAGCCGCGTACGTGCCGCGACCGGGCCTCTTCACGGGCCGCGTCCGCCGCGCAGCGGAGTACGGACGGGCCGAGAGGGCAGAAGACGTGCAATCCTCACCGGAATGTGACGTCCCGGACGGCCCGGCACCCCGCCCGTGCGTGGATACTGTGCGAAGGTCTAGGGTTCGGCCGTCTGCCCCATGACACCCACCCGTGGCAGACACCGGACCGGAAGCGACAGCGGGGCGTGCGAGGCCGGAGGGGCAGAACCGAGCGCGACGCGTCTGGGGGACTTGTTGATGGACCCGACACACCAGGGGCCGGAAGAGTACGGGCAGAACGCCGACGACTCCGACCGCTCCGAGGGCCCTCGCAGGCCGTCCCGCGAGGCCGGCGCCGCCGACTTCGGCCAGCCCGCACCGCAGCAGGCCCGCGTGGTCCGGCTGACGGCCGGCGACCTCCTGCTGACGGTCAACCCCGTCGACGGCAGCGAGGTCGAGGCCGTCCCGCCCGGCGCGGAGCCCGAGCCGCCCGCCCGCCGCACCCCCGCCGAGCGCGCCGACCACGAACGCGCCGGCGCACCCCCCGTCCCGGCGGGCCCGCCCGCAGCCCAGCTCCCCCTGCTGGAACGCCAGGAGGAGCGCGAGCGCCTCGTCGGCCTGCTCGCCCGCGGCCGCAGCGTCCGCCTCACCGGCCAGGCCGGATCCGGCCGCACCGCGCTGCTCGACGCTGTCGCCGCCGACTGCGCCGGCCTGGCCCCCGACGGCGTCGTCCGCCTCAACGGCCACCGGCGCACCGCCACCGACCTGCTGTACGGCCTCTTCGACGCGGTCCACCACGCCCCGCTCCACCGCCCGGACCCCGAGGAACTGCTCACCCTCGTCCGCTCGATCGGCGCCGTCGTCGTCATCGACGACCTGGAGATCGGCGGGGCAGCCCTCGACGAACTCCTGGAAGCCACCCCCGAGTGCGCCTTCCTCCTCGGCACCGCCCCCGACCTCCCCGCCCCCGGCATCGAAGCCCACCTGGAGGAGGTCCTTCTCGCCGGCCTCGGCCGCTCCGCCTCGTTGGAGCTGCTGGCCAAGGTCGTCGAGCGCCCCCTCACCGAGGACGAGAGGAACTGGGCGGGCGACCTCTGGTTCGAGTCCGAGGGGCTGCCCCTCCGCTTCGTCCAGGCCGGGTCGCTGCTGCGCCAGCGCGACCGGCTCAACACCGACCCCACCGCCTTCGACGAGTACGACTACTTCGAGCCACGCCGGGACGACGCGCCCCCGGCCCCCGAAGCGCCCACCCCCGAGACCCTCGACGTGCCGCTCCCGAGTCTGGGTGAAGGGGCCGCGCCCGCCGTCCTGCTCGCCTCCCGACTCAGCGAGGCCGCCCGCGAGACCCTGCGCTTCACCGTCGCGCTCGGCGGCGAGGTACCCCACCAGGCCCATCTGCCGGCGCTCGTGGGCGACACCCACGCGGACGCCGCGCTGGGGGAGCTGGCCAACTGCGGACTGCTCTCCCCGGCCGGCCCCCGCTACCGGCTCGCCGCCGGTGTCCTGGCCCAGCTGGAGGCGGGCGGATACGCGGAGGAGGCCGCTGCCCGCGCCCTGACGGCCGCCCAGCACTACGCCTGGTGGGTCTCCCACCCCTCGGTCACTCCGCAGCGGGCCGCCGCCGAGTCCGACGCGATCGTCGCCGCGATGAGCCGCCTGGTCCCCGACGGTGAGGCCGGGCGGGCCAGCGCGGCCGTCCTGCTGGCCCGCAGCGCCGCTCCCGCCCTCGCCGCCGGGCTGAGCTGGGGCGCCTGGGAGAAGGCGCTCCGGGTGGGCCAGGAAGCCGCCAGGATCGCCGGTGAGGTGGCCGAAGAAGCCTACTTCCACCATGAGTTGGGCGTCCTCGCGCTCTGCACCGGCAACCTCGACCGGGCCCGTACGGAGCTGGAGACGTCGATCTCCATGCGCGGCGCGCTCGCCGACAAGTCCGGTGCGGTCGCCGGGCGCCGTGCCCTCGCCCTGGTCGCGGACCGCTCCGGCGGGCTCGTCCCCCCGGGTCGGCCCCGGCCGGGCGACGAGGTGCCCGCCGTGCGGCAGGAGCCTGGGTCCGCCACGCCGCCGGCCGCGTACCCGCCCCCGCAGTTCCTCGCCCGGCATCCGAGGGAGGAGGCCCCGACCGTGGTGGCCCCGCTCCCCGAGGCCGCACCGGGGAAGGGCGGCGGGCGGGTGCTCCTGGGCGGCGCCCGGCGCAACCTGGCCGCCGCGGGCGCGGGCGCACTGCTGGTCGCCGTGCTCGGCACCGTCGTCACCCTCGGCCTCACCGCGGGCGACCCCGAGGAGCCGGGCAGCCGCAACGTCACCACCGAGCAGTCGTCCCCCGCGTCCACCCCCGACGACGGGTTCCCTGCCGACGAGCCGGGTGACGTTCCCGTACCGACCGGCGGGACCCCGGGCAGCGGGACCTCCGCCACCCCGAGCGCCTCGGAACCGGCCGCCCCCAGCGCCTCCGGCTCGCCCTCCCCGGGCCCGTCGTCGCCGGACGCCACACCGCCGGGTACGGACGATCCGACGGGCGGGCCGAGCAGCACATCGGGGACGCCCAGCCCGACCAGGACCTCGCCCGGGCCCTCGCCCTCCAGGACGACCGGCCCGAGCCCGACGCCCAGCGAGTCCGCGTCGGAGCCGGAGCCGACCCCGACGGAGACCCCCACGGAGACCCCGGAGCCGCCGAGCACCTCCACCTCCGCCAGCGGCCCCGCCGAATCGGCCAGTGCGAGCGCCAGTGCCACCGCGAGCAGCGAGCCCCCGGCCGAGGACGGCACCGACCCCACCGAGGTGGCGGCCTGACACACGGAAGCCGGGTGCCCCCGCTGAGGAGGGGGCACCCGGCTCCGTACGTACGTCGGAAGGGTCAGAACAGGCGCAGCTTGTCGTCCTCGATGCCGCGCATCGCGTCGTAGTCGAGCACCAGGCAGCCGATGCCCCGGTCGGTCGCCAGTACCCGCGCCTGGGGCTTGATCTCCTGGGCCGCGAAGACGCCCTTCACCGGCGCGAGGTGCGGGTCGCGGTTGAGCAGCTCCAGATAGCGGGTCAGCTGCTCCACCCCGTCGATGTCCCCGCGCCGCTTCAGCTCCACGGCCACCGTGCCGCCGTTCGCGTCGCGGCAGAGGATGTCCACCGGGCCGATGGCGGTGGGGTACTCACGGCGGATCAGGGTGTGGCCCTCGCCGAGGATCTCGATCCGGTCGGCGAGCAGCTCCTGGAGGTGGGCCTCCACGCCGTCCTTGATGAGCCCCGGGTCGACGCCCAGCTCGTACGAGGAGTCGTGGAGGATCTCCTCCATCGTGATGATCAGTTTTTCGCCCGCCTTGTTCACCACCGTCCAGACGCCGGCCTCGTCTCCGGCGCCCTCCTTCAGGGTGCACGGCGGGGACATCCAGTTGAGCGGTTTGTACGCCCGGTCGTCGGCGTGGATCGAGACACTGCCGTCCGCCTTCACCAGGATCAGACGGGGGGCGGAGGGCAGATGGGCTGTGAGCCGACCCGCGTAGTCGACGGAGCAACGGGCGATGACAAGACGCATGGTCGGCAACGCTACTCGACGACGGGGCCCCGACGCGATTTCCCCACCCGTCCACCCCTGTCACTCGCTCCTCACCGGGAGGGGCGCAGTGGGCTTGCCCCTCTTTGCGCACCTTCGTTGGTGGCCGGTTGTGTTCCCAATCTCCTGGTGCGGCCCCCACCGCACGCTTACCGTGGATGCAGGAGGTCGCCGCCCGTGCACGCTGCGTCGTCGCCCTTCTTCCCTGCCCGTAAGGCCCCGGTCACCGTCCGGGGTCGCGAGAGGAGAACCCATGTCGCTCGACGTCTCACCGGCGCTGTTGGAACAGGCCGAGCGAGGCGAGGTCGACGAAGCCGACTTCGTCGACTGCGTCCGGACCTCCCTGCCTTTCGCGTGGGAGATGATCAGCTCTCTGGTGGCTCAGCTGAAGGTCGACGGCGGTCAGTTCGCCGACAACCAGACGCCGCCGCCGGACGAGCAGGCACGTGGTCAGCTGCTGCGCGCGCTCGCGAGTGACGCGATACGCGGCGCGCTCCAGCGGCACTTCGGAGTGCGTATCGCCTTCCAGAACTGCCACCGCGTCGCGGTGTTCCCGCTGGACGCCTCGGTCGACGACCGACTGGCCAAGTTCACTTCGGTGAGGGGCCAGTTGCTCAACCAGTCGCCCGAACTACGGGACTGCTGAACGCTTCTGCTGCCGCTTCGGGCCGCGGGAGGTGCAACTGGCTCCGGGGCGGCAGCTCCCGCACGACCGCACCACGCTTCCATGCTCCACGTTCCGCGCGAGGTCGTTTTCGCATGCACAGGCGCATCGGGTCAGGTGAGCAGCGGCAGCACGTCCGAGCCCAGGCGCCGTACGTTCTCCTCGGTCGCCGCGAGATCGCCCGACCCCTCCACCAGGAGCGCGAAGCGGGTGATGCCCGTCCGCTCGGCGGTGGCCGCGAGCCGGTCGGCGGCCAGGCGCGGCGGGCCCACCGGATGCAGCCCGCAGAGCAGCTCCGTGTACGCGACGGGGTCCCGCATCACCCGGTGCCGGCCGTCCACCGTGACATGGGCGTCCAGTCCCTGGCGCAGCCAGCCGGGCATCGTCTTGACCAGCGTCTCCGTCGCCGCCCCCGGCCCGTCCTCGATCTGGGCCACTCCGGCGGACACGTGTGCGGCCCCCTCGACCACCTCCGGCGGCTGACCGGCCTCCCGGGCCGCCGTCCGCCACAGGGCGACCATCTCCGCCTTCTCCTCGTCCCCGCAGTGCATGCCCAGCAGCATCGGCAGCCCCCGGCCCGCCGCCAGCCGCACCGTCTTCGGCGAGGTGCACGCCACGATCACCTCGGGCCCCCGCGCCGAACCGTCGGCCAGCAGCTCGTCCGCCCGCGGCACCACCGCCACCTCGCGGAAGCCGAACCGCTCCCCGCGCCCCGCGACCCGCGGCTTCCGCAGCCAGTCGAGCAGCAGCCCCAGCGACTCGGGGAAGCCGTTCTCGTACGCGCCGAGACCGCCCCCGAAGACCTCCAGGTCCACCCATGGCCCGCCGCGGCCCACCCCCAGCGAGAACCGTCCGCCGCTGGTCAGATGGAGCAGCGCGGCCTGCTCGGCGAGGGCGACGGGGTGGTGGTTGGGCAGCACGCTGACCGCCGTGCCGACCCGGATCCGGCGCGTGCGGCCGAGCAGCAGCGCGGCCAGCGTGGTGGCCGACGGGCAGACCCCGTACGGCACGAAGTGGTGCTCGGCCAGCCAGACCGAGTCGAGTCCGGACTCCTCCGCCGCCTCGGCGGACCGGACGGCCCGGTGCAGGGCCTCGCCCGGCCCCTGACCCGGGAACTGAGCTGCCAGAACGAACGTTCCGATGCGCATCGCGTGTTGCCTCCTCGCGGCCGACGCGTGTCTCCCCCACTGGCAACAACGTCTGACACGTGCCAAAGGCACGGTCCGGCCCGAAGTTGTTGCGATTTTCCGCTAACTCACTCCCGTGCCCCGATCGTGCCCGGCCGCACCCGGTCGCGCGCCCCCTCCCCACCCGCCCCACGGCCCCGGCGGCAGCCTCTAGGCTGGGAGCGCACCGTGCCCGAACCGCCCCCGTGAGGTGTCCCGTGTCCCCGCGCCGCAACCGCCCCCGTGGCGGCGACCGTCCCGACGAACATCCCGGTACGGCGCCGGGACGGTACGGCGGGGGAGGGGCGACCGAGAGCTGGCAGGGCGAGGAGTGGTCGGTGCGCCCGGTGAGCGGCGCGAGCGCCCAGGGCAAGCGGTACCGCTGCCCCGGCTGCGACCAGGAGATCCCCTCCGGGGTCCCGCACCTGGTCGCCTGGTCCGAGTACGGCGGCATCGACGACCGCAGGCACTGGCACAAGGCCTGCTGGAACGCGAAGGACCGCCGCACCACCCGGGTGCAGCGGTCCAGGAACGCCCCCCGCCACTGAGCGACGGGCGGCGGCGGCACGGCGGCTCGGATGCCGCGCCGAGGTCCCACGGCGTCCCGGATCGCACGTCGCGCCGGGTCAGACGTCGTCCCGGGTCACACGCCGTGCCGCCTCACACGTCCCGCCGGTCCAGCACCAGATAGGCGCAGGCCATGGCCACGGCGGCCAAGCCCAGCATCACCAGCAGCGGCTCCCAGCCCGAGGGCCCGGTCTCGGTGACCCCCGTGCCGTACACCCCGGCGAGCTGGTTGGGGATCGAGTACTCGAAGAAGAAGCGCTGCAGTCCGCGCAGGCTGTCGGCGAACATGAACAGCGCGAGGACCAGCGGCAGCAGCACCACGGCGATCATGACCGTGATCGCGCCCGCCGAGTGCCGGATGATCGCGCCGACCGCCAGCGACACCAGGCCGAGCCCCGCGAGGTAGAGCCCGACCCCCACGGTGACGCGCAGCCACACCTCCCCGGGGTCGACGCCGCCGCCCAGGATCACCGTCTGGCACGCGGCGACGACGGTGGCCGTCACGGTGGTGATGACGAAGGTGAGCAGGGAGAAGACGATCGCCTTCGCCGTCAGCACCCGGGCCCGGCTGGGGCAGGCCGTCAGCGTCGTACGGATCATGCCGGTGCTGTACTCGGAGCCGATGGTCAGCACGCCGAGGGTGATCACACAGATCGAGCCCAGCAGCACCCCGAAGAAGCCGAGGCTCACGACCGGCACGCCGCCCAGATCGCTGTCGGCGGTGGTGACCAGAAGCGCGGACATCAGCCCGATCGCCACCATCAGCACGATCATCACGCCCAGGGTCCACATCGTGGAGCGGACGGAACGGATCTTCGTCCACTCCGACGCGATCGCGTCGCCGAGCGTGGCGCGGCGGATCGGGATGGGCGACTCGTAGTACCCCAGCACTCCGGGCGGCAGCTCCGGCTGCGGGTGCTCGTGGGCCTGCGGGGCGGCCGGCGGTGTCATCGGGGGTCCTCGCTGGTCTGCTCCCCGGCCGGGGAGGGGTCGGGGGCGGTCGCGGGCTTCGCGTACGGATTCCCGCCGGGCGGCGGCGGGGCGTACCAGTTCTGCTGGGGCGCCTGCGCGGGCTCGGGGCGCCCGTAGCCGGGCTCGGCCCCGTAAGGACCGGCTGCGGGGTCGCCGTGGGTCCCGTACGGAGCCTTCGGCAGTTCCACGAGTCCGGCCTTGGCGTCGTCCGTCGACCGGTAGTCCACCACTCCCTGGGTCATGCGCATGTACGCCTCCTCCAGCGAGGCCCGGTGCGGTGACAGCTCCCAGAGCCGTACGTCGGCGGTGTGCGCCAGGTCGCTGATCCTCGGGAGCGGAAGGCCGGTGACGCGCAGGGCGCCGTCCGGCTCGGGGAGCACGCTGCCGCCCGCCTCGATCAGCGAGGACGTGAGCTTCTCGCGCTCCTCGGAGGCGTTCTCGGGGACCCGGACCCGGGCGAAGTCGGCGGAATTGGCCGAGATGAAGTCGGTGACGCTCATGTCGGAGAGCAGCCGGCCGCGCCCGATCACGATCAGATGGTCGGCGGTGAGGGCCATCTCGCTCATCAGGTGGGAGGAGACGAAGACCGTACGTCCCTCGGCGGCCAGCGTCTTCATCAGGTTGCGGACCCAGTGGATGCCCTCGGGGTCCAGCCCGTTGACCGGCTCGTCGAAGAGCAGCACCTGGGGGTCGCCGAGCAGCGCGGCGGCGATGCCGAGCCGCTGCCCCATGCCGAGCGAGAAGCCGCTGGAGCGGCGCTTGGCGACGTCCTGGAGGCCGACCACCCCCAGGACCTCGTCGACCCGCCGGGCCGGAATGCCGGCCAGCTGGGCCAGCGAGAGCAGATGGGTGCGGGCGGTCCGCCCGCCGTGCACGGCCTTGGCGTCCAGCAGGGCGCCCACCTGGCGGGGCGCGTTCGGCAGGCTGCGGTAGGGGTGACCGCCGATCGTGACGCGGCCGGCCGTCGGGCGGTCCAGGCCGAGGATCATGCGCATGGTGGTGGATTTGCCCGACCCGTTGGGGCCGAGGAAGCCGGTGACCAACCCCGGTCGCACCTGGAAGGAAAGGTCGTCCACGGCCGTCTTCGCGCCGTAGCGCTTGGTCAGGCCGACTGCCTCGATCATGCTCCAGCCCCATCGACTCACTCTGTGGTCGGGGCTGGGGCCGCCTGGCCGCACACCCCCCGTAAGAGTTAGGAGGATAACCAGGGCTTGACGGTTCCGGCCAAGTTCCGCACACGCTGCGAGCGACCGGTCACGCCTCGCGCGGACCCTCAGCCGGAACGGCCCGCCACGCGTCGTGCGTGACGGGCCGCTCGTGTGCCTGCCGGAGAGCTGCGCGGCGGTCCTACGCGTCCCGGTTCTTCATGACCAGGTAGCCGCCGAGCACCGAGGCCGCCACCCAGGCGACCATGATCCCGAGCCCGGCCCAGGGCCCGTACGGCCCCGCATCGGTGTCGAGCGCGCCCGGGACGACCTGCATGATCTTCGACCCGGCCTGGTCGGGGAAGTACCGGGCGACATCCTTCGCGTACGGCACCGCGATCAGGATCTGCGAGACCAGGAAGAAGAACGGCATGAGGATGCCGAGCGACAGCATGGAGCTGCGCAGCATCGCCGCGACGCCCATGGAGAAGATCGCGATCAGCCCCATGTAGAGCCCGGCGCCGACCACCGCGCGCAGGACGTTCTCCTCGCCGAGGGTGGTGCCCCGGTCGCCCAGCAGCGCCTGGCCGAGGAAGAACGAGACGAAGCTCGTGAGCAGGCCGACCACGAGCGCCAGCGCACCGGCCACGGTGATCTTGCTGAAGAGGAGCGTGCCGCGCTGCGGCACGGCCGCCAGCGAGGTCCGGATCATGCCGGAGCTGTACTCCGTGCCGACCACGAGCACCCCGAACACGACCATGGCGAGCTGGCCGAGAACCGTCCCGGAGAAGCTGACCAACGTCGGGTCGAAGGTGACCTGCTCGGCCTCCGAGAGGTCGCTGAAGGTCGCGTTCAGCAGGGCGCACAGGGCCGCGCCCATGGCGACGGTGACGGCGAACGCGCAGATGAGCGTCCAGGTGGTGGAGGAGACCGTGCGGATCTTGGTCCACTCGGAGTTGAGGACTGCGGGTACCGAAGCCATGGTCGTCAGGCCCCCTCGTTCGTGCTGCCGGTGGTGCCTTCGGTGCCTGTGGTGGGTCCGGAATCGGCGGAGCCCGGCTTGTTCCAGCCCTCGCCCCAGCCCGCCCCGACCGCTCCGGCGGCCCCGACCGCTCCAACGGCCGCGGATCCCGGCGGAGGCAACGCCCCGCCCGGTCCGGAGTGCGCGTGGTACTCCACGGAACCGGCGGTCATCTGCATGAACGCCTCCTCCAGTGAGGCCCGCTGCGCGCTCAGCTCGTGCAGCACCACCTGGTGGCGGGCGGCCAGCTCACCGAGCGCCTCGGTGGTGGCGCCGTCGATCTCCAGCACCCCGCCCTCCGCCTCGACGGCGGTGAAGCCCTCCTGGTGGAGTACGTCCTTCAGCCGCTCCTGCTGCGGCGAGCGCAGCCGTACGTAACTGCGGGAGTTCTGGTGGATGAAGTCGGCCATCGAGGTGTCCGCGAGCAGCCTGCCCTGGCCGATCACGATCAAGTGGTCGGCGGTCAGAGCCATTTCGCTCATCAGGTGCGAGGAGACGAAGATGGTCCGGCCCTCGGCGGCGAGCGCCTTCATCAGGTTGCGGATCCAGTGGATGCCCTCGGGGTCCAGGCCGTTGACCGGTTCGTCGAACATCAGGATCTCGGGGTCGCCCAGCAGGGCCGAGGCGATCCCCAGGCGCTGGCCCATGCCGAGGGAGAAGCCCTTGGACTTCTTCTTCGCGACCGCGCTCAGACCGACGGTGTCGAGCACCTCGTCCACCCGGCTGCGCGGGATGCGGTTGCTCTGCGCCAGACAGAGCAGGTTGTTGTACGCGCTGCGGCCGCCGTGCATCGACTTGGCGTCCAGCAACGCCCCGATGTACTTCAGCGGTTCCTGCAACTCGTTGTAGTGCTTGCCGTCGATGCGGACCGTACCGCTGGTCGGGTTGTCCAGATCGAGCATCATCCGCATCGTGGTGGACTTGCCGGCCCCGTTCGGCCCCAGAAAACCAGTCACCACGCCTGGTCTGACCTGGAATGTCAGATGGTCGACGGCAACTTTACTGCCGAATCGTTTGGTCAGTCCCTCAAGCTCGATCATGCGCACACGCTAGAACGCCCGCGCGCCCGGCGCCACCCACAAAGGGGGGAGCCGGGCGCACGGAAGAAACCGCTGGGGGGAGGTCAGCGGGTCTGCTGGGCCGGAACACCGCGCTGGGCGGGCTCGTCGTCCACCGGGGAGCCGGCGGCGGCCACCGCGGCACCGGTCAGCGTGGCCAGCATCTCGCGGACGTTGGTCAGCTGCGCGTTGATGGAGTCGCGGCGGTTGGTGAGCGCCGCCAGCTCGCGCTCCGACTCGCTGCGGATCCGGTCGGCCTTGGCGTTGGCGTCGGCCACGATGTCCTCGGCCTGGCGCTGCGCGGTCTCCACCGTCTGGCGGGCCCGGCGCTCGGCGTCCGTGCGGAGCTTCTCGGCCTCCAGGCGGAGCTGCTCGGCGCGGTGCTCGATCTCCGCGAGGCGCTTCTCGGCCTTGGCCTGACGGGACGCGAGGTCGCGCTCCGACTGCTCGCGCCGCTTGGCGAGGTTCGTCTCGAAGTCGGCGGCGGCCTGCGCGGCCTTGGCGCGGGTCTCCTCGAAGAGGGCGTCGGCCTCCTCGCGCTTCTGCTGGGCGTCCTTCTGGGCGTCGGCGCGGAGCGTGTTCGCCTCGCCCTGGGCCTTCTCGACGATCCGGACGCCTTCGTCCTCGGCCTTCGCCTTGCGCTCGGCGGCGAACGACTCGGCGTCGTTGCGCACCTGCTGCGCGGCCGACTCGGCCAGCTCCCGGTGCTGCTCGGCGGCCCGACGGGCCTCCTCACGCAGGTCCTTGGCCTCCTCCTCGGCGAGGCGGAGGATCTTCTCGACACGGGCACCGAGCCCGGCGTACGACGGCTCGGCGTCGTTCACCTGGGCCTGGGCGTTCTGCGTCTCGAGGTGCAGTTCCTCGATGCGCTTTTCCAGAGACGTGATGCGGGCCAGAGCGCTGTCACGGTCGGCGACGAGCTTGGTAATGCGGTCGTCCACCTGACCGCGGTCGTAACCACGTCGCACGAGCTCGAAGCCGAAGGGGGAGGAAGGGTCACTCATGGGGTTCCTGTCGAATGAGACCGGTGAGGTGATAGGGGAATCCTAGGGGCCATAGCGGCGTGTCAGCGTGCAGATGCCGGTTTGATCTGGAGAATGACACCCCTTTTGAGTGGCTGACCCCCAGAGTGCTTGCCACTCAAAGGGTTGAATGTCCATGACGAAGCACGCGCCCCCGAACGCCTGCTCCCTGCCGGACATCCTCTGTTTCTCCCCCGTAAGTCTGCTGTGCGCCGTGCGCTCCCCCGTACGTCTCCACCGCGTTCCGCCGGACGCCGCCGGACCTCCCCCGTACGACCGCCGCCGCCTACCTCTCCGAGGACTTGCCCCCCGATCGCGTGCCCGCCGTCGCGGGAGCCTTGCCGCCCGCCGATCCGCCGGTGGATTTGCCGCCCCCGCCGGGGGTCTCGAAAGACTCCAACGCCTCCAGCACATCCTGGACACGGGAGATCTCCGTATTGATGTCCTCGCGCCTGCGCACCAGGACGTCCAGCTCGCGTTTGCCCTCGGCGACCGTCTTCTCCGCCTCGGCCGCGGCTTCGGCCCGCAGCTTCTCCGCCTCGCGGACCAGCTCGGCCTTCTTGGTCTCGGCCTCCTTCAGCAGCGACTCGGCCCGTTTCACCGCGGCGATCCGGACCTTGCTCGCCTCCGAATTGGCCTCCGCCAGCAGCTCCTTGGCCTTCGCCTCGGCCTCGTCGCGCTGTTCGGTCGCCGCCTTCATCAGATGGTCGACCCGCTCACCGGCGGTCTTCATCTGCTCGGACGTCTCCCGGCGGGCCCGCTCGTGCAGCTCCTCGATCTCGCTCTCCAGCCGGGCCCGCTGAGCCTCGGCCCGCTCCCGGATCTGGGTCGCGTCGCGCCGGGCGCCCACCAGCAGCTCGTCGGCGTCCGTCCGGGCCCGCTCCACCAGGGAGTTGCCCTCGACGGTCGCCTCGGAGGTGATCCGCTGGGCCTCCTTGCGCGCCGCGCCGACCATGGTGTCGGCCTGCGTCTCCGCCTCGGTGGCCGTACGCAGCGCCTCCTCCCGGGCCTTGTTGATGAGCTGGTCCGCCTGCTCGGCCGCGTCCGCCCGGCGCTTGGCCGCCGCCTCGCGCGCCTCGTCCAGCAGCCGGTCCGCCTCCTGGCGGGCCTGCGAGCGCAGCTCCTCGGCCGCCGACTCCGCCTCGGCGCGCAGCTGCTCGGCCTCCTCGCGGGTGCGGGCGGCGTGCTCCTGCGCGGAGCCGAGGTGCTCGGCCGCCTCCGTGCGCAGCCGCTCGGCCTCCTCGCCCGCCTCGGCCAGCAGCCGGTCGGCCTGGTCGTTCGCGTCCTTGCGGCGCCGGTTGGCCTCGGTGGTGGCCTCCACGACGAGCTGCTCGGACGACTGGGCGGCCTCGGTGCGGATGCGCTCGCTCTCGGTCGTCGCCTCCCCGATGAGCCGGTCCGACTGGGCCGCCGCCTCCGAACGGATCCGGTTGGCGTCCTGCCGGGCCTCGGCCCGCGCCTTCGACGCGTCCTGCTCCGCCGACGCCAGGGCGTCGGACGCCTCCGTACGCACCCGCTGGCTGTACTCGGAGGTGTCCGCGCGCAGCCGCTCGGACTCCGCGATCGCCTCGGAGACCGTGCGCTCGGCCAGCGCCTTGGCCGCCTCGGCCTCCTCGTGGGCCTCCCGCCGGACCCGGTCCGCCGCCGCGCCCGCCTCCTGGCGGATGCGGCTCGCGTCCTCGGATGCCCGGTCCCGCTCGGCGTGCGCGTCGGCGCGGACCCGGTCCGCCTCCTCCTGCGCCTCCGTACGGGTGCGCTCCGCGACATGCTCGGCGGTCGAGCGCAGCCCGGCGATCTCCTCCTCGGCCTGCTCCTGGAGCCCGGCCACGGAGTCCCGCACCTGCTGGGCGGTCTGCTCGGCCGCCGCGACCAGCTCGGTCGCCCGCGCGTCCGCCTCCTCGACCAGCCGCTGCGCCTCGGCCTGCGCCTCCTCCACCCGCTTGCGGGCGGAGGCCAGCAGCTCCTCGCTCTGCTCGCGGGCCCGCTCGCGCTCCTGCCCGGCCTCCGTACGGGCCGCGCCGAGGATCTCCTCGGCCTCCCGGCGGCGGCGCGTGGCCTCCTCCTGGGCGGCCTCCAGCGCCTCGGCCGCCTCGGCACCGACCCGGTCGGCGGCGGCCGCCGCCTCCGCGCGCACCCGGTCGGCGGTCTCCTGCGCCTCGGTCCTCAGCCGCTCGGCCTCGGCGGCGGCCTCGCTCCGCAGCCGCACGGCCACGCTCTCGGCCTCGGCCCGCGACTGCGAGGCGTCCGCCGCGGCCTCGTCCCGCAGCCGCTCGGCCTCCGCCTCGGCCTGCTCGGTCAGCGTGCGGACCCGCTCGGCGGTCTCGGTGCGCTGCCGCTCGGTCTCCTCGACCGTCTCCCGGCGGATGCGCTCCGCCTCCGTACGGGCCTCACCGAGGGCTTCCTCGGCGGCGGCGAGCCGGGACTCGGCCTCGGTGTGCAGCCGCTCCAGCTCGTCGGCGGCCTCGGCCTGCCGGGCGGCGACCGCGCGCTCGGTCTCCTCGCGCAGGGTGGCCGCGGCCCGCTCGGCCTCGGTGGTGGTGGCCTGTGCCTGCTCCTCGGCCTCGGCCCGCAGCTTCTCAGCCTCGGCGCGGGTGCGCTCCAGCGTCTCGTCGGCCTGCTTGCGCAGGGCGGCGGCGCGCTCGGTGGCCTCGGCGCGGATGCGCTCGCCCTCGCCGTTCGCCTTGGTGCGCAGCTCGTCGGCGTCGGAGCGCGCCTCGGTCAGCAGCTCCTCCGCCTTGCGGGCGCCCTCCTCCAGCAGCTGGACCGCCTCGCGGCGGGCTTCGCCCCGGATCCGCTCGCCCTCGGCGACCGCATCGGAGCGCAGCTGCTCGGCCTCGCCGCGCAGTCGGCGGGCCTCCTCCTGGAGCTCGACCGTCTTGGCCCGGTACTCCTTGGTGTCGTCCTTGGCCGCGCCCTTGAGCTCGTCGGCCTGCTCGGCCGCCTCGCCGCGCAGCCGGTCCGCCTCGGCCTCCGCCTCGCGGCGGATCCGCTCGGCCTCCTCGCGCGCCGCCTTCGTGGTCGACTCCGCGTCCTCGGAGGCCTTGGTGAGGACCTCCTCGGCGCCGCGGGCCGCCTTGGCGAGCTGGGCCGCCGCGTCCTCGGCGGCTGCCGTACGAGCCTTCTCGGCGGCCTCCGCGACCAGCCGCTCGGCCTCGGCGCGGGCGTCGGAGAGCGCCTGCTCGGCCTCTTCCTTGAGTGCCTCGGCGCTCTTGGTGGCCTCCCCGACCAGCCGGGCGATCTCCGACTTGGCCGTGCGGGTGCGCTGCTCGTTCTGCGACTCGGCGGAGGCCAGCTTCCTGGCGGCCGCGTCCTTCGCCTCGGCGAGGACCTTCTCGGCCTCCAGCCGGGATTCGCGCAGCCGGGTCTCGGCCTCCTGCAGCCGCTGCTCGGCGGCCCGGTTCAGCTCGGCCGTCTGCTGGCGGGCCTGCGAGGTCTCCGCCGTGGTGGTGGAGCGCAGCTGCTCGGCGTGGCTGGTGGCCTCCTGGGCCTGCGCGGAGGCGGCGCCCAGCATGCGTTCGGCGTCCTTGCGGGCGCGCAGCAGGATCGCTTCCGCTTCGGCCCGGGCCGCCTCGGCCTCCGAGCCGACGCGCTGGCGGGTCTCCTCGGCCAGCCGGGCCGCCTCGGCCCGGGCGGCGGCGAGCGCCTGTTCGGCCTCGGCGCGGGACTCGTCCAGCAGCCGGCGGGCCTGCGACTCGGTGCGGGCCCGCAGCTGTTCGGCCCAGGCGACGTTCTCGTTGACGTGGGACTCGACCGTCTGCCGGCGCTCGGCCAGCTCCTGGTCGAGCTGCTGCCTGCGCTGGACGGCCTCGTTGTGCAACTCCGCCTGGAGCCGCGCCTGGTGCTCGGCGTGCTCCTGGAGGATGCGCTGTGTCTGGGCGCGTGCCTCGCGCAGCTCGCGCTCGGCGTCACTGCGCAGCTGCTCGGCCTGGATCTGCGCGTTCCGCAGCAGCTGTTCGGCCTGGTAGCCCATGTCCGCGCTGTCGTAGGCGGGACGGGTGGCCAGGTTGCGGCGCGCCTCGTGCAGCTTGGCGCGCAGGACCTCGACCTGGTAGCCGAGGTCCTCGGCGTGCTGGACGGCCTTCTCCCGGTCGGTCTTCAGCCGGTCCATCTCGGCTTCGAACCGCGAGAGATGGTCGACTTCAGCCCGGTGGCTCTCCTGGCTTTCGTAGCCCCGCACTGCGCGGTCCCATCCTTCCCCGAGCTCTCAACTTCGTTCGAGCAGGGGACCAACCCTGGTCGCAACTCCGCACAGGACCGCCCGCCGGCGAGCGGCCCCCCGGGGAATGGTGACAGACGAACGACGAGGACGCGGTACGGCCCCGACCCGGCCCCGGCCCGGAACCGCCCACTCTACCGGGCCGGGTCCGCGCCGGGTCAGTGCTCCGGGTTGCTCGTGACCAGTTCGGTGAGGACGCCGTGGCAGTCCTTGGGGTGCAGGAACGTGATCCGGGACCCCATCGACCCCGTCCGGGGCTCGTCGTACAGCACCCGGACGCCCTTCTCGCGGATGTCCGCGGCGTCCCCGTCCACATCCGCCGTGCCGAAGGCGATGTGGTGCACGCCTTCCCCGTTCTTCGCCAGCCACTTGCCCACGGCGGAGTCCTCCCGGGTGGGCTCCAGGAGCTGGAGGTACGAAGCCCCGCCGTCCGAGGTCTCGTTGATCTTGAGCATGGCCTCCCGGACGCCCTGCTCCTCGTTGATCTCGCTGTGGAACACCTCGAATCCGTACGTGGCACGGTAGAACTCCACCGTCCTGTCCAGGTCGAAGCAGGCGATTCCGATGTGGTCGATGCGCGTCAGCATGGAGTCAGCATCCCTCCACGCCCCGGCTCCCGCCACGGTTACGCAACGTGCGCGCCGTCACACCGGTAGCCGGATGACGGGCGCGGGAGCGCTCAGTACATTCAGGTAAACCCTCGTTCACATCCGATCCCAAGGGGCCGTGCCCATGCCAGCAACGACCGGTACCACCACCTCAGTGATCGTCGCGGGCGCCCGGACGCCCATGGGCCGTCTCCTCGGCTCGCTCAAGAGCTTCTCCGCGGCCGACCTCGGCGGGGTCGCGATCAAGGCCGCCCTGGACCGGGCCGGGATCGGCGGCGACCAGGTCCAGTACGTGATCATGGGCCAGGTGCTCCAGGCCGGCGCGGGCCAGATCCCCGCCCGCCAGGCCGCCGTCAAGGCCGGCATCCCGATGAACGTGCCGGCCCTCACCATCAACAAGGTCTGCCTCTCCGGGCTCGACGCCATCGCCCTGGCCGACCAGCTGATCCGCGCCGGTGAGTTCGACGTCGTGGTCGCCGGTGGCCAGGAGTCCATGACCAACGCCCCGCACCTGCTCCCCAAGTCCCGCGAGGGGTACAAGTACGGCGCGATCGAGATGCTCGACTCGATGGCGTACGACGGCCTCACCGACGCGTACGAGAACATCCCCATGGGCGAGTCCACCGAGAAGCACAACGGCCGCCTGGGCCTGGACCGCGCCGCCCAGGACGAGATCGGCGCCCTCTCCCACCAGCGGGCCGCCGCCGCCCGGAAGAACGGGCTCTTCGAGGCCGAGATCACCCCGGTGGAGATCCCGCAGCGCAAGGGCGACCCGGTCCTCTTCTCGCAGGACGAGGGCATCCGCCCGGAGACGACGGTCGAGTCCCTCGGCAAGCTGCGCCCGGCCTTCACCAAGGACGGCACGATCACCGCGGGCACCTCCTCGCAGATCTCCGACGGGGCCGCCGCGGTCGTCGTCATGAGCAAGGCCAAGGCCCAGGAGCTGGGCCTCGACTGGATCGCCGAGATCGGCGCCCACGGCAACGTCGCGGGCCCCGACAACTCCCTCCAGTCGCAGCCCTCGGGCGCGATCCGGCACGCCCTGAAGAAGGACGGCCTGACCGTGGACGACCTCGACCTGATCGAGATCAACGAGGCGTTCGCGGCCGTCGCCGTCCAGTCCATGAAGGACCTGGGTGTCACGGCCGACAAGGTCAACGTCAACGGCGGCGCCATCGCGCTCGGCCACCCGATCGGCATGTCCGGCGCCCGTCTGGTCCTGCACCTGGCCCTGGAGCTGAAGCGGCGCGGCGGCGGTACGGGCGCGGCGGCGCTCTGCGGCGGCGGCGGCCAGGGCGACGCGTTGATCATCCGCGTCCCGGGCAAGTAACACCGTAACGACACGAGGCAAGGCGAGAACGGAGCGGTGAACGTGGACGTGGACGTCCCCACGCTGGTCGAGCAGGCGCGAGCAGGCAGGCCGCGTGCGGTGGCCCGGCTGATCTCGCTGGTGGAGGGGGCGTCCCCGCAGCTGCGCGAGGTGATGGCCGCACTGGCCCCGCTGGCGGGGCATGCGTACGTCGTCGGCCTGACGGGCTCGCCGGGCGTCGGCAAGTCCACCTCCACCTCCGCCCTGGTCTCCGCCTACCGCCGGGCGGGCAAGCGGGTCGGCGTCCTCGCCGTCGACCCGTCCTCGCCGTTCTCCGGCGGGGCGCTGCTCGGCGACCGGGTCCGGATGTCGGACCACGCCTCCGACCCCGGCGTCTACATCCGCTCCATGGCCACCCGTGGCCACCTGGGCGGCCTCGCCTGGTCGGCCCCGCAGGCCATCCGGGTCCTGGACGCGGCGGGCTGCGACGTGGTCCTGGTCGAGACGGTGGGCGTCGGCCAGTCCGAGGTGGAGATCGCCTCCCAGGCCGACACCTCCGTCGTCCTGCTGGCCCCCGGTATGGGCGACGGCATCCAGGCGGCCAAGGCCGGGATCCTGGAGATCGGTGACGTCTACGTGGTCAACAAGGCCGACCGCGACGGCGCCGACGCCACGGCCCGCGAGCTGAACCACATGCTGGGCCTGGGCGAGTCCCGCGCCCCCGGCGACTGGCGCCCCCCGATCGTCAAGACGGTCGCGGCCCGGGGCGAAGGCGTCGACGAGGTCGTGGAGGCCCTGGAGAAGCACCGCGCCTGGATGGAGGAGCACGGCGTCCTCGCCGCCCGCCGCACGGCCCGGGCGGCCCACGAGGTCGAGACGATCGCGGTCACGGCGCTGCGGGAACGCATCGCGGACCTGCGCGGCGACCGCCGCCTGCACGCCCTGGCCGAACGCATCGTGGCGGGGGACCTGGACCCGTACGCGGCGGCGGACGAGCTGGTCGCGGGGGTCACCGGGAACGACTGAGCAGATGCCGATACGGCCCCCGGAGCGGTGACCTCACCCGCTCCGGGGGCCATCGGCTGTGGTCCTCGGGGCCTGCGGCAAGGGTCACCGCAGGCCCCGAGGACGCGTCAGAAGAGGTCGAGCTCGGCGGACTCGACCGCACCGAGAAGACGGCACTCCCCGGTCTCGCCGTCGACACGCACATAGCCCGTGCCGACCGCCATGTCCCGCGGGTCCCCGGTGCGGAGATAGGCGACCGACTGACAGTCGAAGTAGAAGGCATCCCCGATCCGGACTCGTTCCCCTTCGGCGAGCCCGAAGGCCATGCCCTCGTGACTGACCTCCCTGTCCAGGGACTTCTGTGCCGACACCGTCGCCTCTTCGATATCCAGCATCAGTCCGTCCTGAGGAGAGAGGAGTTCCGCCACGGCGAGAGATTGGCGTGTCCCGATTGACCGTGATGGGAGTCTTGTAGGCGATGCCTCCGTGACCGAGGGTCACCCCACCGCCGCCGGGGCCGAACCTCAGATTGCCGACGTTGATCGCTCCGCCCTCGGGAGCCACCGCCGCCCGCCGCCACCCCGTCAGCCCCCCGATCCCGGTGACCGCGAGCTGCTGGGCCAGCTCTTCCGCCGCCTCGCCGTCCAGGTCGGCCAGCGCGTCGCAGCCCTGACCAGGGCGTTCGCACGATGTCGGGGATTGGCTCGAACGCGTTTCCGGGGGCGGGGAGCCGACGGTGAACACGCCGGAACGGGCCCGGAAACAGCGCGGAACGGCCCCGCGTCGCAGTCGCCCGGTCCCGTCCCGTACGGCACCGACCGGCCCACGCCCCCGCCCCGCCGCTAGGGCTTGCCCCGCCGCCCCCGCAGGTGTTCCGCGATCGGGTTCAGCGCCGCGTGCAGCTGCGCCAGGGCCTCCGGGGAGAGCAGGTCCATGAAGTGGTTGCGCACCGACTCGACGTGGTGCGGGGCGACCTTGCGCATGGTCTCGGCGCCGTGCTCGGTGAGGACCGCGTACAGTCCGCGCCGGTCCGACTCGCAGTGGGTGCGGCGGACCAGGCCCGCCGTCTCCATGCGGGTGACCTGGTGCGAGAGGCGGCTCTTGGACTGCAGGGTGGCGGCGGCGAGGTCGCTCATCCGCATCCGCTGGTCCTCGGACTCGGAGAGGTTGACCAGGATCTCGTAGTCGTTCATGGTCAGGCCGAACGGCTGGAGGTCCTTCTCCAGCTGGTGCATCAGCAGCCTGCTGACGTCCAGGTGGGTGCGCCAGGCGCACTGCTCCGTGTCGCTCAGCCAGCGGGTGGCCGTCTCGGTCTCCATATATGGATTCTACCTAAGAAGTTGAAAGCCGGACGAAATTAACGGGTGCGACGGGAGGCACCCCGGGGATACCGGAGTGCCGACAGGCGGGGCCGGAGTGGTGGCAGGCCTGTTGGCAAGGACCGACGGCTGGGTGCAGACGTTCGACGTCACACTCCGCAGCCTACCGCTCACAAGCCGAAGCGACGCTGGACGTCCCCCAGCTGGCCGGGCATGCGCGGTGCGGAACCCCCGCCCGGAACGCCCGGTTCGCTCGGTACCGCGCCCGTCGCCTGCTCCGCCATCAGCGCCTCGCTGGACTGCATCAGCACCGTGCCCGCCCCCACGAACTCGAACTGATGCTCTTCGCCCGAGGTGCCGCCGATGCCCGTCAGTGACCGGATTCCGCCCATCACGCCCGTCAGGTAGCCGTGGTCGTAGTGGTGGCACGGCGAGGGGCAGTCGGCCCACCCCACCAGAGCCTGCGGGTCGACCCGCAGCGGCGGCTCCATGAAGACCACCGGCCCGTTCGACGCGGCCACGAACTTCCCCGTACCGATCAGCGTCACGAACCCGGGCACGATCGACTGCTTCAGCGAGAGCGCCGGATCGAACGCCAGCAGGTTCCCCGACCGGATCGTCAGGTTCCCCTCGTCCAGGTCGAAGGAGTTCACATCGAAGGCCCGGTCCGCCAGCAGCATCTTCCCGCTGCCCTCGGCCACCACCCAGTCGTTCGCGTGCAGCGGCGAATGGAAGCTGGAGCGCACCAGCCGCTCGAACCGGCCGTGCCCGATGCCGTCGAAGTCGATCTTCCCGTAGTAGGCGATCATCTTCCCCTTCTGCAGGAACCACCGGCTCCCCTTCAGCTCCACGCAGAAGGTGTAGGAGTTGACGTTGTCGTCCGACGGCAGCGTCATCGGATCGAAGATCACAGGGGTGCTCACGACGTCTCCTCGATCGGCTTCTTCTCCCTGGTGGCCGGCGGCGCGCTCACAGCTTCTCCTCCGAGGCCTGGACGTACACCGCGCCGCTCCCGCTCAGCTCCAGCTGGAACGCCTCCCCGGAGCCGCGCCCCACCATGTCCCGCCAGCCGAGCGCGGTGGAGAGCTTGTTGCGTACGTCCCCGTGGTGGGCCACGTACGCCTGCGGGTCGACGCGGATGTCCCGGCCCGGGGTGATCGGCAGCTCGATCACCCCGCCGTGCGCCATCACCGCGACCGCGCCGTGGCCCGTGAGCGTCGTGGTGAACAGGCCCTGACCGGTCACCTGGCCCCGGACCATGCCCATCACCCCGCCCTGCGAGCCCATGAACATCGTGCCCTGCTGGAGGGAGCCGTCGAAGGCGAGGAGCCGGTCGGCCTCCACGTACAGGGTGTCGCCCGCCAGGTTGATCACCTGGATGTGGTGGCCGCCGTGGCCGAACAGCACCGTGCCCGACCCCTCCACCGTCATCAGCGGTGTCGCCTCGCCCGCCACCCGGCGTCCGATCATCGAGGCGAAGCCGCCCTGACCGCCCTGGATGTTCGGGGTGAAGGACACCTCGCCCCGGTAGGCCAGCATGGCGCCGCGCTGGCTGAACAGCCGCTGGCCCGGGGTCACCGCAGCCTCGACCATCTTGGAGTTGATCTCGCGGAACGGCATCAGACGTTGCCCCCGATGGTGTTGCGCTCGCTCGGCTGTACGTAGACCAGCCCGTCGCCCTCGAACTGCATCTGGAACGCCTCGCCCGAGCCCTCGCCGATCAGCGTGCGGAAGTTCACCCCGCTCTGCAACTGCTGGCGCAGGCTGCCCTGGTGGGCGATGTACGCGCCGGGGTCCACCATCAGCGGATACTGCGGGGTCACCCGCAGCAGCACCGCCTCGCCCTCCGACATGATCGCCACCTGGCCGGTGCCCTCCACCGTGGTGGTGAACAGCCCGTTGCCGCTCGCCCCGCCGCGCAGGCCGGTGAACGTCGTTCCCGTGCGCAGCCCGGCGTCCGTGGCCAGCAGGTTGCTCGCCTCCACGTACAGCTTGTCGCCGTGCAGCGCGACCAGGTTGATGTCGCTCGCGCGGTCGGCGAAATAGCAGGTGCCCTGCCCGGACACCTCCATGACGGCCATCTGCTCGCCGGTCAGCCTGCGGGTCACCATCCCGCGCAGCCCCTCACCGCCGCCGGTCATCTTCTTGAAGGTCATCCGGCCGTCGTACGCGACCATCGAACCGTTCTTCGCCTTGACGGCATCGCCCGTCAGATCGACGGCGAGCGTCTTGCTGCCTTGGAGTCGGAACATCGCCACGCGACGAAGGTAGCCGCCCGCCCACCGCCCGGACCAGGTCCTACGGAACCGTTACGCCCCTGATGCTCCCCTGATGCGCACCTGGACCGGTCCTGGTGATGCGTACCGGGACCGGCCCTGATATGCGGCGATACGCGCGACCGGGTGCGCGGCGGTACGCGCCCGCGGGGGAGGGCGGCCCCCGGCGGCCGGGGCGGACCGGCACGATGCCACAATGGGGGCGGCTTGTGCTCGCGTTCACAAGCCCGTACGGCCCCCTCCCGCCCACACGACCCCTCCCACCGAAGGTGCCCCTGTGGACATCAAGACCGCCTCCGCCCTGCACCGGCTGCGCCTCATCTCGATCCCCGAGGCGCTGTCCTTCCCGGCCCTGATCCTCTTCGGCTCGGTCCTCAGCCGGGTCTCGGACATCGACTTCCTGATGATGCCGCTCGGCATGATCCACGGCATCCTCTTCGTGATCTACGCCGTGTTCCTGCTCGACGTCTGGACGAAGGCGAAGTGGCCGCTCAAGCGCGTCGCCCTCTTCTTCTTCCTCTCGCTGATCCCCTTCGGCGGCCTCTACGGCGACAAGCTCCTCAAGAAGTACGAGGCCGACGGCGTCATCGCCGCCCGCGCCCGCCGCGAGGGCACGGTCAGCGCATGATCGTCGCGTTCTCGGTCTCCCCGCTCGGCGTGGGTGAGGACGTCGGGGAGTACGTCGCCGACGCCGTGCGGGTCGTACGGGAATCGGGGCTGCCCAACCGGACCGACGCCATGTTCACCTCCGTCGAAGGCGAGTGGGACGAGGTCATGGACGTCGTCAAGCGTGCCGTGGCCGCCGTCGAGGCCCGCGCGGGACGCGTCTCCCTGGTACTGAAGGCCGACATCCGGCCCGGTGTCACCGACGGTCTGACCTCGAAGGTCGAGACCGTGGAGCGCTACCTCGCCCCCTGACGGCCCGTCCGCCGCCCACCGCCCCGCGTTCACCCGAAAAGCCCCCGGCGCCACACGGCCGGGGGCTTTTCCGGTCCCGGACCGAAAACCGCTCACTCGGACCTGCCAGGTCGACACGCCGTTGCCTGTCCCCTTCTGTGGGGATATCACCCCGTTCGACAGTGGGAGGCACGGTGCGGTCGGAGGGCTACGACTACGACACCTACAGCCGGCTCGCGGGACCGCTCACCGAGCCGGACCCCGAGGGATACCGGGTGCGGTACCGATCCCTGCTCTCGACGGAGAAGCACCGAATAAGGGCCGTCCTGCTGATGACGCTCGCCCCGGTGCTCACCGCCACCCTGATGCTCTACCTGGTGTGGCCCACGCACTGGACCGACCGGGAGAACGGGGAGCGGTGGCTCGTCGTCGCCGACACCGTGATGCTGGTCTCGATCGCCCTGATCGGGTTCTTCATGCTGGTCAACGTGGTCTCCATCGCCCACGCGACGCTGGTCGCCCGGGACCCCGTGCCCGTGACGCCCGAGCCGGGCACCCGGGTCGCCTTCCTCACCACGTACGTCCCCGGCAAGGAACCGCTCTCCATGGTGCGCGCCACCCTGAAGGGCGCGGTGCGCCTCACGCACCCCGGGCCGCTGGACATCTGGCTCCTGGACGAGGGCGACGACCCCGCCGCCCGGATGCTCTGCGCGGAGCTGGGGGTGCACCACTTCACCCGGCGCGGGGTGCCCGAGTGGAACCGTGAGAAGGGCGCCCACAAGGCGAAGACGAAGCACGGCAACTACAACGCCTGGATCGCCCTGCACGGCGACGCCTACGACTTCTTCGCCTCCGTCGACACCGACCACGTGCCGATGCCCAACTTCCTGGAGCGGATGCTGGGCTACTTCCGCGATCCGGACGTCGCCTTCGTCGTCGGACCGCAGGTGTACGGGAACTACGACTCGGCCGTCACCAAGGCCGCCGAATCGCAGCAGTTCCTCTTCCACGCCCTGATCCAGCGCGCGGGCAACCGCTACGGCGCCCCCATGTTCGTCGGCACCAACAACGTCGTCCGCGTCGCCGCGCTGCGGCAGGTCGGCGGGCTGTACGACTCGATCACCGAGGACATGGCCACCGGCTTCGAGATCCACCGCCGCCGCAACCCCGTCACCGGGCGCTACTGGCGTTCCGTCTACACCCCCGACGTGCTGGCCGTCGGTGAGGGGCCCGCCTCCTGGACGGACTTCTTCACCCAGCAGCTGCGCTGGTCGAGGGGGACGTACGAGACGCTGTTCAAGCAGTACGTCAAGATGCTCTTCCGGGTGCCGCCGGGCCGGCTCCTCAGCTACACGCTGATGCTCGTCTACTACCCCATGACGGCCGTGAACTGGCTGCTCGGCGTGGGCAGCTGCGTGCTGTTCCTCTGGTTCGGGGCGTCCGGCACCCAGGTCGCCGCCTCCATCTGGCTGATGCTCTACAGCGACGCGGCGGCCCTCCAGATCGGGCTCTACCTCTGGAACCGGCGGCACAACGTCTCCCCGCACGAACCCGAGGGCTCCGGCGGTCTCGCCGGGATGGCCATGTCCGCGCTCTCCGCGCCGATCTACCTCAAGTCCCTCGGCTCGGCGGTGCTGCGCACCGACGGGCGGTTCGTCGTCACCCCCAAGGGCGGCCAGGTCTCCCCGGACCGGCTGCTCACCTTCCGTATCCACCTCTTCTGGGCCGCGGTCCTGCTCTCCTCGCTCATCGCCTCCGTCCACCTGGACCACACCCATGTCGCGATGCGGACCTGGGCCACGCTCGGGCTCGCGATCGCCCTGTCCCCGGTCGTCGTGTGGGCCTGGGCGGAGTGGAAGGGCCGGCGCGGGCGCACCCGCGGCACGGCCCCCGCGGCCACCCCTGCTCCCGCCCCCACCGCCGCTTCCGCGCCCGCCCCCGTACAGCCGCTGCCGAAGACCACGTTCGTCACCACGACGACCACGACCGCGGCCGGCGCCCCGGCACCCGGCACCGCGGCGGCCGGTACCACCGCCACCACCGCAGGAGGGAACTGACCCATGGCCTACCGGCCTTCGAAGAAGATGAGGAAGACGCTCCTGGGGGGCGGCGCGGTCGTCGTGCTCGCGGGGCTCAACGCTCCGGCGGCGCTCTCCTTCGCGGAGGCCCAGTACCACGCGTACAAGATCGCCCAGCCGAAGTACAAGGCGGAGTACGGCTCCTGGGAGCGGATCGAGATCCCGAAGGAGTACCGCACCAACGCTATCCACGCGGCGCTCCTGCACACCGGCAAGGTGATGATCGTCGCGGGTTCGGGCAACGACCAGAAGAACTTCGACGCGGGCACCTTCGACACCGTGCTCTGGGACCCTGCCAAGAACACCTTCCAGAAGGTCCCCACCCCGGAGGACTTCTTCTGCAGCGGCCACGCCCAGCTCCCGGACGGGCGGCTGCTGATCGCCGGCGGCACCGCCCGCTACGAGGTGCTGGACGACAAGGTGCAGCGTGCCGGCGGCGGGATGCGGGTGAAGAACGAGAACCCGGACAGGCCGCTGAAGCTGAAGAAGGGCACGGTCTTCCGCTCGCCCTCCGGCGTCGAGTACGTGGCCAAGTTCGACGTCACCGTGCCCAAGGCGAAGCGCGAGTTCGAGGTCACGTACTTCAAGAGCGGCCAGATGAAGCCGTGGAAGACGAAGGTGACGGCGGCCGAGCAGCGGGTCTTCGTGGAGGCGGTGAAGGACGGCCCCGAGGCGGTGGCGACGAAGGCCGCCCAGTACGAGATCGTCGGGCTGAAGGGCAAGGACGCGGACAACTCGTACGGGCTCGCCGAGAAGATCACCATGGACAAGCAGGACTTCCAGGGGATCAAGGCCGCCTACGAGTTCGACCCGACGGCGGAGAAGTACATCAAGGTCGACCCGATGCAGGAGGCCCGCTGGTATCCGACGCTCGTCGGCCTGGAGGACGGCCGGGTGCTCTCCGTCTCGGGCCTCGACGACGTGGGCGCGATCCTCCCCGGCGACAACGAGATCTACGACCCGAAGACCAAGAAGTGGACCAAGGGCCCCTTCCAGTACTTCCCCACCTATCCGGCGCTCTTCCTCACCAAGGGCGGCAAGCTCTTCTACCCGGGCGCCAACGCCGGGTACGGGCCGGCCGACAAGGGGCGGGACCCCGGGATGTGGGACATCGAGAAGAACACCTTCACCAAGGTGCCCGGACTGACCGACACCGACCAGCTGGAGACGGCGGCCTCGCTGCTGCTGCCGCCCGTGCAGGACCAGAAGGTGATGGTGCTGGGCGGCGGCGGGGTCGGCGAGTCCAAGAAGTCCACCGCCCGCACGGCGGTCATCGACCTCAAGGAGGCCAGCCCGGCCTTCAGGGCGGGACCGGACCTGCCGCAGGGCACGCGCTATCTGAACAGCGTGATCATGCCGGACGACACCGTCTTCACCAGCGGTGGCTCGCAGGACTACCGGGGCCGCAGCGCCAGCAACATCCTCAAGGCGCAGTCCTACGACCCGAAGACCAACACCTTCAAGCAGGCGGCCGACCCGACGATCGGCCGCAACTACCACTCCGAGGCGCTGCTGCTGCCCGACGGCCGGGTCGCCACCTTCGGCTCCGACTCGCTCTACGACGACAAGGACAACACCAGGCTCGGCAGGTTCGAGCAGCGCATGGAGGTCTACACCCCGCCCGCCCTGCACCGGGGCAAGGACCGGCGGCCGGTGATCGGGGCCGGGCCCCGGGCGGTGGAGCTGGGGAAGACGGTCACCTTCAAGACCGCCGACGCGGACCGGATCGCGACGGCCCGGCTGATGCGGCCGAGCGCGGTCACGCACACCACGGACGTGGAGCAGCGCTCCATCGAGCTGACGCTGAAGAAGGGGAAGGGCGAGGTGAGCGTGACCGTGCCGGACGACGCCACACTGGTGCCGCCCGGCTGGTACATGCTCTTCGTGACGGACACCGACGGCGTCCCGTCGGTGGCGAAGTGGGTCAAGGCGTCCTGACCCCCGGGGGCTTCCCGGCCGCCGGTCAGGGGCTGGCCGGGTCGACCCCGTAGCGCAGGGGCTCGCTCTCCACACGCGGGTCGCGCCGGTAGACGTACAGCGCGTCCGCCCGGGCGCCGCCCGCCGGTCCGTCCAGCTCGCAGGGGTACGTGACCTGCACGACGGAGGGCCGTCCGGCGACCCGTATCCGGGTGCCGTCCGCGGGGCCGCCGACGAGTACGGCGGCCTCCTGCGCGGGTCCGGCCGCGGCGGACGGTCCTTGCGTCCGCCGCGGGCTCTGGGGTGTGGTGTGTGCCCTGGCTTCGAATCCCATGGGAATACTTTAGATGTTGCGCAATCTTTGAACTACGGTGTGATGGGTCCCGGGCCGTTCAGGGCTTGGCGCGGGTGGCCAGCCCCAGCGCGTACTCCGGCCACCAGGTGCCCGCCTCCGGGCCGCCCCGGCAGGTGCCGTCCGACTCGCCGGGCCGCTTGATCCACAGATAGGCGTCGAGGCGGTCGTCGCGGGTGTCGGTGGTCGGGGGCGTGCCGAGCGCCCGGCCCGGCGGGTTGCACCAGGCCTCGGCGCGGTCGCCGGTGAGGGGGCCGCCGCCGTTGCGGCTGGTGTCGATCACGTAGTGCGCGCCGCCGAGGGAGTCGGAGAGGAGGGTCCCGTACCTCTTCACGCTCGCGTTGGACTGGAAGTTGGAGACGTTGAGCGAGAAGCCGTCGGCCCGGTCGATCCCGGCCCGGCGCAGCGGCTCCGCGATCTTCTCCGGCTCCACGATCCATTCCGGGTTGCCCGCGTCCAGGTAGACCTTGGTCCGCGCCCCGGCCTTGAGTGTGTCCACGGCCTCGGAGAGCAGCTGGTAGCGCTCGGCGTGGTGCTCGGGCGGGGTGCAGCCGTCCGCGATGTGGGGGAGGGCGTCGGGCTCCAGGATCACGGTCGCCGGGGCGTCCCCGATAGCGTCCGCGAACTCCCCGATCCAGGACCGGTAGGTGTCCGCGTCCTTGGCGCCGCCCGCCGAGTAGAGCCCGCAGTCGCGGTGGGGGATGTTGTACGCGACGAGCAGGACGGTCTTCTCCGTCCGGGCCGCGGCCTTCACGGCGGCCACGATCTCCGGCCCGGGCGTGTCCCAGGCGGGCCAGAGCGCCACCGGCCGCTCCGCGATCCGCCGCAGTGCCTTCGCGTCGTCCTTCCGTCCCTCGCGGTCCCAGGCGCGCACCTGGCGGGCGGCGTCGCTGTCCGGGTCGACCCAGTACGGGGAGGCCGCGCTCGGCGCCGGTTCGCCGCGTACGGGGTCGGCCTCGGCGGCCGTCGGGCTCGGGGAGCCCGGTGCGGAGCACCCGGTGGTGAGGACGGCCGCGAGCGAGACGGCGGCAAGGGCGGAGAGCAGGCCGAAGCCTCTTGTCATGGTTCTACGGCCGGACATCCAGCCCCCTCGGACGGCGGTGGCTCACGGATACGGGACGCCGCGCTGCGGGCGGCGTTCGGGAACGCACACGGAAACGTCAGCAATCGTGGCATACCGGTCACCGGGAGTGGTGTCGCCACACCATCCGCCCCCGGGCACCGCTCAGGTGGCGGCGGCCGGCGCGATTCCCGGCGGCGTCCGCTCGTACGGCATCTGGTGCCCCTGCCGCCGCGCGGTCGTCGCGGAGGTCCGCCGGACGGCCCCCGGACACGTGTCCGATACCGAAAGGCGAGACGGGGCTGACCGGCATATGACCAGTCGGTAAGGTCATTGCCGTGCCGAAGCCGCTCAGCCTTCCCTTCGATCCCATCGCCCGTGCCGAGGAACTCTGGCAGCAGCGCTGGGGGCCTGTGCCCTCCATGGGGGCGATCACCTCGATCATGCGGGCGCAGCAGATCCTGCTCGCCGAGGTGGACGCCGTCGTCAAGCCGTACGGGCTGACCTTCGCCCGGTACGAGGCGCTGGTGCTGCTCACCTTCTCCAAGGCGGGCGAGCTGCCGATGTCGAAGATCGGGGAGAGGCTGATGGTGCACCCCACCTCGGTCACCAACACCGTGGACCGGCTGGTGAAGTCCGGCCTGGTGAGCAAGCGCCCCAATCCCAACGACGGCCGCGGCACGCTCGCCTCCATCACGGACAAGGGGCGCGAGGTCGTCGAGTCGGCCACCGAGGAGCTGATGGCGATGGAGTTCGGGCTCGGGGTGTACGACGCCGAGGAGTGCGCGGAGATCTTCGCCATGCTCCGGCCGCTGCGGGTGGCGGCCCACGACTTCGACGAGGGGTGAGCACCCGCCGGGGGGTGCGCGAAGATCGCCCGGGCCGCACGGTTACGCTCGTGTCCATGAAACAGAACGTGCTCACCCGCTACCGGGTGATGGCTTACGTCACCGCCGTCTGGCTCCTCGTCTTCACGGTGGCGATCATCGCGAAGTACGTGTTCAAGGTCGGCGACACCATGCTGATCTCCCAGGTCCACGGTGTCCTGTTCATCGTCTACGTCATCTTCGCCTTCGACCTCGGCTCCAAGGCGAAGTGGCCGTTCGGCAAGCTCCTGTGGGTGCTGGCGGCCGGCTGCATCCCCTTCGCCTCCTTCTTCGTCGAGCCGAAGGTCAGCCGCGAGGCCCAGGCGCTGGTCGACAAGACCGCCCCGGCGCCCGCGAAAGCCTGACCGGCGCGGCACCTTCCGAACCGCCCCGCGCGCAAGCGCCGGGCGGTTTGCCATCGACATTTAGTAGGACGTCCTAGTAAATTCGACTCATGGACGCTGACGCGATCGAGGAAGGCCGCCTCCGCTGGCAGGCCCGTTACGACAAGGCCCGCAAGCGTGACGCGGACTTCACCACGCTCTCCGGGGACCCGGTGGAGCCTGTCTACGGGCCCCACCCCGGTGACACGTACGAGGGGTTCGAGCGGATCGGCTGGCCGGGGGAGTACCCCTTCACCCGGGGCCTGCACCCCACCGGCTACCGGGGCCGCACCTGGACCATCCGCCAGTTCGCAGGCTTCGGCAACGCCGAGCAGACCAACGAGCGCTACAAGATGATCCTCGCGGCGGGCGGCGGCGGCCTCAGCGTCGCCTTCGACATGCCGACCCTGATGGGCCGCGACTCCGACGAGCCGCGCTCGCTCGGAGAGGTCGGCCACTGCGGGGTCGCCATCGACTCCGCCGCCGACATGGAGACCCTCTTCAAGGACATCCCCCTCGGTGACGTCACCACCTCGATGACGATCAGCGGCCCCGCCGTCCCCGTCTTCTGCATGTACCTGGTCGCCGCCGAGCGCCAGGGCGTCGACCCGGGGGTCCTCAACGGCACGCTCCAGACCGACATCTTCAAGGAGTACATCGCGCAGAAGGAGTGGCTCTTCCAGCCCGAGCCCCATCTGCGCCTCATCGGTGACCTGATGGAGCACTGCGCCGCCTCCATCCCCGCCTACAAGCCGCTCTCCGTCTCCGGCTACCACATCCGCGAGGCCGGGGCGACGGCCGCGCAGGAGCTGGCGTACACCCTGGCCGACGGCTTCGGCTACGTGGAGCTGGGCCTCTCCCGGGGCCTGGACGTCGACACCTTCGCCCCCGGGCTCTCCTTCTTCTTCGACGCCCACCTGGACTTCTTCGAGGAGATCGCCAAGTTCCGCGCCGCCCGCCGCATCTGGGCCCGCTGGATGAAGGAGACGTACGGCGCGAAGACCGACAAGGCGCAGTGGCTCCGCTTCCACACCCAGACCGCCGGGGTCTCCCTCACCGCGCAGCAGCCGTACAACAACGTGGTACGGACAGCCGTCGAAGCGCTCTCCGCCGTCCTCGGCGGCACCAACTCGCTCCACACCAACGCCCTGGACGAGACCCTCGCCCTCCCCTCCGAGCAGGCCGCCGAGATCGCGCTGCGCACCCAGCAGGTCCTGATGGAGGAGACCGGGGTCGCCAACGTGGCCGACCCGCTGGGCGGATCCTGGTACGTCGAGCAGCTCACCGACCGGATCGAGGCCGAGGCCGAGAAGATCTTCGACCAGATCAGGGAGCGCGGCACCCGGGCCCACCCCGACGGGCAGCACCCGATCGGGCCGATGACCTCCGGCATCCTGCGCGGGATCGAGGACGGCTGGTTCACCGGGGAGATCGCCGAGTCCGCCTTCCGCTACCAGCAGGCCCTGGAGAAGGGCGACAAGCGGGTCGTCGGCGTCAACGTCCACCACGGCTCGGTCACCGGCGACCTGGAGATCCTCCGCGTCAGCCACGAGGTCGAGCGCGACCAGGTGAGCCAGCTCGCCGCCCGCAAGGCCGCCCGCGACGACGCCAAGGTGAGCGCCGCGCTGGACGCGATGCTGGTCGCCGCCCGCGACGGCTCGAACATGATCGGGCCGATGCTGGACGCTGTACGGGCCGAGGCCACGCTGGGCGAGATCTGCGGGGTGCTGCGCGAGGAGTGGGGCACGTACACGGAGCCGCCGGGCTTCTGAGGCCGAGGTCCTGAGTAGCGAGTTACGCGGAGGGGGTGCCCGGCCCGGGTGGTCGGGGCACCCCCTCCGTGCGCGCGGGCCGGGCACCCCTCCGCGCTATCCGTCGGCCTCTGTGCACCCGGGGCGGCCGAACGCCAGGCGCAGCAGCCGCCGCCAGTCCATCGGCGGGGCGGGGGCCACGGTGCCGGGGCGGTCGCGCGGCACCAGGACCCGCAGCGCCCCCGGGCGCAGGGCGCACACCACCGGTGTCTCCATCCGCAGCGCCTCGCCGTCCACGGCTACCGGGATCTCGTCCGCGTCGGCGGTCACCTCCACCCGGCGGCCGGTCAGGGCGGACAGCCCCTGCGACTGCGTCCCCCACACGGCGAGGTCCGCCGCGTGCGCGGCCCCCTCGACCTTGACGGCGAGCACCCCCAGCTCTCCGCCGTCCAGCCGGGGACGGCGTCCCGCGCCGCTCAGGACGTCGGGGGAGGCGTACGGGTTGTTGCTGACCAGCAGCGCCTGTGGGCCGTCGAGCGCGTCGCCGTCCACGCGCGCGTCCAGCCGCCGCCCCTCGTCCCCGGCCAGCAGCTCCGGCAGCAGGTTCAGGGCCGTCCCGGTCTTGTTGTCGCGGTACTCGGGGTGCTGGACGACATCCGCGTACACGCCGAAGGAGACGGTGTTGACGAAGGCGCGGCCCGCCACGTCACCGAGGTCCACGCGCAGCTCCTCGCCGTCGGCCAGCGCCTCCAGGGCGCGGGACGGGTCGGCGCGGTCCAGGCCCAGGTCCATGGCGAAGTGGTTGCGCGTACCGGCGGGGATGACCAGGAACGGCACCCCGTGCTCGGCGGCCACCGCGGCGACCAGGGCCTGGGTGCCGTCGCCGCCCGCCACCCCGAGGAGGTCGGCGCCCTCCGCGACGCCCCGGCGGGCGAGGGCGGCCACATCGGCGGGGGCATCGGGGTCGAGCAGGATCACCCGCGCGCCCAGCTCCTCCGCCCGCCCGACGAGATGGAACCGCTCCACCTTCCCGCCCCCGGAGACCGGGTTCATGATCAGCAGCGGCCGCTCGGGCCGTACCGCCGCCACCGCCCGCATCGGCCGCTCCGGCCGCGACCTGCGCAGCGCCGCCCGGGCACAGGCCAGCGTCGCGGCCCAGCACACCGCCAGCAGCAGTGCGAGCAGCCACAGCCCCTCGAAGGTGAGGAGGACCAGCACGGCGGCCGGGGCCGCGACCGCCAGCAGGGCCCCGAGGAACCGTACGAGCCCCCGGTGGGCCACGAACCACCAGAGCCCGACGACACAGAGCACCAGGCCGAGCAGCCCGCCGCCCAGGACCACCAGGCTGCCCTCCCCGACGGCGAACGCCAGGACGAGCACGTCAGCGACCAGCCCCAGCACCGCCAGCCGGGCCAGCAGCCGCGCGAGCCCGTCACCGCCGGGGGCCGCCGCCCGGCCCCGGCCGCTTCCGCCGTCTCCCACGCCTCGACCCCTCTCCGCTCCCGGACCACCCGTCACCTCACCCTCCAACGCTGCCTGCCTCCGGCCGGAAGGGCATCGCGGGCGGGCCGACCGGGGGCGTTCCGGCCGGGGGGCCCGAGGGCCCCCCGGCCAGGAGGCACGAGCGGCCGACCGGCGGGCGGGCGGGCTACGGGGGCTCCGGGGCGGTCAGGCGTCCTGCGCGCCCGCCAGGCCGAGCAGCAGCAGCGTGGTGAAGCCGCTCGCCCACTCGGCGTCCACCGGCTCGGCGCTCACCAGCGTCCGGTGCACCACGGCTCCGGCGATCACGTCGAAGATCAGGTCCGCGTTGCGGGCGGCGACCGAGGCGTCCTCCTCGTACCGCAGCTCACCGCGGGCTTGGGCGCGCTCCCGTCCCAGGAGGACCAGCCGCTTCTGGCGGTCCACGATGGCCGAGCGGATGCGGCGGCGCAGCGACTCGTCCCGGGTGGACTCGGCGACCACGGCCATCAGCGCCGTACGGGTCTCCGGCCGCTCCAGCAGCGCGGCGAACTGGAGCACCACGCCCCGCACATCGGCGGCCAGACTGCCCAGATCGGGGAGTTCCAGCTCGTCGAAGAGGACGGCCACCGCGTCCACCACCAGCTCGTTCTTGCCCGCCCACCGCCGGTAGAGGGTCGTCTTGGCGACGCCCGCCCGGGCCGCCACGTCGCCCATGGTCAGCTTCGACCAGCCGAGATCGACGAGGGAGGCGCGGGTCGCCTCCAGGATCGCGGCGTCGGCCTCGGTGGAGCGCGGACGGCCGGTCCGGGTGGGGTGCGGGTCGGTGGGGTTCATGATGCGGCGACCATACCGGCCGGTAGGGATGACCGTTCCGTCCCGGGGCCCGTGAGGCAGATCACCGGGACGCCCTGTCCCATGGGGGCGATCGGCAGTTACGCTACGGGTCGTAGCGTAAGGAAGGCGGCGGGCCCGCCCCCTGCGCCACGGACGAACGAGCGACAGCCACCAGGGTCTTTGCGGAGACCCGGGCGCCGGGTGGGGACCCGGGGCCGCACGGACCGGCCGGATGGGGATCCGGCAGGTCCACCGGGTCTTTCAGGGACCCGACCAGTTCCACCGGACTCCGCCAGGGTCCGTCGGACTCCGGGGAGGGGTCCGCGGGGATCCGACCGGCCGGTCCGCGCGGGGCCGGGGCTTTCCGGAGCCCCGCCGGGGGTCTTCGGGCCTCCGGGAACCGCCTCTGTCCGCCCGCCCGGCACACCGGCCGGTGTCGCGGACAGGCCCGGTTCCCGTATCGCTTTCCGGAACGGTGTCTCCAGGGGGGAGGATGTACATATGCAGCCTAGGAACATGTCCATGAGCGGCGTCGTCGACCTCGCCGCTGTCAAGGCGGCCGGCGAGGCCAAGGCCAAGGCGGAGCAGGCCCGTGCACAGGCCGCCCGAACGGGGGGCACCGCTGCCGTGGCGCCCACCGCCCTGGTGATCGACGTCGATGAAGCAGGCTTCGAGCGCGATGTCCTCCAGCGCTCGGCCGAGGTCCCGGTCGTCATCGACTTCTGGGCCGAGTGGTGCGAGCCGTGCAAGCAGCTGGGCCCTCTGCTGGAGCGCCTGGCCGTCGAGTACAACGGCCGCTTCCTCCTGGCCAAGGTCGACGTCGACGCCAACCAGATGCTGATGCAGCAGTTCGGCATCCAGGGGATCCCGGCCGTCTTCGCCGTGGTCGCCGGTCAGGCCCTCCCGCTCTTCCAGGGAGCGGCCCCCGAGGCCCAGATCCGCGAGACGCTGGACCAGCTGATCCAGGTCGGCGAGCAGCGCTTCGGCCTCACCGGGATCGCCGTCGACCCGACCGCCTCCGCGGAGGCCGCCCCGGCCGAGGTTCCGGCCGGCCCGTACGACGCCCTGCTGGAGGCCGCCGCCTCCGCGCTCGACGCCAACGACTTCGGCGGCGCCGTGCAGGCGTACAAGAACGTGCTCACCGACGACCCGGGCAACCCGGAGGCCAAGCTCGGTCTGGCTCAGGCGGAGCTGCTCGGCCGCGTCCAGAGCCTGGACCCGCAGGCGGTCCGCAAGGACGCGGCGGAGAGGCCGGACGATGTGAACGCCCAGATCGCCGCCGCCGACCTGGATCTGGTGGGCGGTCATGTCGAGGACGCCTTCGGCCGTCTCGTCGAGGCGGTCCGCCGCACCACGGGCGACGAGCGGAACACCGTCCGGCTGCGGCTGCTGGAGCTGTTCGAGGTGATCGGCCCGGAGGACCCGCGGGTCACCCAGGCCCGCACCGCGCTGGCGCGCGTCCTCTTCTGATTCCGACCGATTGTTCCGATGTGACAGGACGGCCGTGATGCCCTTCGGGTATCGCGGCCGTTTTGACGTCAAGGTGCCGAACGGCACCGTCGTTTTGCCAAATCTTAACAAAGCGACGTGCTGTTACTCGGAGTAAGTCCAGGTGGCTGCTCTGTCCTGGTTCTGTTGGTTTTTCCGGTATTCGGATGTCCCTTTCGTGCCACCCTGTGTGGCCGCAATGTGCCGTCCGGTCGCGGCTCGGTTATCGGGCCGTTACTGGCAAGTAACGACCCCCCTTGTGCCACGGCCCCGAATGCACCACGATCGGCCACGCTCGGTCCCATACCTCCGGTCCGGCCGCCAGCCGGTGCGGGAGGGTCTGTTGGGTCCCCACCGAGTGGGCCGGCGGCAGTGGCGCCGGCCGTGGACAGGGGGGTTCCCGCCGACAGACGGGGCCTGTCCGGCCGGCTGCGCACACCGTGCGGCCGGTGGTTGTCGCTCGGGGGTGAACGCCGGTGCGGCGGATGCGGTAGACGCCTCCGTCCGCGGGCGCTCTCCTTCCCGAGGACGTAGCACTTCTCCCATCCCAGGCCGGGTCTCGCACCCGACCGGAGATGTACGTCCGAGAAGAAGGAGCAAGTTATGAGTTCCCAGGTTCGCGGTGGGACGAGATGGAAGCGTTTCGCTCTGGTCATGGTGCCGAGCGTCGTCGCGACGGCGGCGGTCGGTGTCGGTCTCGCCCAGGGCGCCCTGGCCGCGTCCTTCGCCGTGTCCGGTCAGAGCTTCAAGGTCAGCACCGACAAGCTGGTGGGCGAGAACTTCGTCCAGTACGGCAGCGTCGCCGTCGGCAAGGACCTTGAAGGCAAGGAAGCCGCGCACCCGGTCGCGGTCTCCGGCTTCAGCAAGGCCACGATCAACAACATGTGCCAGTCGGTGGTCACGCCCAAGGTGCCCTTCGGCATCGGCAACGTCAGCCTGCAACTGAAGGCCGGTACGGACCCGAAGAACCCGGTCGTCGCGACCAACCTCTACCTGGACGTCGCCCAGCTCGACGCCGACGCGTACTTCGAGAACATCGACATCGGTGTCGCGGCGGAGTCCGTCGGCGCGCCCGGCATCCAGCCCGGGACCGAGAAGGGGGTCAACGGCGCGGGCTTCGCGCAGCGGGCCAAGTCGGCCACCCTGACCGACGTGAAGCAGACGGCGTGGGCGACCACCGCCGGTACCTTCAAGCTCAGCAACCTGAGCCTGAAGCTGCACAAGGGCGTCAAGGAGTGCTTCTAGGCACTCGCCCGGGTGGCCGGGGCGCCCCGGCGGGGCATTCCGGCCGCCCACCCCTTCTCCTCTCACAGCAGTACCGGTTCCAGGGAGCTGTATTCCATGAGCCCCGAGTCCACAGGGCAGAACAAGCACAACCTCACCGTCTACCGGCGGGGATTCCGTACCTGGCGGGGTAACCGGCCGTTCTGGGCGGGTCTGTTCACCATGCTGGGCGGTATGCCCATCGCCTACTTCCCGTACGCCGATCTCCACCTCGGCAATATGACGCTGGCGATGTCCACCACCACCGGCTCCGCAGCCCTCATCATCGGGGCCCTGCTGATCACGCTGGGCCTGACCATGTGGTTCCACCACATCGTGCGGGTCTTCGCCGGTGTCGCTGCCATCCTCCTCGCGCTGATCTCCATACCCCTCGCCAACCTGGGCGGCTTCGTCCTCGGCTTCCTCTTCGCGCTCATCGGCGGAGCCCTGTCCGTCTCCTGGGCGCCGGGCGAGCCGGAGGCCGAGGAGGAGGCCCCGCAGGGCACCCCCGCCCCCCTCCCGCTGGACGAGCGGCACCCGGAGAGCGGCCGGACGGGGTCCGTCCTGCACGGCGCGACCGTTCCGCAGCAGCAGGTGGGTGACCACGACGCGGCCTCCGGCCACGACGGAGGGACACACCGTGCGGGGTGATGAGCAACAGCAGCCGAAGGCGTACGCGGACGACGGCCTCCCCGTCCGCAGAGGGCCGCGTCACGCGGCTCCCAAGAAGTCACTGCTGACCAAGTTGCACATGCCGAGCGGCAAGAAGGCGCTCGCGCTCGCCGCGATGCCGACCGCCGTCTTCGTGGGCATGGGTCTCACGCCCAAGCTCGCCATGGCCGACGGTAACCCCGACATCCCCTTCGCCCCGGGCCCCTGCGTCACCCGGTCCGACGAGCCGGAGCCCTCCGAGTCCCCGTCCCCTTCCGCCTCCGCCTCCGCCTCCCCGACCCCGTCGGCGACGCCCACGGACGGGCCGGACGAGGGCGGGAAGCCGGGCCAGGACGACGGCGCCGCCCCGAAGCCCACCCAGACCGCCCAGGCCACCGAGGACCCGGCCGCGGGAAAGCCGGACGAGCAGAAGCCCGACGCGGCACAGAAGCCGGACACGCAGAAGCCCGCCGAGGAGCCGAGCCCCACCCCGACGCCCACACGGTCGACGAACCCGCTCGACCCGCTGGGCCTGGGCGACGCCCTCAGGGGCTTCTTCGACCCGAACAGGGACAAGGCGGAGGAGAAGCCCGAGGAGAAGCCCGCGACACCCGCGAGCCCGTCGCCGAGCCCCACGACGGAATCCCCGAAGCCGGCGGACCGGCCGAAGGCCGACGGGGAGACCGCCGAAAGGTCCCCGGAGAAGTCACCGGAGGAGTCCCCGGCGAGGGACGCGGCCGGACCGACCGCCGACGCCATCCGCGAGGCGGCCGAGAAGGCGGGCCGGAGCGTCGAGGAACTGCCCGAGGACGCCAAGGGGCTCGACCCCAAGAAGGACGAGGACATCCCGGACGGCGCGAAGCCCCGCTTCCCCTGCCCCGTACCCGACCCGGAGGCGCTCGCCGCCGCGTCCCCGGAGCCCGGCATCCCGCTGCTCCCGGCCGACCCGTGGGTCCTGGAGTCCACCCTGCTCACCCTCAACGGCCTGGACTACAAGGGCATCGTCGAGGTGAAGAAGGCGGACGGCTCCACCAAGAAGGTGCTGAAGTTCACCGCCGGCTCGATCGACATCAAGGACCTCCACCAGCTCACGGTCGGCCCGGCGGGCACCACCGGACACGTGAAGTCGCGTCCCGGCTCCACATCGACCATCCGCAACGGCACGGTGACGATGTACACGGAGGAGCTGAAGGGCAATCTGTTCGGCCTCATCCCGATCACCTTCAACCCGCAGACCCCGCCCCCGCTGAACGTCCCCTTCGCCTTCTTCACCAAGGTCACGGTGGTCCAGGCCGGCCAGTTCGGCGGCTCGCTCAGGGTCCCGGGCCTGCAGAACTACCTGGAGCCGGGCCGAGGTTAGGCCCCGCACCCCGATCCCGTCCGGGAGCCGCAAGCCGGAGGCCCGCCCCCGTCGGACCGAGGGGGCGGGCCACCGGCGTCGTACGGCCACGGGCACGCTCCCCACGTCGTGCCGACTTTCCCGCCGTCTTCGGCAACCTTTTCGCGAGCGGCGGCAACCAAGGGGCACAGGGACAGGCACTTGCCTTTCCCGCCCGCCCCATTCCGGCACCCCGGCCGGCCGAGCGAAGGAACCACGCACGTGAGCAGCAGCAGAGGACGACACCGCAGGACCCGTACGCTCTCGGCCGCCGTGGCCGTCGCCGTGGGCGCGGGGGGCGTGGGCGTCTGGGCGGCCACGGCCCCCGAAGACGCCGGTGCCGCCGAGAGCGTCGTCGTCTCGACCACGGCCCAGTTGGAGAAGGCGTTCGCGGCTGCCGGGCCCGGCACCACCATCCAGCTGCGCGGCGGTACGTACTACCCGGCCAGAAGCCTCAAGAGCCAGGCGGACGGGACGGCGCAGCGCCGGATCACCGTCACCGCCCACGGGTCGGAGAAGGCGGTGGTCGACGGGTCGAAGCTGCCCGCGGGGGAGTGGCTGGTCGCGATAGGCGGCGACCACTGGACCCTGTCCGGCCTGACGTTTCGCAACTCGCGCGCGCACGGGGTCGTCGTGACCTCGTCCGTCGGCGGGATCTTCCGCAACCTCACCACCCACGGCAACGGCGACTCCGGCTTCACGCTGCGCGGGGAGGGGACGACGGACAACCTGATCGAGAACCTTGACTCGTACGGCAACTACGACGCGAAGAACCACGGGCAGAACGCCGACGGCCTCGCCATCAAGTTCGGCTCCGGCACCGGCAACCGGGTCGTCGGCGCGCGGCTCTACGACAACGCCGACGACGGCGTGGACCTGTGGCAGTGGGCGAGCCCCGTCCGGATCGAGCGCAGCTGGGCGTACGGGAACGGGGTGAACCGCTGGAAGGATCCCGCCTTCGAGGGCAACGGCAACGGCTTCAAGCTCGGCGGCGGCGGGGCGAGCGCCGCGCACGTCGTCACCGACAACGCCGCCTGGGGCAACAGCAAGCACGGCTTCACGGAGAACAGCAACCCCGGTGCCCTGCGCCTGCACCGCAACACCGCCTACGCCAACGGCGCCTCCGGCTACTTCTTCGCCACCTCGCCCTCCCGGCTCTCCCGCAACCTCGCGCTGGACAACGCGTCCGGTGCCGTGAAGCTCTCCTCCCGTGTGGTCTCGGCCGCCAACACCTGGGACACCGGCGGGGCGCGCCCCGCCGGTCTGCGGAACACCGACCCGGCCACCGCGTACGGGCCCCGCCGGGCGGACGGCTCGCTCCCCGCCACCACCTTCCTGGTCACCGGCACGCCGGACATCGGCGCGGGGATGAAGTAGGCGGCGGGAGTCGCACGTACGAGTGAGGGGTGCCGAGCGTGGCTGACGACGCTTCCGCGGAGTTCCATGACTTCTTCGACCGCCACTACGCCGAACTGGCCCGCCTCGCCCACCTGCTGACGGGCGAGGCGTCCGCCGCCGACGACCTGGCGGCGGACGCGCTGGTGGCCATCTGGGACCGCTGGGACCGGGTCCGCGCTGCCGAGCACCCCCTCGCGTACGCCCGCGGGGTCGTCGCCAACATGGCGCGTGGCCGGGCCCGCGCGGCCGTCCGCGAGCGCCGGCGCATCGCCCTCTTCTGGCCCCGGGGCGGCGAGCGGACGGAGGGCCCTGACGTGGCGGCGGTCCTCGATGTGCGGCAGGCGCTGGGGCAGCTGCCCTTCCGCAAGCGGGCGTGTGTCGTGCTGCGGCACGCCCTCGACCTGTCGGAGAAGGACACGGCCCTGGCCCTCGGGATATCCGTCGGCACGGTCAAGAGCCAGACCTCCAGGGGGATGGCGGAGCTGGAACGGCTGCTGGAGGGCCGGGCCTCGCTCGAACTCGCGGGAAGGGGAGAACGATGAGCGACCTGCGCGAGGAACTGCGGGAGGCGGCCCGCTCGCACCGGCCGGACCGGGAGCGGATGCTCGCCCGGATCGAGCGGGCCCGGCCGAAGACCCGGGGCGCCCCAGCCCGCCGGACCGGATTCGCCTGGCCACGGGTGGCGCTCGCCGGGTTCGCCGCCGCCGGGGCGTGCGTGCTCGGTGGCTTCGCCGTGGCCTCGGTGGTCCAGGGGCCCGACGGCGCACCGGGGTCCTCTGTCGTACGGGAGGGGGAGCGGGCGCCGCGCGAGACGCCCCCGGCACCCAGGCCCGTCGACCCCGTCCCGTCACCCCCGGACCCCGCCCCGCCGTCCCCCGCCCCGACCGGCGGCCCCGACGCCACGGCCCCCTCGCCCTCCGGGGCGCCACGTGCCGCCTCGCCCGCCCCGCCGCCCTCCCCGTCGGCCGACGGGGACGCCCCTCCCGGCAGCCGGACCGGCGACGGGGACCGCCCGCCCGCCCCCGGCGGCACCGGGCTCTCCACCACCGACGGGCCGCTCTGGGCGGACGGGTCCATCGCCCCGGAGGACAATCCGCACTGGGCCCAGAGCGAGGTCACGCTCAAGTCCCGGGAGCCGCTCACCGCGCTCACGGTGGAGTTGTTCGTGGCGCAGAACGGCGGCGTCCGCTCCACCGGCACCTGGCAGACCCGGCCGGACGGGGAGTTCGACCACTCCGTGCGCGAGCGGGACGGCGTCCTCGTCCACCGCTGGACGCTCAGGGCGGGCCGCACGGTCCCGGCCGGGACGCATGTCTTCGCCGGGCAGTACGACCACGCCCCGGGCGGCCGTGACGCCGGACCTGACACGTACCGGGCCACGGCGCGGACCGCCGACGGGGCGACGTACGAGGTCGGTGGCGACTTCGCCCGCACGCCCTGACCTCTCGCCCGGGGGAGACGCCCGAGGGGGGGGGGGGGGGGGGGGGGGGGGGGGGGGGAGGCCGGGGGGGGGGGGGGGGGGGGGGGGGGGGGTTTTCCCCCTCGTGATTGTTCCCTACTGTCGGGGGGGAACCGCCCAATCTATCCGT
>NZ_JBWKCM010000003.1:0-180253 GCF_056436485.1 Streptomyces sp. NPDC043746 | reverse complement strand
GCGGCGTGGCGTCGCGCGCTCCGCTCCCCCCCCCCCCCCCCCCTCCGTTAGCTGCCCCCCCCCCCCCCCCGCCTCCCCCCCCCCCCCCCCCCCCCCCCCCCCCCCCCTCGGGCTCGCTTCAGCGGGGGAACTAGCCCTCGCCGCCGCCCAGGTGGTGGACCCGGACCATGTTCGTGGTGCCGGGGATGCCGGGGGGCGAGCCCGCGGTGATGACCATCGTGTCACCGGTGTTGTAGCGGTTCAGCTTGAGCAGCTCCGCGTCGACCAGGTCGACCATCGCGTCGGTGTTGTCCACGTGCGGGACCACGTGCGACTCGACGCCCCAGCTCAGGGCGAGCTGGTTGCGGGTGTTCTCGTCCGTGGTGAAGGCCAGGATCGGCTGGGCCACCCGGTAGCGGGAGAGGCGGCGGGCGGTGTCGCCGGACTGTGTGAAGGCGACCAGGGCCTTGCCGTTGAGGAAGTCCGCGATCTCGCAGGCGGCGCGGGCCACCGAACCGCCCTGCGTACGGGGCTTCTTGCCCGGGACGAGCGGCTGGAGGCCCTTGGAGAGCAGCTCCTCCTCGGCGGCGCAGACGATCTTCGACATCGTCTTGACCGTCTCGATCGGGTACGCGCCCACCGACGACTCGGCCGACAGCATGACCGCGTCCGCGCCGTCCAGGATCGCGTTGGCGACGTCGGACGCCTCGGCGCGGGTGGGCCGCGAGTTGGTGATCATCGACTCCATCATCTGGGTCGCCACGATCACCGGCTTGGCGTTGCGGCGGCACAGCTCGATGAGGCGCTTCTGCACCATCGGGACCTTCTCCAGCGGGTACTCCACCGCCAGGTCGCCACGGGCCACCATCACACCGTCGAACGCCATGACGACGCCCTCCATGTGCTCGACCGCCTGCGGCTTCTCCACCTTGGCGATGACGGGGACCCGGCGGCCCTCCTCGTCCATCACCTTGTGCACGTCCTTGACGTCGTCCGCGTCCCGGACGAAGGAGAGGGCGACCAGGTCGCAGCCCATCCGCAGGGCGAAGCGCAGGTCCTCGACGTCCTTCTCGGAGAGGGCCGGGACGTTCACCGCCGCGCCGGGCAGGTTGATGCCCTTGTGGTCGGAGATGACACCGCCCTCGATGACGATGGTCCTCACCCGGGGGCCCTCGACCGCGACGACCTTCAGCTCGACGTTGCCGTCGTTGATCAGGATCGGGTCGCCCTTGACGACATCGCCGGGCAGCCCCTTGTAGGTGGTGCCGCAGATCGACTTGTCGCCGGGGACGTCCTCGGAGGTGATGGTGAACTCGTCCCCGCGGACCAGCTCCACCGGGCCTTCGGCGAACTTCGCCAGCCGGATCTTGGGGCCCTGGAGGTCCGCGAGCACGCCCACGGCGCGGCCGGTTTCGGCGGCCGCCGCGCGGACGCGGTCGTAACGGCCCTGGTGTTCCTCGTGGGAGCCGTGGCTGAAGTTGAAGCGGGCCACGCTCATGCCGGCCTCGATCAGAGCGACGAGCTGCTCATGGGAGTCGACGGCGGGACCGAGGGTGCAGACGATTTTGGAACGGCGCATGAGGCGGATCCTATCGGTTTGTTTCGCTGCGGAATATTCCGTCTGGTGGAAGATACAAAGGGGCGCGGGGGTGCTCAGTTGTCGAACCGCCCGCCCTCTCCGGTCAGGCCCGCTCGACGAGCGCGAACGTCTGGTCGGCGATCTCCAGCTCCTCGTCCGTCGGCACCACGGCGACCGCCACCCGTGCGTACTCCGGCGAGATCAGCCGCGGCTCGCCGGACCGCACGGCGTTGAGCCCGGCGTCCACCGCGAGACCGAACTCCTCCAGACCCGCGATGGCAGCCTCCCGCACCGGGGCCGAGTTCTCCCCGACCCCCGCCGTGAACGCCACCGCGTCCACCCGGCCGAGCACCGCCGCGTACGCGCCGATGTACTTCTTCAGCCGGTGGATGTAGATGTCGAAGGCGAGCGCGGCCTGCTCGTCGCCCTCCTCGACCCGGCGGCGGATCTCCCGCATGTCGTTGTCGCCGCAGAGCCCGACCAGCCCGCTCCGCTTGTTCAGCAGGACGTCGATCTCGTCCGTCGACATCCCCGCCACCCGCTTCAGGTGGAAGGTGACCGCCGGATCGACGTCCCCGGAGCGCGTACCCATCACGAGCCCTTCCAAGGGGGTCAGCCCCATGGAGGTCTCCACGCACCGCCCGCCCGCGACCGCCGAGGCCGAGGCCCCGTTGCCCAGGTGCAGCACGATGACGTTGACCTCCTCGGGCGCCCTGCCCAGCAGCTCGGCCGTCTTCCGCGAGACGTACGCGTGCGAGGTGCCGTGGAAGCCGTAGCGGCGGATGCGGTGCGCGTCGGCGGTCTGGACGTCGATCGCGTACCGGGCGGCCGCCTCCGGCATCGTCGTGTGGAACGCCGTGTCGAAGACCGCCACCTGCGGCAGGTCCGGCCGCAGCGCCCGGGCCGTGCGGATGCCGGTGATGTTGGCCGGGTTGTGCAGCGGCGCCACCGGGACCAGCCGCTCGATCTCCTTCAGCACCTCGTCGGTGATCATGGTCGGCGCGGTGAACCGCAGCCCGCCGTGGACCACCCGGTGGCCGACCGCGGCGAGTTCGGGGGAGTCCAGGCCGTGCCCGTCCGCCGCCAGCTCCTCGGCCGCCGCCTTCAGCGCCGCGTCGTGGTCGGCTATCCGGCCGGTACGCTCCCGGGGCCCGGCCCCGCCGCCGGTCAGCGGGGTGTGCACCAGGCGGGAGGTCTCCTCGCCGATCCGCTCCACCAGCCCGGAGGCCAGCCGCGAGCGGTCGCGCATGTCGAGCAGCTGGTACTTGACCGAGGAGGAGCCGGAGTTGAGGACGAGGACGCGGTGCGGTTCCACAGGGGCTGCCGTGCTTTCGTTTCCGGAGGGAGTGGTGGTCGTCATGCGGGGTGCTCCTCGCTCTGCGCCTGGATCGCCGTGATGGCCACCGTGTTGACGATGTCCTGGACGAGCGCCCCCCGGGAGAGGTCGTTGACGGGCTTGCGCAGACCCTGGAGCACCGGGCCGACCGCCACCGCGCCCGCCGAGCGCTGCACGGCCTTGTAGGTGTTGTTGCCGGTGTTGAGGTCCGGGAAGATCAGCACGGTCGCCTGGCCCGCCACCTCGGAGCCCGGGAGCTTGGTCGCCGCGACGGACGGCTCGACGGCCGCGTCGTACTGGATCGGGCCCTCCACCCGCAGCTCCGGCCGTGACGCCCGCACCCGCTCGGTCGCCTCGCGCACCTTGTCGACGTCCGCGCCGGAGCCGGAGGTGCCGGTGGAGTACGAGAGCATCGCGATCCGGGGCTCGACGCCGAAGCGGGCCGCCGTCACCGCCGACTGCACCGCGATGTCCGCGAGCTGCTCGGCGTCCGGGTCCGGGTTGACCGCGCAGTCGCCGTAGACGAGCACCTTGTCGGCCAGGCACATGAAGAAGACGGACGAGACGATCGAGGCGTCGGGCTTCGTCTTGATGATCTCGAAGGCCGGGCGGATCGTGGCCGCCGTGGAGTGGACCGAGCCGGACACCATCCCGTCGGCCAGCCCCTCCTGCACCATCAGCGTGCCGAAGTAGTTGACGTCCGCCACGACGTCGTACGCCAGTTCCACCGTCACCCCGCGGTGCGCGCGCAGCTGCGCGTACCGCTCGGCGAAGAGCTGGCGCAGCTCGGAGGTCTGCGGGTCGATGATCTGGGTCTCGGCGAGGTCGATGCCGAGGTCGGCGGCCTTCTTGCGGATCGTGTCCACATCGCCGAGCAGGGTGAGCTCGCAGACGTCCCGGCGCAGCAGCACGTCGGCCGCGCGCAGCACCCGCTCCTCGGTGCCCTCGGGCAGCACCACGCGCTTGCGGTCGGAGCGGGCCTGCTCCAGCAGCTCGTGCTCGAACATCATCGGCGTGACCCGGCCGCTGCGGGCCACCGAGATCCGCTCCAGCAGGGCGCCGGTGTCCACGTGGCGCTCGAAGAGGCCGAGTGCGGTCTCCGCCTTGCGGGGCGTTGCCGCATTCAACTTCCCTTCCAGCGTGAAGAGTTCGGCCGCGGTGGGGAAGGAGCCGCCGGCCACCGAGACGACCGGGGTCCCCGGTGCGAGCCGGGCGGCCAGCGTGAGTATCTCCTCGCCGGGGCGCTCGTTCAGGGTCAGCAGGATGCCCGCGATGGGCGGCGTCCCGGCGTTGTGCGCGGCCAGCGCCCCCACCACCAGGTCGGCCCGGTCCCCGGGCGTCACCACCATGCAGCCGGGCGTCAGCGCGTTCAGGAGGTTCGGCAGCATCGCCCCGCCGAAGACGAAGTCCAGCGCATCGCGCGCCAGCCCCGAGTCGTCCCCGAGCAGCACCGTGCCGTTCAGCGCGGCGGTGACCTGGGCGACCGTCGGGGCGGAGAGCGCCGGGTCGTCCGGCAGCACGGATACGGGCACCGGCAGCCGGGCCGCCAGCCGCTCGGCTATCACCGCCCGGTCCTCCGGGGCGACCCGGTTCACCACCATCGCCAGCACGTCGCAGCCCAGGCCCGCGTAGGCGCGGTAGGCGTTACGGGTCTCGGCGCGGACGGACTCCGCCGTCTGGCCCTTGCCCCCGACGACCGCGATCACCGAGGCGCCGAACTCGTTGGCGAGGCGCGCGTTGAGCGCCAGCTCGTCCGGGAGCTGGGTGGCGGCGAAATCGCTGCCGAGGACGAGCACCACCTCGTAGTCCCGGGCCACCTGGTGGAAGCGGTCGACCAGCAGCGAGACCAGCTCGTCGGTGCCCTTCTCGGCCTGCACGGCGGAGGCCTCGTGGTAGTCCAGGCCGTAGACCGACGCGGGGCTCTGGGAAAGCCGGTAGCGCGCCCGCAGCAGCTCGTAGAGCCGGTCGGGCCCGTCGTGGACCAGCGGACGGAAGACCCCCACCCGGTCCACCTGACGCGTCAGAAGCTCCATGACTCCCAGCTCGACGACCTGCCGGCCGTCCCCCCGGTCGATCCCGGTCACGTACACGCTCCGCGCCACGCGTGCTCTCCCGTCGTTGTGCGCTGCCGCTCCCCGCGGTCCGGCCGGGACGCGGGGTCTCCCCGCGCTGTCCCCGGCGCCCCGAGGGATGCGGCATTGGCCTGCATTGACTCTTGACGATACCCGCGCGGACGGCTATGCCGCCCGCCGGAGATTCCGCCTCCGCGATCCCTCCTACCCGCTGCCGGCTTCCGCGCCCCGCCCGGCCGAAAGCGCGGGGTCCGTGCCGGGCGTGAAACAATCGACCTGGTTCAGGGCACGGAGGCCGCCCCGGTCGGCCTCCCGGAAAAGCGCGACTAGCGAGCAGGAGACACACCTCGATGCGCATCGGAATTCTCACCGCGGGCGGCGACTGCCCCGGCCTGAACGCAGTGATCCGGTCGGTCGTCCACCGGGCCGTCGTGGGCCACGGCGACGAGGTCATCGGCTTCGAGGACGGCTTCAAGGGGCTGCTCGACGGCCACTTCCGCCCCCTCGACCTCAACGCGGTCAGCGGCATCCTCGCCCGCGGCGGAACCATCCTCGGCTCCGCCCGCCTGGAGCGCGACCGGCTGCGCGAGGCGGCCGAGAACTGCGAGGAGCTGGCCCGCCGTTACGACATCGACGCGCTCATCCCGATCGGCGGCGAGGGCACGCTGACGGCGGCCCGGATGCTCTCCGACGCGGGCATGCCGGTCGTCGGCGTCCCGAAGACCATCGACAACGACATCTCCGCCACCGACCGCACCTTCGGCTTCGACACCGCCGTCGGCGTCGCGACCGAGGCCATAGACCGCCTCAAGACGACCGCCGAGTCCCACCAGCGGGTGATGGTCGTCGAGGTCATGGGCCGCCACGCGGGCTGGATCGCGCTGGAGTCCGGGATGGCCGGCGGCGCCCACGGCATCTGCCTGCCCGAGCGTCCCTTCGAGGTCGACGACCTGGTCAAGATGGTCGAGGAACGGTTCGCCCGGGGCAAGAAGTTCGCCGTCATCTGTGTCGCCGAGGGCGCGCACCCGGCCGAGGGCTCCATGCCGTACGCCAAGGGCGCCATCGACCAGTACGGCCACGAGCGCTTCCAGGGCATCGGCAACCGCCTCGCCGTCGAGCTGGAGACCCGGCTCGGCAAGGAGGCCCGCCCGGTCATCCTCGGCCATGTCCAGCGCGGCGGCACCCCCACCGCGTACGACCGGGTCCTCGCCACCCGCTTCGGCTGGCACGCCGTGGAGGCCGTCCACCGCGGCGACTTCGGCCGGATGACCGCGCTGCGCGGCACCGACATCGCCATGGTCCCGCTCGCGGACGCGGTCACCCAGCTCAAGCGCGTCCCGGTGGCCCGGATGGACGAGGCGGAGTCGGTCTTCTAGCCGCTCGGGGCCGTTCGCGTACGGGGCTCACGCCCCGGCCGTCCCGTGGTTACGGAGGGGCCTCACGTCCCGGCCGGTCTCGTAGGGGAACTCACACCCCGGCCGTGCGCCAGAACTGGTCCACCACCCGGGCCAGGAACGCCCGTCCCGCGTCGCCCGTCGACCCGGACCGTTCCTGGCCCGTGCTGCTCCAGCTCAGGGTGGAGACCATCAGGGCCTGGTAGTCGGCGTGCAGCTGCTCCAGGACCTCCTGGACCCGTGCCCGCTCCAGCGGGACGATCTTCGCCACCGGCCGGACGTACGCCTGCCAGCGGGTGGTGACCGCACTCGTCAGCAGCTCGGCCAGCTCCTCGTCGCGGCCCGTCGCCGTGAGGAACTGGGCCGGGGACAGGCCCAGCGCCCGGCACAGTGCGGTGGACTGGCGCTCGTTGCCCTTCCAGCGCCCGGTCTCCTCCATGCGCAGGTACGAGGCCCCGGTCATCCCGAGCTGACGTGCCAGGTCGTCCACCGACAGCTCCCGGCTCAACCGGTGCTCGCGCAGGGTGGAGGCGGCGGCCAGGAGTTCGCCCGGGGCACACCAGAGGACGCCTGCGAGGGCGGTCAGTTCGCGTTCGCCGGGGGTCGCGAGGCCGCGTTCCCAGGCGACGACGGTCTCGGCGGGCACGCGGAGTCCGTACTGGGCGGCGAGACCGTAGGCGACATGGCCGGGCGCCATCCCCAGTGCCTCACGGAGTCGGCGCGCGGCGGGGGCGTTGAAGGGCGGGGTGGGGTGCACGGCCCCACCGTAGAAGTCCCTCGTCGCCCTGGCTACGGTCTGTCCCGCCCGGAACACGCTTCGTACGAACCTCCTAGCGCGAACCGGGCGGGCGGTACGCAACCAGGCGTCCCACCAGCGCTTTCCTTACTCCAGGTAGCTCCGCCCCAGCGCCTCCGTGCGCCCTTGCGGCAAGCGCTTGCCGTAGGGGTGACGGCTACGGAATCAGCGGCCGCCCGCGAGCCAGCGGTAGTGGAGCTCCGGTCGGCCGACCTGCCCGTAATGCGGACGGCGCGCCGCGCTCCCCACGGTCACCAGATGCTCCAGATAGCGGCGCGCGGTGATCCGCGAGATCCCGAGGCGCTCCCCGGCAGCCGCCGCGGTCACCCCCTCCGGGGCCTCCCGCAGCACCCGGGTCACCCCCTCCAGGGTCGGCCCGCTGAGCCCTTTCGGCAGCACGGCCGGCTCGGCGACCCGCAGCGCGCCCAGCGCCCGGTCCACCTCCTCCTGCCCGCTCGCCTCCCCGGCGGCGCCCCGGAACTCCGCGTACCGCACCAGCCGGTCCCGCAGCGTGGGGTACGTGAACGGCTTCAGGACGTACTGCACGACCCCCAGGGACACCCCCTCCCGCACCACCGCGAGGTCCCGTGCCGAGGTCACCGCGATCACGTCCGCCCCGTGCCCGGCGGCCCGCAGCGACCGCAGCAGCCCGAGCCCGTGCCCGTCGGGCAGATACAGGTCCAGCAGGAGCAGGTCCACCGGCGTGCGCTCCAGCACCCGGACGGCCTCCGCCCGGGTGTGAGCCACGGCGGCCACGGTGAAGCCCGCCACCCGCTCCACGTACAGCCGGTGCGCGTCGGCGGCCACCGGCTCGTCCTCCACCACCAGGACCCGGATCACGCGGTCACCTCCTTCGCGCTCTTCGTGCGACCCGAAGCCGTACGGTCCCCGAGCGGCAGCCGTACGGTGAACCGCGCCCCGCCCTCCGGCGCCCGGTCCAGCTCCACCGACCCACCGTTGCGGTGGGCCGCCTGCCGCACCAGCGCGAGGCCGAGCCCGCGCCCCGCCCCGTGCGTCGACCAGCCGCGTCGGAACACCTCGTCCGCCTTCTCGGGGTCGATGCCCGCCCCGGTGTCCGAGACCCGCAGCAGCAGCTCCCGCCCGTCGGCGAGCGCGGTCACGGTGACCCGGGCCCGCCCGCCGCGCTGCGCGGCCCCGCGCTGCGCCGGCACGGCGGCGTCCTGGGAGCCCGGGGCGCCCTCCCGGGCCTGCGACCCCTCCGAGGCCGCCTCCACCGCGTTGTCGATGAGATTGCCGAGGATCGTCACCAGATCCCGCCGGGTCGGCGACGGCGGCAGCGCCCCGTCGTCGATCAGGCTGTCCTCCGCCAGTTCCAGCTCCACCCCGCGCTCGTTCGCCTGGGCCGCCTTGCCCAGCAGCAGCGCGGCCAGCACCGGTTCCTCCACCGCGCCCACCACCCGGTCGGTCAGCACCTGGGCCAGCTCCAGCTCCGCCGTCGCGAACTCCACCGCCTCCGCCACCCGCCCCAGCTCGATCAGCGACACCACCGTGTGCAGCCGGTTCGCGGCCTCGTGGGCCTGCGAGCGCAGCGCCTGCGTGAAGCCGCGCTCGGAGTCCAGCTCACCGGTGAGCGCCTGAAGCTCCGTGTGGTCCCGCAGGGTCACCACCGTGCCGCGCCGCTCCCCGCCCACCACCGGACGGGTGTTGACCACGACCACCCGCTCCGCCGTCAGGTGCAGCTCGTCCACCCGCGCCTCCGACGCCAGCAGCGCCCCGGTCAGCGGCGCGGGCAGATCCAGCTCCGCCACGGTCCGGCCGACCGTCTCCGCCTCCGGGCCGAGCCCCAGCAGCTCCCGCCCCGCGTCGTTGATCAGCGCGATCCGGCGCTGCCCGTCCAGCATCAGCAGCCCCTCGCGCACCGCGTGCAACGTGGCCTGGTGGTAGTCGTGCAGCCGGCTCAGCTCGGCCGCGTTCATCCCGTGGGTGTGGCGCCGCAGCCGGGCGTTGACCACGTACGTGCCGATCCCGCCGAGCGCCAGCGCCCCGCCCGCCGCCAGTGCGAGGGCGCCGAGCTGCTCGCGCACTTGCGAGGAGACCCGGTCCACGGTGATGCCCGCGCTGACCAGGCCGATGATCTCCTCGCCGTCGCGGACCGGGGTGACCACCCGTATCGAGGGGCCCAGTGTGCCGGTGTAGGTCTCGGTGAAGGTCGCCCCGGCGAGCGCCTCCTCGGTGTGGCCGAGGAAGGTCTCCCCGATCTGCGCGGTGTCCGGGTGCGTCCACCGCTTCCGGTCGGTGTCCATGATCGTGATGAAGGCGATCCCGGTGTCCCGGCGCACCCGCTCCGCGTACGGCTGGAGGACGGCGGAGGGGTCCGGGGTGCGGATGGCCTCCCGTACGGAGGGGGAATCGGCCACCGCCAGCGCCGCCGCCCGCACCTGCCGGGCCGCCGTCTGCTCGGCCTGGGCGGAACCGGAGACGTACGCGAAGACCGCGCACCCGGCCACCACGGCGGCGATGAGCACGACCTGCATGGCGAAGAGCTGCCCGGCCAGGCTGCGGGGGCGGGTGCGGGGGAGGCGCATGCCCCACAGTCTGCCCCGCCGGAACCCCTGCTCCCCAGTGGCTCGAATGCGCCCGTGAACGATATGAACGCAAGGGTGACCGGGGTCACAGGGCGGTGGATAGTCACCGGAGCCCCCAGGGACGGGGGCGCATCCCCTGACCGAGCCGAGGAGCCCCACCATGGCTGTGGCAGCCGAACGACGGGACCGCACCCACTACCTGTACATCGCCGTGATCGCCGCCGTGGCGCTCGGCATCCTGGTGGGCTTCGCGGCCCCCGGGGTGGCCGTCGAGCTGAAGCCCGTCGGCGCCGGTTTCGTGAACCTGATCAAGATGATGATCTCCCCGATCATCTTCTGCACGATCGTGCTGGGCGTCGGCTCGGTCCGCAAGGCGGCCAAGGTCGGTGCCGTCGGCGGGCTGGCGCTCGGCTACTTCCTGGTCATGTCGACCGTCGCCCTCGCCATCGGCCTGCTGGTCGGCAACTTCCTGGAGCCCGGCTCCACCCTCCACATCACCGAGGCGGCCCGCGCCGCCGGGGAGAAGCAGGCGTCCGGTGCCGGCGAGTCCACCACGGACTTCCTGCTGGGCATCATCCCGACCACCATCGTCTCCGCCTTCACGGCGGGCGAGGTGCTCCAGACCCTCCTGGTAGCGCTGCTCGCGGGCTTCGCGCTCCAGGCGATGGGCTCGGCGGGCGAGCCGATCATCCGGGGCATCACCCACATCCAGCGGCTCGTCTTCCGCATCCTCGCCATGATCATGTGGGCCGCCCCGGTCGGCGCGTTCGGCGCGATCGCGGCGGTGGTCGGCGAGACCGGGCTCGACGCCCTGAAGTCCCTGGCGATCATCATGATCGGCTTCTACGTCACCTGCGCGCTCTTCGTCTTCGTGGTGCTCGGTGCGATCCTGCGCCTGGTGGCCGGGGTGAACCTGTTCTCGCTGCTGAAGTACCTGGGCCGCGAGTTCCTGCTCATCCTCTCCACCTCCTCCTCCGAGTCCGCGCTGCCCCGGCTGATCGCGAAGATGGAGCACCTGGGTGTCAGCAAGCCGGTCGTCGGCATCACCGTGCCGACCGGCTACTCCTTCAACCTCGACGGCACCGCGATCTACCTCACGATGTCCTCGCTCTTCATCGCCAACGCGATGGGCGACCCGCTGAGCGCGAGCGAGCAGATCTCGCTCCTCATCTTCATGGTCATCGCTTCGAAGGGGGCGGCGGGCGTGACCGGCGCGGGCCTCGCCACCCTCGCGGGCGGCCTCCAGTCGCACCGCCCCGAACTGGTCGACGGCGTCGGCCTGATCGTCGGCATCGACCGCTTCATGAGCGAGGCCCGCGCCCTGACCAACTTCGCGGGCAACGCGGTCGCCACGGTCCTGGTCGGCCACTGGACCAAGGAGATCGACAAGGAGCGCGCGGGCCAGGTCCTCGCCGGCCAGATCCCCTTCGACGAGCGGACGTTGGTGGACGACGGCCACGACGGCCACGACGGCCACGACGGCCACGACGCCTCCACCGACGTACCCGAGCCGCGTGGGACGGCGGCCGAGCCCGCCAAGGTCTGACGGGCCCTCATAGCCACTGCGACACCCCCCACCCAAGGACACCCGTATCCCCCGGTACGGGTGTCCTTGCCGTTCCGGGTCCCCGAAGGCCCCGAAGGCCCCGAAGGCCCCGAAGGCCCCGAAGGCCGCCGGGCTCAGGCCCCGAGCCGCCCGGCCCGGACCTTCGGACCCGGGCTGTCCGGCCCGGGCCACCCGGCTCAGGCGGGCCGGAACCAGACCGTGGCCAGCGGCGGCAGCGTCAGCGAGATGCTGGCCGGGCGGCCGTGCGCGGGCACCGCCTCCGCCTTCAGCGGCTCCTCGTTCGTCACGCCGCTGCCGCCGTACCGCTCCGCGTCGGTGTTGAGGACCTCCACCCACCCCTCGGCACCGGTCTCCGGCACTCCGAGGCGGTAGTCGTGGCGGACCACCGGGGAGAAGTGCGAGACGGCAAGGAGCGGGGAGCCGTCGGCGTCGTAGCGCAGGAAGGCGAAGACGTTGTCCTCGGCCGCCCCGCCGTCCACCCAGCTGAACCCCTCCGGCACCGAGTCGCGCTGCCACAGCGCGGGCACCGCCCCGTACACCGCGTTCAGATCACCGACCAGCGTGCGTACGCCCCGGTGGTCGCCGGAGGCGTCGTACGTCGGGTCCAGCAGCCACCAGTCCGGCCCGTGCCCCTCCGACCACTCGGCGCCCTGCGCGAACTCCTGCCCCATGAAGAGGAGCTGCTTGCCGGGGTGGGCCCACATGAAGCCCAGGTAGGCGCGGTGGTTGGCGCGCTGCTGCCACCAGTCGCCGGGCATCTTCGCCACCAGCGCCTGCTTGCCGTGCACCACCTCGTCGTGGGAGATCGGCAGGACGTAGTTCTCGCTGTACGCGTACACCATCGAGAACGTCATCTCGTTGTGGTGGTACTTGCGGTGCACCGGCTCCTTGGACATGTAGACCAGCGAGTCGTGCATCCACCCCATGTTCCACTTCAGCCCGAAGCCGAGGCCGCCGCTGTCGGTGGGCCGGGTGACCCCGTCCCAGGCGGTGGACTCCTCCGCGATGGTGACGACGCCCGGGTTGCGCCGGTAGACCGTGGCGTTCATCTCCTGGAGGAAGGCGACCGCGTCCAGGTTCTCCCGCCCGCCGAACTCGTTGGGCGACCACTGGCCGTCCTCGCGGGAGTAGTCGAGGTAGAGCATCGAGGCGACGGCGTCGACCCGCAGCCCGTCGATGTGGAACTCCTCGCACCAGTACGTCGCGTTGGCGACGAGGAAGTTGCGTACCTCGGTGCGGCCGTAGTCGAACTCCAGCGTCCCCCAGTCCGGGTGCGCGGCCCGCTGCGGGTCGGCGTGCTCGTACAGCGGACGTCCGTCGAACTCCGCCAACGCCCAGTCGTCGCGCGGGAAATGGGCCGGGACCCAGTCCATGATGACGCCGATGCCCGCCCGGTGCAGGGCGTCCACCAGGAACCGGAAGTCGTCCGGGGTGCCCATGCGTGAGGTCGGGGCGTAGAACCCGGTGACCTGGTAGCCCCAGGAGCCGCCGAAGGGGTGCTCGGAGACCGGCATCAGCTCCACGTGCGTGAAGCCCAGGTCCTTGACGTAGGAAGGGAGTTGATCGGCGAGCTGACGGTAGGTCAGTCCCGGTCGCCAGGAGGCGAGATGGACCTCGTACACGGAGAACGGGGCCTCGTGGACCGGGCGGTCGCCCCGGTGCGCCATCCAGTCCTGGTCCCGCCACTCGTGGTGCGAGGCGGTGACGACGGAGGCGGTCGCGGGCGGGACCTCGGTGCGGCGGGCCATCGGGTCGGCCCGGACCGTGTGCGAGCCGTCCGGGCGGCAGATGTCGAACTTGTAGAGCGCGCCCTCCCCGATGCCGGGCAGGAACAGCTCCCACACCCCGGACGAGCCGAGCGACCGCATCGGCGTGCCCGTGCCGTCCCAGTAGGTGAAGTCACCGGTCACCCGCACCCCGCGCGCGTTCGGCGCCCACACGGTGAACCGGGTCCCGGCCACCCCCTGGTGGACCATCGGCTCCGAGCCGAGCGCCCGCCACAGCTCCTCGTGGCGGCCCTCCCCGATCAGATGCAGATCCAGCTCACCGAGCGCGGGCCAGAAGCGGTACGGGTCGTCCACCTCAATGGTGTCGTCCTCGTACGCGACCCGGAGCCGGTAGGCGGGGACCTCCTTCACCGGCAGCACCCCGGAGAAGAACCCGTCGCCGTCGTCGTGCAGTTCGGCCCGCACCCCCTCGGCCAGCACCGTGACCGACCGGGCGAACGGGCGCAGCGCCCGCACCAGCACCCCGCCGGGGATCGGACGGGCGCCGAGCACGGCGTGCGGGTCGTGGTGGTCCCCGGCGAGCAGCCGGCCGCGGTCGGCGGGGTCCAGGGCCGGTGCGGGCCGGGCGCGCCCGTCACCGGCCTGCCGGGGGAGCGGGGGGACGGCGTCCGCAGGCCGGGGGCGGGCGCGCCCGGCGGGGGCGGCGGCCCTGGTGGCTGCCGGGGCGGCGGTCTCGGCCTCCGCAGCAGGGAGAGGGGGCGCGGGAGCCGGAGCGGCGGCGGACCCGGGCGAGGGTGCGGGCGACTGCGCGGTCTCCCTGCTCACGGCCTCGGCAGGCGCCTTGGCGGTGGCCCCTTCGGCGGCTGCGGACTTGGAGCGGGATGCCTTGCGGGACGGCTTGCGGGCGGTCACAGGGACTGCCTCCTCGGGGAGTTCGGAGGGAGGAAAGGGAGGGGTGCGGGCGGGAGGGGGCGGGGCTCAGGCCGCGGCGGACTGGGCCAGGCGCTGGATGGCGGCCATCGGGACCGGCAGCCAGTCGGGGCGGTGGCGGGCCTCGTACACCACCTCGTACACCGCCTTGTCGGTCTCGTGGGCGCGCAGCAGCTCCGGTTCGCCCCGCGGATCGGTGCCGGACGCCTGTGCGTACCCCTCGCAGTAGGCGGCGCGGCAGCGGGCCGCCCACTCGGGGTTCCAGGGGCGGTGCGAGCGGGCCGCGTAGTCGAAGGAGCGCAGCATCCCCGCCACATCGCGGACCGGCGGCGCGGGGCGGCGGCGCTCGTCCAGCGGGCGGGCCGGTTCGCCCTCGAAGTCGATCAGCGACCAGAACCCGTCGGGGGAGCGGAGTGCCTGGCCGAGGTGGAGGTCGCCGTGGACCCGCTGCTGCGCCCACCCGCCGCCCCGGTGACCGAGCGCGGTGAGGGCGTCGAACGCGGTGCGCAGGGCGGGGACGTATGGGACGAGGGCGGGCACCGCGTCGGCGGCGGCCTCCAGGCGCTGGACCATCCGGGCGACCAGCTGCCGGGTCTGGGTGCCGTGCAGCGCCGGGGTGGGCAGGGCGGCGGCGAGCGCGGTGTGCACCTCGGCGGTGGCGCGGCCCAGTGCCCGCGCCTCGGGGACGAAGTCGCGGCCCGCCGTGAGTGCGGTCAGGGCGAGCTGCCAGCCGTCCCGGGCGCCGTGCAGGAAGGGCTGGAGCACGCCGAGGGTGAGCGGTTCGGGGCCGGGGGCCTCGAACCAGGCGATGGGAGCGGGGACGCGTCCGCACCCCTCGCGGGCCAGGGCGAGCGGCAGCTCCAGATCCGGGTTGGCGCCGGGGAAGACCCGGCGGAAGACCTTGAGGATGTACGCGTCGCCGTAGACCAGCGAGGAGTTGGACTGCTCGGCGTCCAGCACCCGGGGGGCGAGCCCGGCCGGGATCGCGGCGGTCCGCTCGAAGCGGAGGGCGCCGAGGGCGCCGGGGCGGCGGAACCGTTCCAGCAGGAGGCCCGCCAGCCGTGGGTCGTGCAGCGCGTCGTACACCGTGCGCCCGGCCAGCGGTCCGCGCTCGACCCGGCCGATCAGGGCCGCGGCGAGCGTGGTCGGCAGCGATGTCCTTACGCCGACGAGGAGTTGGTAGCAGTCGTCCGCCCGGTGGCCCGACCGCTCGGGCTGCTCGGCCCGGACCAGGAGGTGGAGCAGGCCCGGTCCGGCGGTGCCGTCCAGCGGCAGCATCTCGGTGGCCGAGACCAGCGAGAAGCCGGTGACCGGCCGCCCCTTGCCGGCGAACCACCGCTGCCGGGGCAGCCATGCGTGGAGCAGGGGGGCGAGGGACGGCAGCAGGGTGCCGTCCTCCGTACTGCCCGGGGTCGCGCTGTTCGTTGTGCTGGTCGTGCTCTTCGCCAGGGCGACGTGACTGGATGCAGCCTCCGACATGGCATCGCGTCCTTTCCCCGGGCACACAGGATGCGAAGAGTGTCCCGGATTGCGGCAATGGCTGTCCGGCTGTGCGGGACGTGTCGGGAGAGGAAGGTGCGTACGGACTCGAACGGCGGAACCGGGAAAGGCCGAAGGCGGCGGAACCGTGAGGGCCCAGGGCCTTTCGTCTCGGTCAGAGTGCCCCGTGCGGGACGGGGGAAACCGCCCCGCACGAGCCGTCGGCCGCCATCGGGCCGACGCGACCGCCCATCAGGCGGGCGGCGCGTCCTTGCGCAGCCGGAACCAGTAGAAGCCGTGTCCCGCCAGGGTCAGCAGGTAGGGCCACTGGCCGATGGCGGGGAAGCGCACCCCGCCGATCAGCTCCACCGGATGGCGGCCGTTGAACGACCGCAGGTCCAGCTCCGTGGGCTGGGCGAACCGCGAGAAGTTGTGCACGCACAGGACCAGGTCGTCCTTGTACTCACGGGTGAACGCCAGCACCGCCGGGTTGGACGAGGGCAGTTCGGTGTACTCGCCCAGCCCGAAGGCCGGGTTCTGCTTGCGGATCTCGATCATCCGGCGGGTCCAGTGCAGCAGCGAGGACGGCGACGCCATCGACGCCTCCACGTTGGTGACCTGGTAGCCGTAGACCGGGTCCATGATCGTGGGGAGGTAGAGCCGCCCCGGATCGCTGGAGGAGAACCCGGCGTTGCGGTCGGGCGTCCACTGCATCGGGGTGCGGACCGCGTCCCGGTCGCCCAGCCAGATGTTGTCACCCATCCCGATCTCGTCCCCGTAGTAGAGGATCGGGGAGCCGGGCAGCGACAGCAGCAGCGCGGTGAACAGCTCGATCTGGTTGCGGTCGTTGTCCAGCAGCGGGGCCAGGCGCCGGCGGATGCCGATGTTGGCGCGCATCCGCGGGTCCTTGGCGTACTCCGCGTACATGTAGTCGCGCTCTTCGTCCGTGACCATTTCGAGGGTCAGCTCGTCGTGGTTGCGCAGGAAGATGCCCCACTGGCAGTTCTTCGGGATCGCCGGGGTCTTGGCGAGGATCTCGGAGACCGGGTAGCGGCTCTCGCGGCGCACCGCCATGAAGATGCGCGGCATGACGGGGAAGTGGAACGCCATGTGGCACTCGTCGCCGCCCGCCTCGTAGTCGCCGAAGTAGTCGACGACGTCCTCGGGCCACTGGTTGGCCTCGGCGAGGAGCACGGTGTCCGGGTAGTTGGCGTCGATCTCCTTGCGGACCCGCTTGAGGAAGTGGTGGGTCTCGGGGAGGTTCTCGCAGTTGGTGCCCTCGCGCTGGTAGAGGTAGGGCACCGCGTCGACCCGGAAGCCGTCGATGCCCAGGTCCAGCCAGAAGCGCAGGGCCGCCAGGATCTCCTCCTGGACGGCCGGGTTCTCGTAGTTGAGGTCCGGCTGGTGGGAGAAGAAGCGGTGCCAGTAGTACTGCTTGCGCACCGGGTCGAAGGTCCAGTTCGACGTCTCGGTGTCGACGAAGATGATCCGGGCGTCCTGGAACTGTTTGTCGTCGTCCGCCCAGACGTAGTAGTCGCCGTACGGCCCGTCCGGGTCGGTGCGGGACTGCTGGAACCACTCGTGCTGGTCGCTGGTGTGGTTCATGACGAAGTCGATGATGACGCGCATGCCGCGCTGGTGGGCGGCGTCCACGAACTCGACGAAGTCGGCGAGGTCACCGAACTCCGGCAGGACCGCGGTGTAGTCGGAGACGTCGTAACCGCCGTCGCGCAGCGGGGACTTGAAGAACGGCGGCAGCCAGAGGCAGTCGACACCGAGCCACTGGAGATAGTCCAGCTTGGCGGTGATGCCCTTGAGGTCGCCGATTCCGTCGCCGTTGGAGTCCTGGAAGGACCGGACGAGCACCTCGTAGAAGACGGCTCGCTTGAACCAGTCGGGATCGCGGTCCTTGGCGGGAGTGTCCTCGAACGTGTCGTGGACAGGCTCATTGACGATCATGGTGTGGGTGACCCTCCGGTCGGCGGGGACGGTCGCAGGACGGCGATGTGCGCGGGCGTGATGCCCGGCTCCAGGCGCACATAGAAGGTCCTGCCCCAGTGATAGGTGTCGCCGGTGAGCTGATCGCGCACCGGTACGCGCTCGTGCCCTTCGAGGCCGAGCCGCTCCATGTCCAACGAGACCGTGGCCTCCTGGGTGTGGTGAGGGTCGAGGTTCACGACCACCAGAACGGTGTTCGAACCCGAGCGCTTGCTGTAGGCGATCAGCGACTCGTTGTCGACGTGGTGGAAGTGGACGTCACGCAGCTGCTGGAGCGCGGGGTTGTGGCGTCGGATCCGGTTGAGCGAGGTGATCAGGGGGGTCAGCGTGCGGCCCTCGCGCTCGGCCGACTCCCAGTCCCTCGGGCGCAGTTCGTACTTCTCCGAGTGCAGGTACTCCTCACTCCCCGGCTTGGCCGGGGTGTTCTCGCACAGCTCGAACCCCGCGTAGACGCCCCAGGACGGGGAGAGGGTGGCGGCGAGCACGGCCCGGGCCTCGAAGGCCGGGCGGCCGCCGTGCTGGAGGTACCCCGGCAGGATGTCCGGGGTGTTCACGAAGAAGTTGGGGCGCATGTACGAGGCGGCGTCGCCCGCCAGCTCCGTGACGTACTCCGTCAGCTCCCGCTTGGTGTTCCGCCAGGTGAAGTACGTGTACGACTGCTGGAACCCGACCGCGCCCAGGGTGTGCATCATCGCCGGGCGCGTGAACGCCTCCGCCAGGAAGATGACGTCGGGGTCGGTGCCGTTGATCTCCGCGATCACCTTGTCCCAGAACACGACCGGCTTGGTGTGCGGGTTGTCGACGCGGAAGATGCGTACGCCGTGGTCCATCCAGAAGCGCAGGACGCGTACGGTCTCCGCCACCAGGCCGCGCATGTCCTGGTCGAAGGCGATCGGATAGATGTCCTGGTACTTCTTCGGCGGGTTCTCGGCGTACGCGATCGAGCCGTCGGGGCGGTGGTGGAACCAGTCCGGGTGGTCCTTCACCCACGGGTGGTCCGGCGAGCACTGGAGCGCGAAGTCGAGCGCGATCTCCATCCTGAGGTTGCGGGCCACCTCCACGAAGTGGTCGAAGTCCTCCAGGGTGCCCAGCTCCGGGTGGACCGCGTCGTGCCCGCCGTCGGGCGAACCGATCGCCCACGGCACGCCCGGATCGTGCTCACCGGCCGTCAGCGTGTTGTCGGGCCCCTTGCGGTGGGTCGTCCCGATCGGGTGGATCGGGGGCAGGTACACGACATCGAACCCCATGGCGGCGACCGCGGGCAGCCGCTCGGCCGCCGTACGGAAGGTCCCGCTCACCAGCCGGGTCGGAGCGTCCGGCGAGGTGTCGGAGGGGTCCACCGGCACCCGCTTCGCGCCCTCCGAGCGCGGGAACAGCTCGTACCACGAGCCGTACAGCGCCCGCTCGCGCTCCACCCGCACCGCCAGCGGCTTGGAGCGGGTGACCAGTTCGCGCAGCGGATGGCGGCCGAGCACCGCCTCGGCGGCCGGGGTCCAGGCGGCGGCCAGCCGGGCGGCCGGGGTGTGCGCGGTGTCGCGCAGCGCGTCCACGGCGGCGAGCACCGCCTCCCGGCCGTTCTTCTTCGGCACACCGGCGGCGGCCCGCTCCAGCAGGGCCGCGCCCTCCGCCAGCACCAGGTCGGTGTCGATGCCCGCCGGGATCTTGACCGCCGCGTGGTGGCGCCAGGTGGCGACCGGATCGCTCCAGGCCTCGACCGTGTACGTCCACCGCCCCTCGGCGGTCGGCGTCACCTCCGCGCCCCACCGGTCCGTGCCCGGGGCCAGTTCGCGCATCGGGGTCCACGGTCCCACCCGTCCGCTCGGATCGCGCAGCACGACGTTGGCCGCCACCGCGTCATGGCCTTCGCGGAAGACGGTGGCGGTGACCTCGAAGGTCTCACCGACGACGGCCTTCGCCGCCCGTCTGCCGCAGTCGACGAGGGGACGGACGTCGAGGACGGGAATTCGACCGATCATGGAATCACCTGGGGGCTGGAGGAGCTCGGTGTGCACGGGGGACGGCAGGGACGCGGAGGACCGACCGCGCGTGCCGCGATGATGGGGATCTGTCCTTTGTAGCTGCTCGGCTCTCTGCTGACGGGCTGTGGGCATGGCCGCTCCTGTCCGCGTTCACTCGAATGGCACTCGAATGGGTGGGTCGCGGGGGTTTCGCGCATGTTTCGACTGCATCGGGAGGGCGTGCGGGCCGGGTCCGACTGCGTACCGGGAAGTACGCGGATAAGCCTTCCCCGCACCCGTTCACGGGAAATCCGGCGCCGTGTTAACTACTCGGTCGTAACCGGCCGACCGCGCCCCGACCGCGCCCCGGCCGCGCTCCGGTCCGGTCCGGTCGCGCCCGGCGCGCGCCCCGTTGCGCGTACGGGACTCGCGGCACCCTCACAGGTTCCGGATACCCGCTCCGCGCCGCCACACGGCAGCCTTCCCTGTGACGCGAAGGTCCACAAGGCTGCGTACGGGAAGGAAATCGGCCAAACCCGCAGGTGAAGGGTGGGGTGGGAGAGGGCCGGCGGTGCGGGTGGTGTTCCTGTGGGGCAGCGCGCGCGGGCCGTGCCCGGCCCCGGTGAGCCGTCCGCGCGCCGTGGCCGGGGGCCACGGACGGCCGCTACCGTCGAGGGTGACGGAAGGGCGCACACCGTCGTGCGTCCCCTCGGATGCGCAAGTCCCCTGTAAAGGTGGAGTACGTGAAGGCCATTCGTCGATTCACCGTGCGTCCTGTCCTCCCCGAACCCCTCCGACCCCTCCACGACCTCGCGCGCAACCTGCGCTGGTCGTGGCATCCCGAGACCCGCGAGCTGTTCCGGTCCGCCGACCCCGAGGGGTGGCGGCCCGCGGACTGTGACCCCGTACGGCTGCTCGGTTCCCTGACCGCGGGGCGCCTGGCCGAACTGGGCCGGGACGAGGAGTACCTGGGCCGCCTGGCCGAGGCCTCCGCCGACCTGAAGGACTACCTCGAGGGCCCACGCTGGTACCAGGAACAGCAGGCGACCGGAGCCGGACTCCCCTCCGCCATCGCCTACTTCTCCCCCGAATTCGGTGTCACCGCCGCCCTGCCGCAGTACAGCGGAGGCCTCGGCATCCTGGCCGGCGACCACCTCAAGGCCGCCAGCGACCTGGGCGTCCCGCTCATCGGCGTCGGCCTGCTCTACCGGCACGGCTACTTCCGCCAGAGCCTCTCCCGCGAGGGCTGGCAGCAGGAGCACTATCCGGTCCTCGACCCCAACGAACTCCCGCTCGACCTGGTCCGTGAAGCCGACGGCACCCCCGCCCGGGTGGTGCTCGCCCTCCCCGGCGGACGCTCGCTGTACGCCTGCATCTGGCTGGCCCGGGTCGGCCGGGTCCCGCTCCTCCTGCTCGACTCCGACGTCGAGGAGAACGCCCCGGGCGAGCGCGATGTCACCGACCGGCTCTACGGCGGCGGCAGCGACCACCGCCTCCTCCAGGAGATGCTGCTCGGCATCGGCGGGGTGCGCGCGGTGCGCACCTGGTGCCGGCTCACCCGGACCCCCGAGCCGGAGGTCTTCCACACCAACGAGGGCCACGCCGGCTTCCTCGGCCTGGAGCGCGTCCGGGAACTGGCCGCCGAAGGGCTCGACTTCGACGCCGCCCTCGAAGTGGTCCGGGCCGGGACCGTCTTCACCACGCACACCCCCGTGCCCGCCGGGATAGACCGTTTCGACCGGCAGCTGATCGCCCGCCACTTCGGCGACGACGGCGAGCTGCCCGGCGTCCCCGTGGAGAAGATCCTGCCGCTGGGCCGCGAGACCTACCCCGGCGGTGCGCCCGAGCTGTTCAACATGGCGGTGATGGGGCTGCGCCTCGCCCAGCGCGCCAACGGGGTCTCCACCCTCCACGGGTCGGTCAGCCGGGAGATGTTCTCCGGGCTCTGGCCGGGCTTCGACCCGGCGGACGTGCCGATCACCTCCATCACCAACGGGGTCCACGCCCCCACCTGGGTCGCCCCCGAGGTCTTCCGTCTGGGCGCCGGACAGATCGGCACCGGCCGCGCCCACCAGGTGCTGGCGGGCGGACCGGTGGCGGACACGGCCGCCGAGCAGCAGCCCGGCACCCCGCGCCGCTGGGACGCGGTGGGCGGGATCGCAGACCGGGAGATCTGGGACCTGCGCCGCGAGCTGCGCGGGCAGCTCGTCACCGAGGTCCGCCGCCGCCTCTACGCCTCCTGGCGCAGGCGCGGCGCGGGCACCGCCGAGCTGGGCTGGATCGACGGCGTCCTCGACCCGGAGATCCTGACCATCGGCTTCGCCCGCCGCGTCCCCTCGTACAAGCGCCTTACGTTGATGCTGCGGGACCGCGACCGGCTGCGGGAGCTGCTGCTGCACCCCACGCACCCGATCCAGATCGTCGTCGCCGGCAAGGCCCACCCAGCCGACGACGGCGGCAAGCGGCTGGTCCAGGAGCTGGTGCGGTTCGCGGACGACCCCCGGGTGCGCCACCGGATCGTCTTCCTGCCGGACTACGGCATGGGCATGGCGCAGAAGCTCTACCCGGGCTGTGACGTCTGGCTCAACAACCCGCTGCGCCCGCTGGAGGCGTGCGGCACCAGCGGGATGAAGGCCGCGCTCAACGGCTGCCTCAACCTCTCGGTGCGCGACGGCTGGTGGGACGAGTGGTTCGACCCGGCCTTCGGCTGGGAGATCCCCACCGCCGACGGCTCCGCGGTCGACGAGGACCGGCGCGACGAGCTGGAGTCGAACGCCCTGTACGCCCTGATCGAGGACCGGGTGGCCCCGCGCTTCTACGACCGGGGTGCGGAGGGACTGCCGGACCGGTGGATCGAGATGGTCCGTTCGACCCTGGTCAACCTGGGGCCGAAGGTGCTCGCGGGGCGGATGGTGCGCGAGTACGTGGAGCGGCTCTACGCCCCCGCCGCGCTCTCCCGGCGGGCGCTCGGCCCGGCGGTGGCACGGGACCTGGCCCGGTGGAAGGCGAAGGTCCGGGCGGCCTGGCGAGAAGTCTCCGTCGGCCATGTGGAGTCGGTCACCGACACCGTGGCGGGCGGCTCGGCCGAGCTGGGGGCGACCCTGTCCCTCCGGGTGCGGATCGCGCTCGGCGGCCTGGAGCCGGACGACGTGGAGGTCCAGGTCGTCGCGGGCCGGGTGGACTCCGCCGACGCCATCGCGGACGCCCAGGTCTTCCCGCTGAAGCCGTCGGGCGGCCAGGACCTGGAGGACCGCTGGTTGTACGAGGGCCCGCTCGCCCTGGACCGGACGGGACCGTACGGCTACACCGTCCGGGTCCTGCCCTCGCACGAACTGCTGGCATCCGGCGCGGAGTTGGGTCTGCTCGCGGTGCCGCACGAGACCCCGGGGGAGGGCGCGGGCGTGCTGATGCGCTGAGATGCGCCCGTACGGTGAAGGGGCCAACGGCCCGGCAGGGGAGCCATACCCCTGCCGGGCCGTCCGGTCATGTGGTGCCGCGGTGCGGCCGGTGGATCAGAAGGTGAGCTTGAAGCTGTTGATCCGGCCGGTGTCCGAGCGGTACACGTCCTGGACCCTCAGCTTCCACTCGCCGTTGGCCACCTTGGACGAGGCGTTGACCGTGTAGGTCGCCACCACGTTGTCCGCGGAGTCCGAGGCGGAGGAGTTCTTCAGCCGGAAGGTGCCGCCGTCCGGGGCCACCAGGTCGATGACCAGGTCACCGCGGTAGGTGTGGCTGATGTTGACGTCCACCTTGAGGGCGCTCGGGGCGTTGCCCGGGATGCCGGTGACGTTGACCGCGCTGGTGACGGCCGCGCCCGCGTCCGGGATGTTCACCACGGTGTTGTTCTCGAAGACCTTGCCGCCCGGGTCGGGGTCGCCGCCGCCGGGACGGGTGCCCACGTTGACGCCGGCCCAGGCGTGCGCCACGGCCGCGTACTCGGGGCTGTTGGCACCGTACAGCTCACTGGCGACCGCGAGGGTGCCGGTGCGGGCGCCCGCGTAGTTGGTCGTCGAGGTGAACTTGGTGGTGAGCGCCTTGAACCAGATCAGCGACGCCTTGTCCCGGCCGATGCCGGTGACCGGCAGCCCGTCGGAGGTCGGCGAGTCGTAGCTGACGCCGTTGATGGTCTTGGCACCGCTGCCCTCGGAGAGCAGGTAGTACCAGTGGTTGGCCGGGCCCGAGGAGTAGTGGACGTCGACGCTGCCGATGCCGGAGTACCAGTAGTCCTTGGAGTTGCCGTCGCGGCTCGGCTTGTCCATGTAGCGCAGCGGGGTGCCGTTGCCGCGGATGTCGATCTTCTCGCCGACGAGGTAGTCGCCCGGGTCCTGCGGGTTGTTCGCGTGGAACTCCACGGCGGCGGCGAAGATGTCGGACGTCGCCTCGTTGAGGCCGCCGGACTCGCCGCTGTAGACGAGGCGCGCGGTGTTCGAGGTGAGACCGTGGGTCATCTCGTGGGCGGCCACGTCGATGGAGGTCAGCGGCTTGGCGTTGCCCGCCCCGTCGCCGTACGTCATGCAGAAGCAGCTGTCCTGCCAGAACGCGTTGACGTAGTTGTTGCCGTAGTGGACCCGGGAGTACGCGCCGACGCCGTCACCGCGGATGCCGTTGCGGCCGTGCACGTTCTTGTAGTAGTCCCAGGTGAGCGCGGCGCCGTAGTGGGCGTCGGCACCGGCCGTCTCCAGGTTCTGCGGGGTGCCGTTGCCCCACACGTCCGTGGAGTTGGTGAAGAGCGTGCCGGTGCCGGAGGTGCCGCGGTTGAGGTTGTACGTCCGGTGGTTGCCGCGCGTGGTGTCGGTCAGGGTGTACGAGGGCGCCGTGCCCAGCGTCACCTGGCCGCTGTACTGGGTGTGGCCGGTCCCGTTGTGGACGGCCTGCCACTCGTACAGCTTCTCGCCCGTGGTCGCGTCGGTGATCACGTGCAGCTCGTTGGGGGTGCCGTCGTGCTGGAGCCCCCCGACCACCGTCTCGTAGGCGAGCTGCGGGGAGCCGCTGCCCAGCCAGACCACCTTGCGGGGGGCCTCGCTCGGCTTCGTCGCCTTCGAGCCCTCGGCCTTCGCCGCGCCGAGCGCCTGCTTCTCGGCGGCGGCCGGGGCCACGTCGGCGGTGAGGTCGACGGCCTTCAGCTGTGCGCTGGTCGCCTGCGACGCCTTGGTGACGCCGAGCGTCCTGCCCGCCGGGGTCTCCTGGACGACCAGGTCGCCGCCGAGGACGGGGAGTCCGTTCAGGGTGCGCTCGTAGCGGGTGTGCGTGGTGCCGTCCCGGTCCTGGACGACATCACGGACGACGAGCTTCTCCGCGGCGCCGAGCCCCAGCTCCTTGGCGGTGGCCGCCTTGGTGGCGTCGGCCTCGCGCAGGAGCGCGGCGCGCTGGGCGGGGGAGAGCTCGGCGGGGAGCGAACCGGTGTCCACCGTGCTGCCGGCGGTGATCCCGCCGGCCGGGGCCGCGGGGGTGGCGGTGGCGGCGCCGGACTGCAGTCCGACGGCGATCATGGCTGCTGCGGCTATCAGAGCGCCGGTCGCGGTGGCGCGACGGCTGGGCGTGGATCTCACGCGGACTCCTTCTGCGAGGGGGGTGACCGGGCGGCGCTGGATGAGCCGTCCGGGACGGTGCAGGCGGTGCGCAGAACGGGGTGAAGAGTGTCAGCAGATCCGTATGCCTGTCAGGAGCGCGTCAAAAACTTGGCCGGAATTCGTTCGTTGCCGGAAAGGTCATGTTCGTTAAGCGGACGTTTCGCCGATGGTTGCCGGGATGTTGCGGGGGTGTGCAAAGGCCCGTATTCACAGGCTGGTCACAGGTTCGGCGCGGCGGGGAGCAGGCGTGCGGCGACGGGCGGACGCGGTTACCGCCCAGCAGATGAGACGGGGTCGGGTTCTGGCCAGTTACCGCCGACGGAAGTCGGGGTGCGGGCCGGTGGCAGCCGGGGGCGGGGCGGTGGGTGACGGGTGGCGTCGGGTCGGTCCCGCGTCGGTCGGTGGCGCCCGTCGGGTAGGCCGCGTCGAGGAGGTCCCGTACGAACCGGTCGAGATCGTCCAGCCCCGCCGCCAGTGCCTTCGGCCCGTCCGCGAGGGGGCGAACTGGTGCGCGACCGTTCCGGCGAGGGGCGCGGAGGGCCTCATGGGCTCCACCAATCTCACGGGTCCCATAGGTCTCACGGGCCCCATGGACCTCATGACGGTGGCCACCGAGCCCCCGGGGCCCGCCGCCCCCGCCGCAGCGCTGCGCGCCTACGGCCGCGAGCGCCGGCGCAGCGTCCGGCGGACGGCCTTCGCCTCGCGCACCCTGCACCGCCTTCACGGGCACGGAGCGGGCCTGGCTGCGGAATGCGGCGGTGCGGCTGCTGCCGGGGTGAGGAGGAGGAAAAAGGCGGTGGGGGCGCTATGTGTGCATTCTGTGCGCTTCCTGGGTGGGTGCTGTGTGCCACCTCACATGGCTCGGTCGCTGATCCGTACAACCGTCCACCCCTGACGCGGGTCAGACCCAGTGGCCCGACCCGTGTATCCCTTGACCTTCGAACCCGGGAGACGGCCCTCCCAGCCTTCGTGCCGCTCCGGCGGCACCCGGACTCCCCAGAGGACCCGAACGTATGAAGATCCGCCGCGCTCTGGCCGTCGCCGCAGCGACCGCCGTACTCGCCCCGGTCACCCTCCTCTCCTCCCCGGCCGCGTTCGCCACCACCCCCCCGGCCCCGGAGGCCGGTGAGAGCGCCTCCGCCACGCAGGAGGAGGCCGGGACGGACGCCGAGACCGAGCAGCCGGCGCCCGCTCCCGCCCCCGAGGAGGAGCAGGAGAAGGAGAAGGAGAAGCCCGCCGCCGAGGAGGGCGAGGAGAAGCCGCCCGCCGAGGAGGAGAAGGAGAAGCCCTCGGACGAGGAGGAGAAGCCGAAGGAGGGTGCCCCGTCGCCCTCCGCCACCGCGCCCGCCCCGTCGCCGTCCGCCACCCCGCCCGCCGACATCTGCGTCGACAGCGACCGGCCGACGACCGACAAGAACCTGCGCACCTCGCTCTCCGGTCTACCCTCCAAGGTCGTCGCCGGCAGCGGCTTCCACGCCTTCAAGCTGAATGTGGAGAACAAGGGCGACAAGACCTACGACCGCGTCGACCTGGCTCTCTTCGCCTTCCAGGTCGACACCGACACCTGGGACGAGACCACCGCGTACCTCACGCTCCAGTTCAAGAACCCCGAGACGGGCGTCTGGACGGACATCGTCCTCGACGAGGACGACGACGCCGAGGGCTACATCGGCTACACCGGCATCCGTGCCAAGGAGTCCTTCGCCATCGACGTGCGGCTGAGCGTCGACAAGAAGGCGCCCGCGGGCTTCGGGCTGGCCATCGCCACCGGTGTCTACGTGGACGACAAGGGCAACTGCGTCTTCCCCGACGGCGAGGCGTACTACGAGTTCGAGGTCCTCGCCGCAGGCAAGGACGCGGGCAAGCCGAACGAGGCCAAGCCCCAGACGGGCGGCAAGAAGCCGGTCACGGCCAAGCCGGTCGGCAACACGCCGATCAAGCCCGAGGGCACCCTGGCCCAGACCGGTTCGGACTCCAACCTGCCGGTCATCGCGACCATCGGCGGCGTGGCGATCCTCGCCGGTGCCGGTGTCGTCTTCGCCATGGGCCGCCGCCGCAAGGCCGACGCGGCCGTCTGAGGCTTTTCCCGTACGCCCTGATGGCTGTGGGCCCCGCCCGGAGGAGTCCGGACGGGGGCCACACCCCTGTGCGCGCCGCCGGTCAGACCAGGCTGTCCTTCCACGTCCGGTGCAGCCCCGCGAACCGGCCCGTGCCGCCGATCAGTTCGGCGGGTGCCCCGTCCTCGACGATCCGGCCGCCCTCCATCACCAGGACCCGGTCCGCGATCTCCACCGTGGAGAGGCGGTGGGCGATCACCACGGCCGTACGGCCGTGCAGCACCGTGTCCATGGCGTGCTGCACCGCCCGCTCGCCGGGGATGTCCAGGGAACTGGTCGCCTCGTCCAGGATGAGGACCGCCGGGTCCGCCAGCAGCGCGCGGGCGAAGGCGACCAACTGGCGCTGGCCCGCCGAGATCCGGCCGCCCCGCTTCCGTACGTCCGTGTCGTACCCCTCGGGCAGCGAGGCGATGAAGTCGTGCGCGCCGATCGCCTTCGCGGCCCGCTCGATATCGTCGCGGGTGGCGTCCGGGCGGCCGATCGCGATGTTCTCCGCCACCGTCCCGGAGAACAGGAACGCCTCCTGCGTCACCATCACCACGCCCTTGCGCAGCTCGGCCGTGGACAGGTCCCGCAGGTCCACCCCGTCCAGCAGCACCCGGCCCTCGGTCGGGTCGTAGAACCGGGCCAGCAGCTTGGCCAGCGTCGACTTGCCCGCGCCCGTCGAGCCGACGACCGCCACCGTGGCGCCCGCCGGAATGCGCAGGTCGAACGTGGGCAGCACCTCACCGCCCGTACGGTAGGCGAACCGCACCCCGTCGAAGACGACCTCCCGGCCCGGGTGTTCGCCGGTCAGGGCGGGCAGCTCCTTCGGCTCCGCCGCGTCCGGGACGGTCGGGGTCTGGGCCAGCAGGCCCGCGATCTTCTCCAGCGAGGCTGCCGCCGACTGGTAGGAGTTGAGGAACATCGCCAGCCGGTCGATCGGGTCGTACAGCCGGCGCAGATACAGCACCGCCGCCGCCAGCACCCCGAGCGCCAGCGTCCCGTCGGCCACCCGGTAGGCGCCCCAGAGCACCATCCCGGCCACGGCCGTGTTCGCCACCAGGCGGGAGCCGACCACATAGCGCGCCATCTCCAGCAGCGCGTCGCCGTTGCGCCGCTCGTGCACCCCGTTGAGCGCGGCGAACGCGGCGTCGTTGGCCCGCTCCCGGCGGAACGCCCGCACCGGGCGGATGCCGTTCATGGTCTCCGCGAACTTCACGATCACCGACGCGATGGCCGTGGACCGCGCCCCGTACACCACGGCCGCGCGCCGCCGGTAGAGCCGCACCAGCAGGTACAGCGGTACGAAGGAGAGTACGGCGATACCGCCGATGGCGAGGTCCAGCCAGAGCAGGATCAGCCCGATCGACACGAAGGAGAGGACGACCGTGATCAGCTCCTGGAGCCCCTCGCTCAGCAGCTCCTGGAGCGACTCGACGTCCGTGGTGGAGCGGGAGATCAGCCGCCCCGAGGTGTAGCGCTCGTGGAAGTCCACGCTCAACGCCTGCGCGTGGCGGAAGATCCGGCCGCGCAGGTCCAGCAGCGCGTTCTGGTTGATCCGGGCCGAGCCCCTGATGAAGGCGTACTGGAGCAGCCCCGCCCCCGCCGAGCAGAGCAGATAGCCGACCGCCACCGCGATCAGCGGCCCGTAGTCGTGGTCCCGGAACGCCGGGACCCCGCTGTCGATCGCGTACGCCACCAGCAGCGGGCCCGCCTGGACGGCCGCCTGCTGGAGCACCAGCAGCAGCGCGACGACGGCGACTCTGCCCCGCATCGGGCGGAGCAGGGAGAACAGGAGCGCCCGGGTCGCGCCGGGCGGGGCGGGCAGGTCGTCCTGGTCGAAGGGGTCGGGGGCCCCCGGGGCGGGAGCCGCCTTGCCGGGTGCCGGGCGGCTGGGCGCCGGACGGCCGCCTTCACTGGTGGCGGCGGGCCTTGCGGCCTCGCCGTCGTCGGCCGACGGGATGTGCCCGGCGTCGTCGGTGGTCGTGGTCATCGGGCGCCCTCCTCGGCAGGGACCTCGGTGGTCGTTACGGGGCCGGGGGCCGGGGCGTCGGGGTCCTCGCCGACACGGCCGGGACCTCCGCCCGGCCCTGTCGGCGAGGACGCGAGGGATCCGTCATCCGGGCCCGCCCCGAGGCCGCCCCCGCCCGGCTCCGCCCCCGACATCAGCCACGCGTACTCCGCGTTCGACCGCAGCAGCTCCTGGTGCGTGCCCACCGCCGCGATCCGGCCCTCCGACAGCAGTGCCACCCGGTCCGCCAGCATCACCGTCGAGGGGCGGTGCGCCACCACCACCGCCGTGGTCTCCTCCAGCACCCGGCGCAGCGCCGCCTCCACCAGCGTCTCCGTGTGCACGTCGAGCGCCGAGAGCGGGTCGTCCAGCACCAGGAAGCGCGGCCCGCCCACCACCGCACGGGCCAGGGCGAGGCGTTGGCGCTGGCCACCGGAGAGACTCAGGCCCTGCTCACCGACCTGCGTGTCCAGCCCCTCGGGCAGCTGGTGCACGAAGTCGGCCTGGGCCACCGCGAGCGCCCGGCGCACCTGCTCCTCGTCCGCGCCCTCGGCGCCCATCAGCACGTTCTCGCCGACCGTCGCGGAGAACAGCGTCGGCTCCTCGAACGCCACCGACACCAGCTCCCGCAGCCGCGCCCGCTCCATCGTGGCGATGTCCTCGCCGTCCAGCGTGATCCGCCCCCCGGTCACCTCGTGCAGCCGGGGGACCAGGGCGGTGAGCGTCGTCTTGCCGGAGCCCGTACCGCCCACCAGGGCCATGGTCTCGCCGGGCCGCACCTCCAGGTCGATCCGGGCCAGGACCGGCGGGGAACCGGGCTCCGCGTCCGGGTAGCGGAACTCCACCCCCTCGAAGACCAGCCCGGCGGGCGCCCTCGGAGCCCCCTCGCGAGCGTCGGCGGCGCCCGCCGTGTCCTGCTCCTCCGCCGCGTCCATCACCTCGAAGTACCGGTCGGTCGCCGTCGCCGCCTCCTGGCTCATCGCCAGCAGGAACCCGATCGACTCCACCGGCCACCGCAGCGCGAGCGCCGTCGACAGGAAGGCGACCAGTGTGCCCGCCGACAGCGAACCGTCCGCAACCTGGATCGTGCCCAGCACCAGCGCCGCACCGATCGCCAGCTCCGGGATGGTGGTGATGAGCGCCCAGATCCCGGCGAGCAGCCGGGCCTTGCCCAGCTCCGTGGAGCGCAGCCGCTGCGACAGCGCCTTGAACGCCTGGGCCTGGCTGCGGTGGCGGCCGAACCCCTTGACGATCCGGATGCCGAGCACGCTCTCCTCGACGACCGTGGTCAGATCGCCCGTCTGGTCCTGGGCCTTCCGCGCCACCAGCGAGTACTTCGTCTCGAAGACCGAGCACAGGATCACCAGCGGCACCACGGGCACCAGCAGCACCAGGCCGAGGGACCAGTCCTGTGCGAAGAGGATGACGAAACCGACCAGGATCGTCGCGGAGTTGACGACCAGGAAGGTCAGCGGGAACGCCAGGAACATCCGCAGCAGCATCAGGTCCGTCGTACCGCGCGACAGCAGCTGACCCGAGGGCCACCGGTCGTGGAAGGCCACCGGCAGCCGTTGCAGACGGCGGTAGAGGTCCGCCCGCATCGACGCCTCGACCCCGGCCAGCGGACGTGCCACCAGCCACCGCCGGAACCCGAACAGCACGGCCTCCGCGATGCCGAGCAGCAGGAGATACAGCGCCCCGAGCCAGACCCCGCCCGGGTCACGGTCGGCCACCGGACCGTCCACCATCCACTTCAGGATCAGCGGGATCACCAGCGACAGACAGGACGCCAGGATCGCCACGAAAGCGGCGGTGAACAGGCGGAGCCGTACCGGGCGGACATAGGGCCACAGACGCAGAAGGGAGCGCACGGCGGACCGGTCCGTGCGCTCTGCAGGCTTTTCGGGCATCAGAACCGACTGTACGTTTCACCACTGACATCGGTCCTCCCAATTTCGGCCGGGCCACGCAGACCACGCCGGCCGGCCACCCGGTCGCACCTCCGGGTCAACCGGTCGTACCCCCGCATCAACCGATCGGTCGATGCGGCGCCGAGCGTGCTGGCGGATACCGCCGTTTCCCGCCGAACTCTTCATCAGCGAGGCGACCGTGAAGACCCACCTCACCCATGTCTTCGCCAGGCTCGGCACCAGGGACCGGGCCGCGGCCGTCGCCGTCGGCTACGACCGGGGCATCCTCGGCTGACCTCCAGGGCCCTACGCGGCCACCCGCAGCAGCAGCACCGAGCGGGCCGGGACGCTCAGCTCCGTACCGCCGTCCAGGACCGTGCCCGGCGCGTCGGCCTGGTCCTCCCGGGAGGTGTCCAGGACCAGTTCGTAGCGCTCCGCCCACGGGGCGCCCGGCAGCGCGAAGGCGACCGGCTCCGCGCCCGCGTGCAGGATGGCCAGGAAGCTGTCGTCGGTGACCGGCTCGCCGCGCGCGTCCCGCCCGGGGATGTCCCGCCCCGAGAGGTAGAGCCCGAGCGTGGCGGCGGGTGCGTACCAGTCGCCCTCCGTCATCTCCCGGCCCTCCCGCGCGAACCAGGCCAGGTCCCGCAGTCCGTCCGGCGCCTGGGCCCGGCCGGAGAAGAACGCCCGGCGCCGCAGCACCGGATGGGTCTGGCGCAGCCGCAGCACCCGGGCCGTCAGCGCGGTCAGCTCCCGCCACTCGGGCTGCTCAAGCAGCGACCAGTCCAGCCACCCGATCTCGTTGTCCTGGCAGTAGGCGTTGTTGTTGCCGCCCTGGGTCCGGCCCATCTCGTCGCCCGCCACCAGCATCGGCACCCCGGTGGAGAGCAGCAGCGTGGTGAGCAGGTTGCGGAGCTGGCGGCGGCGCAGCGCGTTGATCCCCGGATCATCGCTCTCGCCCTCCGCCCCGCAGTTCCACGCCCGGTTGTCGTTCGTCCCGTCCCGGTTGCCCTCGCCGTTGGCCTCGTTGTGCTTGTGCTCGTAGGAGACCAGGTCGCGCAGGGTGAAGCCGTCGTGGGCGGTGACGAAGTTGACCGAGGCGTACGGGCGCCGCCCGCCCCAGGCGTAGAGGTCGCTGGAGCCGGTCAGCCGGTAGCCGAGGTCCCGTACGTCGGGGAGGGCGCCGCGCCAGAAGTCCCGTACGGCGTCGCGGTAGCGGTCGTTCCACTCGGTCCACAGGGGAGGGAACGCGCCGACCTGGTAGCCGCCGCTGCCGACGTCCCACGGCTCCGCGATCAGCTTGACCCGGCGCAGCACCGGGTCCTGGGCGATGACCGCGAGGAACGGGGAGAGCATGTCGACGTCGTACATCGAGCGGGCCAGGGCCGCCGCCAGGTCGAAGCGGAAGCCGTCGACGCCCATCTCGGTGACCCAGTAGCGCAGCGAGTCGGTGATCAGCCGCAGCACCTGGGGCTGGACGACGTGCAGGGTGTTGCCGCAGCCGGTGTAGTCGGCGTAGCGGCGCGGGTCGTGCTGGAGCCGGTAGTAGCCGCGGTTGTCGATACCGCGCAGGGAGAGCATCGGGCCCAGCTCGCCCGCCTCGGCGGTGTGGTTGTAGACGACGTCGAGGATGACCTCGATCCCGGCGCTGTGCAGGGCGCGCACCATCCGCTTGAACTCCCCGACCTGCTGTCCGGCGGTGCCGGAGGCGGAGTAGTCGGCGTGCGGGGCGAAGTAGCCGATGGAGTTGTAGCCCCAGTAGTTGTGCAGCCCGCGCCGCAGCAGATGGTCCTCGTGGGCGAACTGGTGGACCGGCAGCAGCTCCACCGCCGTCACCCCGAGCCGGGTGAGATGGTCGATCGCGGCCGGGTGCGCGAGCCCGGCGTAGGTTCCGCGCAGCTCGGGCGGGATGTCCGGGTGGAGCTTGGTGAAGCCGCGTACGTGGAGCTCGTAGATGACCGAGTCGGCCCACGGGGTCTTGGGGCGCCGGTCCTCCACCCAGTCGTCGTCATCGTGGACGACCACGCCTTTGGGGACGTGGGGGGCGGAGTCGCGCTCGTCGCGCACGGTGTCGGCCACATGCTGGTCGGGCCAGTCCCTCATATGGCCGTACACCTCGGGCGGCAGCGTGAAGGTGCCGTCGACCGCACGGGCGTACGGGTCCAGGAGCAGCTTGGCCGCGTTCCAGCGGGCACCGGTCCAGGGGTCCCAGCGGCCGTGCACCCGGTAGCCGTACCGCTGACCGGGCCGCACCCCGGGCAGGAAGCCGTGCCAGATCTCGTGGGTCAGCTCGGTGAGCGGGCAGCGGGTCTCGGCGCCGTCCGCGTCGAAGAGGCACACCTCGACCGCCTCGGCTCCGCCCGCCCAGAGCGCGAAGTTGGTGCCCGCCACCCCGTCGGGGCCGACCCGGAAGCGGGCTCCGAGCGGCATGGGCGCCCCGGGCCACACGACGGGGGCGCGGGGCGCCGCCCGTACGGCTTCGGTGGCCGCCGCGATCCCCGTGCCCTGCGACCGTAGGGTGACGGGGGCGGCCCGCCCCGGTGGCCGGCCGGGCTCCACCGCCCTCCCGGCCGGCTCCTGTACTGCCTCCTGCTCGGCTGCGCTCGACACGTGTCGCCTCCCGCGGCTCATGAGGACGGGCACCGGACAGGGGGCGCGCGACGTCCCGGCCGCGGCCCTCTCCTGGCAGTCCTTCCCTCTGTTCTGCCCACCGCGGGCCCCGCTCTCACGTTTCCCCCGACCGGCCCTGGTCGTTGGGGGAGCGTGAACCACGTAGCGAAGAGCGCACGGGCGGGCTCGGCCACCGTGCTGACAGGGGCGGGGCTGCTCACCGTACTGGCCGTGTTGGTCCTGCTGACCGGATGCACCGGTACGGGAGAGGCCCCGCTGAACGGCAAACCGGGCTCTCCCGGCGATGTGATCAGCATCTTCCCCGAGGACGGGGCGAAGGAGGTCGGCGCGGAGACCCGGATCCGGGTGCGGATCCCCGACGGCCGACTGGAGAGCGTCAAGGCGATGCGGATCGAGGACGCCCAGCAGCAGACGGTGGCGGGGCGCATCGCCGCCGACGGCCTCTCCTGGGAGCCCGAGCCCGGCGCGGCCCGGCTCGCCCTGGCCGCGAAGTACAGCATCGACGCGGTGGCGGTGGACGCGTCCGGCCGGCGCTCGGCCCGCCACGCCACGTTCACCACCCTCGTGCCCGAGCACCGCTTCATCGGCTACTTCAAGCCGGAGAACCGGTCCACCGTCGGCACCGGCATGATCGTCTCCTTCTCCTTCAACCGGCCCATCACCGACCGCGCGGCCGTGCAGCGGGCGATCCGGGTGACGGCGAAGCCGGAGGTGGAGGTGGTCGGCCACTGGTTCGGCAAGGACCGGCTGGACTTCCGCCCCCGGGAGTACTGGAAGCCGGGCACGGAGGTCACCGTGGACATCGGGCTGCGGGACGTGGAGGGCGCGCCGAAGGTCTACGGCAGCCAGGACAGGAAGGTCGTCTTCACGGTCGGCCGCTCCCAGGTCTCCCTGGTGGACGCGGAGGCCAAGACCATGGAGGTGAGGCGGGACGGGAAGCTGGTCAGTACGGTCCCGATCACGGCGGGGGCCCCGAAGACGACCACGTACAACGGGAAGATGGTCGTCACCGAGATGCACGAGGTGACCCGGATGAACGGGGCCACCGTCGGCTTCACGGACGAGGAGGGCAAGGGCGAGTACGACATCAAGGACGTCCCGCACGCCATCCGGCTCACCACTTCCGGCACCTTCCTGCACGGCAACTACTGGGCCGACACGTCCGTCTTCGGCAAGGAGAACGTCAGCCACGGCTGCATCGGCCTGCGCGACGAGAAGGGCGGCAGCGCCACCGCCCCGGGCGGCTGGTTCTTCGACCGGACGCTGATCGGGGATGTGGTGGAGGTCGTCAACTCCAAGGACAAGAAGGTCGCGCCGGACAACGGGCTCAGCGGCTGGAACCTGGACTGGAAGCAGTGGAAGGCCGGCTCGGTCGTGCGCTGACGCCCCTCCCGCCCCCGCGGGCACCACCGCGCCGCCCCCGTCCCGCACCCCGCCCCACCTGCACGGCTCTCCCCGCCACTTGGGACGGAACGGTGACATTCCGGAGGGGATCCACCGCACCGACGGTGTGATTATCTTGCGTGGAGCGAGCGCGTATGTGCAGCGCGCGGGGGATGCGGGCCATGGCAGTGCCAGGCCCAGCGAGGGGAGACACAGTGAACGGGCAGCCGATATCGGGGGCATCGGCCGGGGCGGGCAGGAAGCGGCGCGGCGGATCGGGGCCCCTGGCCCTGGCTCTGGGAGCGATGCTGCTGCTGGTGACGGCATGCGGCGGGGACGCGGAGGCGGGCGGCAAGGGCGGTGGCCAGAGCAGCCCTAAGGCGGAGGACACCACGGCCTCGCAGGCGGTGGTGACCATCGCGCCGGAGGACGGCGCGGACTCGGTGGCGACCAGCGGCGCGCTGAAGATCACCGCCGCGCAGGGCAAGCTGACCACGGTCAAGGTCGCGGACCCCAAGGGCAACGAGGTCGCGGGCGAGATCGCGGCCGACGGCGCGAGCTGGACGCCGGAGCGCCACCTCGCCGCCGCCACCAAGTACACGGTCCACGCGGTCGCCAAGGACGCGAAGGGCCGGGAGTCGGCCAAGGACACCACCTTCACCACGCTGGTGCCGGCCAACACCTTCATCGGCCACTACACGCCGGAGGACGGCTCCACCGTCGGTGTCGGGATGCCGGTCTCCATCAACTTCACCCGGGGCATCACCGAGCCCGCCGCCGTGGAGAAGGCCATCAAGGTGACGGCCGACCCGCCGGTCGAGATCGAGGGCCACTGGTTCGGCAACGACCGCCTCGACTTCCGCCCGGAGCACTACTGGAAGCCCGGTACGAAGGTGACCGTCGAACTGCACCTGGACGGCGTCGAGGGACGGCCGGGGGTCTACGGCAAGCAGGCCAAGACGGTGACGTTCACCATCGGCCGCTCCCAGGTCTCCACCGTGGACGCGAGCACCAAGCGGATGAAGGTCGTCCGTGACGGCAAGGAGATCAAGGACATCCCGATCTCCGCGGGCGCCCCGGCGACCACCACGTACAACGGTCAGATGGTCATCAGCGAGAAGCTCAAGGTGACCCGGATGAACGGCGACACCGTCGGCTTCGGCGGCGAGTACGACATCAAGGACGTCCCGCACGCCATGCGGCTCTCCACCTCGGGCACCTTCCTGCACGGCAACTACTGGGGCGCCCCGTCCATCTTCGGCACGACCAACACCAGCCACGGCTGCGTCGGTCTGCGCGATGTGCGCGGCGGCTACGACAGCCAGACCCCGGCGGCCTGGTTCTACAACAAGTCGATGATCGGTGACGTCGTCATCGTGAAGAACTCCAAGGACAAGCAGATCCAGCCGGACAACGGCCTCAACGGCTGGAACATGGACTGGGAGGAGTGGAAGAAGTAGAGCTTCCTCCACCCCGCGCTACGCGCGTGAGCGGACCCGGTGCTGTGACCAACGGCACCGGGTCCGCCCGCGTTAGCAGTGGTTAACCTGCCTCCATGACTGTGACCCTCGAAGTAAGCGACAACGTCGGGACGATCCGGCTGGACCGGCCGCCGATGAACGCCCTGGACGTGGCGGTCCAGGACCGGCTGCGGGAGCTGGCCGAGGAGGCCACCCGGCGCGAGGACGTCCGCGCGGTGGTCCTCTACGGCGGCGAGAAGGTGTTCGCGGCGGGAGCGGACATCAAGGAGATGCAGGCGATGGACCACACCGCGATGGTCCTGCGCTCCAAGGCGCTCCAGGACTCCTTCACCGCAATCGCCCGCATCCCCAAGCCCGTCGTCGCGGCCGTCACCGGCTACGCGCTCGGCGGCGGCTGCGAACTGGCCCTCTGCGCCGACTACCGCATCGCCGCGGAGAACGCCAAGCTCGGCCAGCCGGAGATCCTGCTCGGGCTGATCCCGGGCGCCGGCGGCACCCAGCGCCTGGCCCGGCTGATCGGCCCGTCCCGCGCCAAGGACCTCATCTTCACCGGCCGGATGGTCAGGGCGGAGGAGGCCCTGACGCTCGGTCTGGTGGACCGGGTGGTCCCGGCCGCGGAGGTCTACGAGCAGGCGCACGCCTGGGCCGCCCGGCTGGCGAAGGGCCCCGCGCTGGCGCTGCGCGCCGCCAAGGAGTCGGTGGACGCGGGCCTGGAGACGGACATCGACACCGGGCTCACCGTCGAGCGGAACTGGTTCGCCGGACTGTTCGCCACCGAGGACCGCGAGCGCGGGATGCGCAGCTTCGTGGAGGAGGGCCCGGGGAAGGCGGAGTTCCTCTGAGCGGCCGCCGGGCGGCCACCGGCGCTCCCTCCGTTCCTCCCGTTCGGCCTCCCCGGACGCGCTTCTGACGGGGGTTCATCCCTCCGGGCGGATTATCCGGGCCTTAAGGCAACCTTAAGGCCCGGTGCCGTATCCCTCCGGGCGAGCCCGCCCGACCGGTGTATCGCCGCAGTTCAGTGGGGTTGCGAAGGCCCTTGTTGTGCCTCTGGCATATGCCGAGAGCCTGCTGCGGAATGGTGTGCTCCGGGGGGCGGATTCCGTCGGAACGGCCCCGGGGGCCGGAGTGTGCGTCCATGATGGTGGGCATGGCGGGCCTGGAGGATGTGGATCAGCCGCGACCGCGCAGCAGCGCGACCGCGGCACGGTGGACGTCGGGCATGGATGACGAACAGGCGTTCAAGGCGCTGGAGTTGTTCGGAAATCCGGCCGAGGCGGAAGTCCGGCTGCCGTCGCGGCCGGAGTCCGCGGCGACGGCCCGCCGCCTCACCTCCTGCGTGGTGCTCCGGCAGTGGGCGCTCTCCGCGCAGACCGCCGAGTACGCGGTGCTGCTCGTCTCCGAACTCGTCGGCAACGCGGTGCGCCACACGGGGGCCCGCGTCTTCGGGTTACGGATGGTGCGCCGCCGGGGCTGGATCCGGATCGAGGTGCGCGACCCCTCGCGCGGGCTGCCGTGTCTGATGCCGGTGCGCGAGATGGATGTCAGCGGTCGCGGGCTCTTCCTCGTGGACAAGCTCTCCGACCGGTGGGGGGTGGATCTGCTGCCGCGCGGCAAGACCACCTGGTTCGAGATGCGGATCTCCGACCGCTGATGCGGCGGGCCGGCGCGGTGCCCTCTCCTGGACGCGCAGAAGCCCCCGGTCGGCCGGGGTGCGGCGCTGCGGGGGCTTCTGAGGGGGCCGTGAAAGGTGGGGTGTGTTCACGGCCGCTGATGGCGACCTCGCCCGGGTCAATGGGGGTCGTGGCTCCGACTATGGCAGACGGGGGACCTCGGTGCCAAAGGAGCATTTGGGGTAATTCTGGTGTCAAGCAGGCATCTCGTGGCTGAATCATAGGTGTGCTCGGTCACTTGCCTGGCTTTCCATGTATTTTTATGAGGCTGCTTGAATGATTCCTAGATCATCCAAGGGATCGCTCAATCGTTACATTTCGCCCGTCCCGCCTCTACTGTGTCCCCGGGATTCCGTGGACGGTGGGGAAGGCGAGGTGGTCGGGCATGGGCGGGCGCGAGCGGCCGGTGCACCGCCGGGACGCGCTGGGCGCCGGGGCCGGGCTCCTCGCGTCGGTCTTCGCGGCGGGGTGCGCGCGCGGCGGCGGGGAGGGAGCCGGACCGGGAGGGACCGGGGGCGGGGCGCCCGCCTCCTCGCCCCCGGCCCCGGCCTCGTACGGGTCGACTGCCGAACCCGCCGGGCCGCGCCGCTTCCCCGGGTGGCCCGGGGTGGTCGCCCACGGTCCCCGCGACCGGCCCCGTATCGCCCTCACCTTCGAGGGGCGGGGCGACCCCGGCCTCGCCCGTGCCGCGCTCTCCCGGATCGAGCGGGCCGGGGCGCGGGTCACCGTCCTCGCCGTCGGCAGCTGGCTGGAGGCGCATCCGGAGCTGGCCCGCCGGATCCTGGACGGCGGCCACGAGATCGGCAACCACACCCAGCACCACCCGGACCTGGCCGCCCTCGCCGAGCGCGACGAGCGCTCCGCGTACGAGGAGATCGCCGCCTGCGCCCGGGCGCTGCGCCGGCTCACCGGCTCCATCGGCACCTGGTTCCGCCCCTCGCCCGGCCCCGGCGCGACCGCCCCCGTCCAGCGCCTCGCCCTGCGGGTCGGCTACCCGCACGTCCTCGGCTACGACGTCGAGTCGCGCGACCACGCCGCGACCGGGGTGCCGGCCGTCCTGCGCAAGGTGACCGGCGAGCTGCGGCACGGTTCCGTGGTGGGGCTGAGCCTCGCGCGGCCGGTCACCGTCGCCGCGCTGCCGCTGCTCCTCACCGAGGTCGACCGGCGCGGCCTGCGCGCGGTCACGGCCACCGAGCTGCTGAGCTGATGCCACGAGGGCTTCGTGCCCGGGGCGTCCGGCCCGTCACCCGCACAGCCGGGCGATCCGGTCCTGCCCGCGCCGGCGGCCCGGGGGCGGATGCCGAGGGACGACGACCCGGCCGTCGCCCACCTCCCCGCCCGTCGCGAACAGCTCGTGCCGGGCGTGGTGGTGGCCGGGTCCGCCATCCTCACCGCGGTCCCCGACCCGCGCGGGATCTCCCCGCGGCCCTGGTCGGCCGGTACGGCTCCCAGCCCCGCAGCTCGTCGTCGCGCGGGGCCAGGACCACGGCCGGGCCGCCCTCGGCCCCATGGCCGAAGAACCGCACCGGCCGCCGGGCGTCCCAGGACGGCCAGCCGGGGTCGCCCGTCGTCGCGAAGTCCACCCAGGCCCGGTGCATCGCGTCCGCCAGCTCCTGCGGGGCGTCCGGGCCGGTCAGGGCCCTCGTGTCGGGGTGGGCCAGGGTGTCGAAGACGAAGCCCAGCTCCAGCGCGTGACAGGCCCCGAGCCGCTGTACGGGGGTGGGCCAGCCGAACTCGTAGACGTACGTGGACCCCTCGGCGCCCGCCCGCGCGTCGGCCAGCCGGTTGAGCGGGACGCGCAGCAGCAGGTCCGTGGCGAGGGCGCCGAGGAGTTCGCCGGGGGTGGCGTCGGGGCGGTTGGCCCGGTAGGTGCGGGCGGTGGCGCCCGGGACCCCGAACTTCAGCAGCGCCAGGCGGAGCTTGAGCCGGCTGATCCGTTCGGTGAGGCCGCTGGGGACGAACCAGAGCCGGTACTCCTCGGTGTTCGCCCCCATCAGCAGGTCGACCCCGGCCGCCGCCCCCGTACGCAGCGCCTCGGCCGGGTCCCGGGCCAGCAGCTCGCCGTCCACCACGAGCTGGAAGGAGTTGCGGCCGGTCAGCGGGTTGCCGCCGCTCGTCACCGCGGTCTGCGCGGCCAGCAGCGCCTCCGGGGCCACGGCGGCCAGCGCGGCGGCCGTGGCCGGGACGCCGAGCCGCCGGGCGATCAGCCCGGTCGTCCCGCGCGCGGCCTCAGGGTCCAGGGCGGCGGGCGCCCCGCTCTGGAGCACCGCCCGCCGGAACAGCCCCGCCGCCCGGTCCGTGGCCAGCAGCGCGGCCACGCTCACCGCCCCCGCCGACTCCCCGGCCACCGTCACCCGGTCCGAGTCGCCGCCGAACGCCGCGATGTTCTCCCGCACCCACTCCAGGGCGGCCAGCTGGTCCAGCAGCCCCCGGTTGGCGGGCGCGTCCGGGAAGAGCCCGAAGCCCTCGACGCCCAGGCGGTAGTTGACCGAGACCAGCACCACCCCGTCCCGGGCGAAGGCGGAGCCGTCGTAGACCGGCACCGCCGAGGAGCCGTGCAGCAGCGAACCGCCGTGGATCCACACCAGGACGGGGAGCCCCGCGGCCCCCGTGGAGGGCGTCCACACATTGAGGTTGAGCCACTCCTCGCCCGGCACCTCCGGGTCCGGCAGCAGCCGGTCCAGCGGCGGGGTGTAGGGGCGCTTGGGGGCGGTCGGCCCGAAGACGAGGGCTTCCCGTACGCCCTCCCACGGCTCCGGCGGCTCCGGCGCGCGGAACCTCCGAGCGCCCACCGGCGCAGCCGCGTAGGGGATGCCGCGGAAGACCGCGACATTTCCCTCCACCGCACCGCGTACCGTGCCCTGAGCGGTCCTGGCCGTGGCCTCCACGATGTCGGACATGGTGTGTGCCAACCCCTCTCGCGGTGCGGTGGTGGAGCCGCCTACTTCAGATAGACCAGACCGTCCGTGGTGATGGCCGGGCGGCCCTTCGTACCGACCACCACGATCTTGACCGTGTGCTTGGCGCTGGTGGACCAGGACTGGGTCCAGATCGCGTCCCGGTACTTGGTGGAGGCGGACTTCAGGTCCACCGTGGCGACCTTCTTGCCGTCGACGTAGACGTATGCCTGCCCCGAAGTGGCGGCCCGTGACACCACCCAGGCGGCTGACCGGCCGGTGAACGTCCAGGTGAGGCTCGCGTCCTTGGCGCTGCTGGTCAGGGACTTGCCGCCCAGATAGCTGGAGGAGGACTTCGCCGTCCACTTCCCGGTCTTCGCGGCGGCGGTCTCCTGGAGGATCACCGGGGTGCCGGAGACCGAGGCGGCGGCCGTGTTGCCCGCGTGGTCGTACGCCGTCATCCTCCAGGCGGTCGCCGCGCCGGACTTCGCGGTGTGCGAGGCGCTGCCCGTCGTCGGGCCGTACGTCTTCGCGACGGGCGCGGTGAGCCGGACCTCCTTCAGGGCGGTGGTGTCGGTGGCCTTCCACTTCAGGGTGACCGGGACGGCGGCGGTGTTCACCGTGCCGGTGCGCAGGGTGAGGGCCGGCTTGGTGGTGAAGACGGGGGGCGTGCGCTCGACGACGACCGTGGCGGCGGGCGAGGTGGTGACCTTGCCCGACTGGTGGGTGGCCCGTACCTGGACGGAGTGCTTGCCGAGCGCGAGGGTGGCCGGGGCCGACGTGACGTTGCCCTTGACGGCGGCCACCGGCTTGCCGCCGACGAGGAGTTCGTACCCCTTGACGAAGGCGGCGGGCGTGGTCGTCTTCCAGCCCACGGTGACGGTCGACTTCGTGTAGTACGTGGAGCCGGAGGCGCTCGCTCCGCTCATCGAGGAGACGGTGAGACCGGTGACCGTGCCGCCGGCCGTCGAGCGGATGCCGGGGAGCTGGTTGTAGAGGCCGAGGCCGGGGCACTCGGTGGCGAACCCGTCCCGGTGGCCGGAGATCTGCTGGAAGGGGTACTGCTGCCCGGCGGTGAACTCCTTGTGCACGGCGTTCTTGCCGTTCGCCCCGGCGGTCAGCTGGACCGTGCCCGTCGGGTCGCCCTTGTACTGGCCGAGCTTCCAGGCGGCGACCCGGGCGACCGCGGTGGTCGCGGCGCTGCTGGCCGGGGTCTGGGTGTGCAGGCCCATCACGGCGATCCCGGCGGTGTCCCGGTTGAAGCCGTAGGTGTGGGCGCCCATCACGGGCCGGTCCACCCCGCCCTTGCGGCCCTCGAAGACGGTGCCGCACTTGTCGACCACGAAGTTGTAGCCGAGGTCCTTCCACTTGTTGGACTTCACGTGGTAGGTGTGCAGCGCGCGCACCATCGCCGGGGAGTCGGCGCAGGAGTAGTCGTTGGTCTGCGTGGTGTGGTGGACGAAGACCGCCTTGACCGAGGCCATGTAGTCCGGCGACTCGTTGTTGAGCGACTCGTCGGCCTTCCAGGCGGTCCGCGAGACGATCGGCGGCTGCGGGACGGTGGACGGCGGGCCGGGCGGCAGCGGCGGGGTCGTGGAGGCGGTGGGGGTCGGCGAGGCGGAAGGCGTCGGGGACGCGGTGGTCGCGCTCGGGGTGGGGCTCGGGGACGGCGGCGTCGGGGACGGGGCCGTCGGCGTGGGGACCGGGTCCTGGGTCGGCTCCTCCGTCGGCTCCCCGGGGGCGGGCTCGTCGGACGGTTCCGGTTCCGGCTCCGCGGAGGGGGACTCGTCGGTGGTGAACGCGGCGGGCTCGGCGGCGAAGGCGGCCGGTCCGGCGGCGAGCGGGGTGGTCCGGCCGCCGGGGTCGACGGTGTCCAGCCGCAGCCCGTCGGGCAGTCCGGCCTTCGCCCCGTCGGCGGCGCGGATCCGGACCTCGACGCCGTCGGAGGGGCCGACCCAGCGCGGCTCGGTGGTGCCCCGGACGCCGGACCGGCGGGCCTCGGTGCGGCCGTCGATCTCGGTGTCCAGCGGCAGCCAGCCGGTCCACTCGCCGGTGGCGGCGGAGCGGGTACGCGCCTCCACCCGGCCGGTCACCTTGGCGGCGGGGTCGGTCCAGGTCACGCCGAGCAGGCTGAAACGGTCGGTGGAGCGCCGGCCGAGCGAGGCGGAGGTGCCGTCCCCGGAGGTCTTGAGCGGGGTGTGGTACACCTCGGGCTCAGCCGCCCCGGGAGCGGACTTGGCGTCCGTGTCACGGCCGGGGGAGGAGCTTCCCGTCATACCGTGGAAGACCAGGGTGCCCGTCACGGCGGCCGTGGCGACGGCGGCCGTGGTCCATATTCTTCGCTGTGATCTCACGTGTCGCTATCCCCGGGGACGGTGGTGGAAGGCATGGCATTCCGACCGGTCAGTCGCTGACCGGGGGCACGACACGGTCGTCGGCCCGGCCGGTGGGGCGACCCGGGACATGCTTGCGCGGCACAGTCTCCCACGCGATCGCTTCTGACCGTTCCCGTTCCTTCCCGATCGGACGCGATGTGATGCGATCGACCGCTACCGGAGGGGCGGCTGGGGTGGTTTCGGCCGATTCGCTCCCTCTCGGCCGGGGGCCGGAAGGCTCCCGCCCTCCGGCCCCCGTACGCCACGGTGCTCTCAGGCGGCGAAGTACCGGGACATCGAGTTCCGTGCCTCCAGCTCCACCAGGTCCGGCCGAGTGTAGCGCTCGGCGCGCGCGTGATAGTCGAAGTCGCCCCGCACGAGCCCCCGGTAGTCCTGTACGCAGCGCTCCAGCGCGGCCCGGGTCGAGGGGCCGACCCTCGCGGCCTCGATCTCCTCGATCAGTTCCTTCTCCGCTCGCACCACTCGCTCGGCGATACGGGCGAGTTGAATCCCGGCCTCGTCGACGGCTTCCTGGAGCGTGGAGCCCCGGTCGCGCTGGAGGAGCCGTACCGCATTGTGCTCGTAGCCGAGCGCGGCCTCTTTCTCGAACGAGCAGATGTCGTTGCAGAGGCCCGAGTGATCGGTCACCGCGTTCCGCAGGGCGATGTACGCGGGCAGGCTGCGGGCGGAATCCGGCAGATCGATTCCGGCGGTGATCTCGTGCAGATCCAGGAAGGGCTGCATGGCCACCGAATCCCGGCGGTGCTTGACGAAGTCCACCCGGCTCGGCACCTGCCCGGCCGCCCGCTCGACCGCCTCGGCGTAGTACGTCCAGAGCCAGGCCGCCGTGTCCCGCCGGAACTGCCTGTTCCACTGGGGGGACCGGTCGCGGCAGGTCCGCTCGCGCAACCCGGCCAGCGCCCGCTCCATCGGCCCGTGCGGCTCGGCCCCGTCGAACACGTCCACCAGCCGGGTGATCGCCGCCTCGCACATCAGGGGGTCGCGCCCGGCCGGGCCGTCGTCGAACTCGTCGTCCACCAGGAAGGCCCAGAACAGCCATTGGCAGAAGAGGTCGAGATGATCCTGCGAGGCTTTCGGGAAGACGAGGGAAATCCAGAGTTCGGGCCGTGTGCGGATCATCTTCCGGCGGGCCGGGACCGAAAGGATCAACCCCTCCGCCTCCGCCCATTCCCAGGCCGCCTCCCTGGTTTCGTCCAGGCCTGGATTGCACCCCGCGCTGGCGAACGGCATGTGAAACGCCGGTAACGTTATCTGGCTCATTGCAGCCCCCTCGTCGACGAGTACGGACGGGTGATGCGCACCGCGCATTTCCGGTGATCGTGAGGATGCACGGCCGCCGGAGCTGGGCCCGAGAGCCGCGGAAGGCGATCACGTCACCATGTGTGATGCCCAGTCAACCGCTTGTGGAGCCGTGAAGGGAAGCCATATGTGACCGGAATTGCTTCATCGAACCGAACAGCTGAGCAGATATGAGCAGTTGAGGGGCTTCTGGGGTTGAACGTGACGGTGAGGGGTCTGTGCCTCTGGAATATGCGTCCTTTCTCCGGGCCCTCAGGTGCGCTGGAAGAATTCGATCTCCCCCAGTGCGATCGGACGTCCCTTCGCCTCGCCCACCGCCTCCCGGAGGACGAGCCGGACGGTGACGACATCGCTGATCCCGGTCCGTACCGTCTGCTCGCCGGGCTTGTCGTTGAGCGTCAGCTCCTTCTCATGGACCGCGCCGTCCGCCGTGGTGACGATCAGGTCCGCCCGGACCGGCCGCGGCTCCCCCCGGAACTCCTCGGGCTCCGTGGAGGCCCCGGTGTGCAGGACCACCCCGACCAGCCGGAACGGTGTCCCGAAGGCGGCCGTCAGCGATGCGCCGAGGGAGGGGGCGCCCCAGTACGTGTTGGTCAGGCCGTCCACGGCCGCGCCCGCCGGATGGCCGGGAGCCTCGGCGCTCGCGGTCACGCCGGAGGGGCTGACCGCCGCCGTGCCGCCCAGCTTGTCCCGGACGTCCTCGAAGACCACGCGCCCGGCCGGCAGGAACAGGAAGCCCACCAGGAGCAGCCCGACGACCGCCAGCACCAGCAGGATCCGCCGCAGCGCCCGCCCCGACCGGACCCGCACCCGGCGGCGGAACGGCCACACCGTCCGCCACCACGGCAGCGGCACGGTCTCCGCCTTCGCCCGGAGGGGCGCCGCGCACCGGCGGCAGAACCTGCGCCCGGGCGCGTTCGGCGTACCGCAGGCCGGACACGGCTCGCCCTCCACCGCCTCGTCCGTCTCCACCGGCCGTACGACGGGCCGCCGGGCGACGGGCCGGGCCGGCTGGACCGCCCCGACGGGTTCCTCTTCCGGGGGCCGAGGGACCGCCGGCCGCACGGGAGCGGGGGCGGGGTGCCGGGGCTGTTGCGGTGGTACGGAGGTGGGGCGCGGGAGGACGGGGGCGGTCGGGGCGGCCGTCGGCGCGGCGACGCCGGGTGGGGGCGGGGGCGTCGCGGGAGGAGTCGGCTCCGCCGCCGGGCGCGGGGGCACCGCGGGCGCGGTGGCGGGCGCGGGGGGAATCATGGGCTCGGCTGTGGAGGGCACCGGTGTATCCGATGCCTCCGGTTCCGGGGCAGGTGTCGGTGCTCCTGGTGCCGCTTCCGAGCGTGGCGCGGGCGCGGACTCCGGGGACGTACGACCCTCGCGTACGGGCTCCGGGGCGAACCGCTGCTCCGGCTCCGGCTCCCGGGCCGGTTCGGGCACGGGCTCGGGCCCGGACGCGGGCACAGGCGGCGGCACAGGCTCCGGTTCCCGGGCCGCCGGAGTGCGCCGGGGCTCCGTCGACCACCCCAGGTACGCGCCGCAGTCGCCGCAGAAGTCGTCGTCCTCGCGGTTGGCCGTACCGCACGCCGGACACGAACGCATCGCGTCAGCCTCCCGTCGTCTCTGTGGTCGTTCCGGGCGCCGCCTCCGGCGGGCCCGGCAGGATCTCCACCCGGCAGGTGAGGTGGACCGGGCAGGAGGCCGTCACCACCTCCAGGACGCGGGCCGCGTCCACCGTGGCGCCGGGGGCCGCGGGCCAGACCCGTACGAGCAGTTCACCGGTCGGCGCCGGAGGCAGCTCCGTGCCCGGCTCGGCCGACCAGGCCACGCCTCCGCCGTCCCGCACGTCGGCGTGGACGCCGAAGCAGAGCCGGAGGTGGTCGACCAGTCCGCGCCGGGTGCCGCGCCACCGGTGCAGCTCCACCGCCCGCGCCACCACGGCCCGTTGCAGCTCCGGCGGCCAGTCGGGGTCGACGCCCGCGCCCACCCAGGTCGCCAGCCAGGGCAGGAAGTCGGCGGGGGCCAGGGCCGGGTCGAAGTAGGCGGGCAGGTTGTCCAGGGTGGAGAGCACCGGGGCCAGGACGGTGTCGAGCCCGGCCGTGAAGCGCTGGGCCAGGTCGTCGTCGGCGTACAGGGCGGGCAGCAGCTCACCGATCGGGTAGCGGCTCGGCAGCCCCGGAACGGCGGCCCGGCTCATACGCCCTCACCCGGCCCGCTCGGCGTGACGATCACCTGGTGCTGGTGGGAGAAGACCAGCGCGCCCGCGGCCACGTCGATCCGGTCCACCGCACCGCCGCGCCGACCGGTGATCGGGTCCGCCGGGAAGAGCCGGACCTCCTCCACCAGACCGGCCCCCCGCACCTGCTGGAGCACGGCGAACACCTCCCCGTACTGCACCGGCCGCCCGAACGGCCACCCCGCGCCGTCCGCACCGCCCCGCAGCGGGTCGATCAGCCGGAACAGGGCCTCCAGCGCCTCCGCGCGCACCCGGTCCACCTCGCCCGGGGCCGCGACCAGCCGGGCCACCACCGTGACGCCCTGGTAGGCGGGCGGCTCCACGACCAGCCGGGTCCCCACCAGACGGCGTTCGTCCAGCCGCCGGGCCACCGCCGCGAGCACCTGGTCCGACGGGATCAGCTGCTCGAACCGCAGCCTGCCGCCCTCGTCGGGCACCGCGTCCGGCACCACCAGCACGCGCACCGCACCGCCCTCGCCCGCCACCGCCGGCAGACACCGCACCCGGCGCAGCGAGGGCGCGGCCTCCCGGGCGATGACCTCGTGGTCCCGGGCCGTGACCGCCCGCTCCTGCACCCGCAGGATGTTGGGCGCGCGCACCTTGGCGTTGGCGACGGTCTCCCCGTCCACGCCGCCGGTGGCGGCCTCCCGGTTGTCGACCCGCGCGATGTACGGGACCGAGCTGCGCAGCACGGAGATCGCGCTCCGGGCCACGTTTCCGGCCGACCCGCCGCCCGTGCGGTAGCGGGGGACGCGGAGCTGGGCGCCCTTCGGGGGAACGGCCCCGTACGCACGCATCGTGCCGTCCGGCTCCCGTACCTCCGGCGGGAACGCGAACTCCCCGGAGACGGCGTCGATCCGCACGTGCCGGTCCCCGGGCGCGGAGGCCCCGAAGTGCTCGACGGGCGTCCAGATCTGCCAGCCCTCGGCGGTCGACACCTGGACCACCGGCGGGTCGCCGTCCATCAGCAGCGGCACCCGGCCGACCGAGAACCGCTGCCCGGCCACCCCTTCCGAGACTCCGAGGGGCACGTCGAGCACGGTCTCCGCGTGCTCGACGGCGGCCGTACCGCCGACCGTGAACACCTCGGCCTCCCGGATCGTCGGCGACTCGGAGTAGAACGGCTGGCCCGGCTCGGGCGGTGTCACCCGGCAGCGCAGCCACCCGGCCCGGGTCCCGGCGACGACGGACGCGGTGTGCCCGGCCGGGACGAACACGATGACCTCGCCCGGCCGGTTGAGCCCGCCGGTGGTGTCGTCACCGGTCGCGCACTCCACCCAACGGGTCCCGTCCCACGCCTCCCACACCAGCGGCGGCTGCCGCGGGTCGACGCCGACGCCCTCCACCCGGCTGTCCAGACGTACGGCGACGATGCACCGCGGTACGGCGGTGGGCAGCCCGAACAGCAGCGCGTCACCCGGCTCCGGGCGCGGCGAGAAGCACGGGATGTCCTTGCCCGCCCCGAGCGGTCCGGTCCGGTCGGTCTGGTCACCGGTCGTCGGCGCGGTCACCAGCCGGACCAGCTCGCTCGGCACGATCGGCAGGTCGTCGGAGGTGGTGAACACCACCGGCTCCTCGGCCTCCCCGCGCGCGGTCGCGACCTCGGTCCCGGCGACCAGGTGCACGGTCTCCGGCTGCGGCGCGGAGAGCCAGAAGTCGACCTCGGCGCGGGCGACGGTCGGCGGGAACAGGGTCACGCCCAGCAGGTCCAGGAAGGCCGCGTAGTTCTTGTCCGGCACCTGGTTCAGCCGGTACAGCAGCTGGTCGACCATGTACGCGAACGTCTCGATCAGCGTGACCCCGGGGTCCGACACGTTGTGGTCGGTCCACTCCGGCGAGCGCTGCTGGACGTACCGCTTGGCCTCGTCGACGAGCTGCTGGAAGCGCCGGTCGTCCAGGTTGGGGGAGGGCAGGGCCATCAGCGCGCACCCGCTTCGGACGAGCCGTCTTCCGACGGGATCGTATAGAAGGGGAAGACCAGGTTCCGCAGGTCGTTGGTGGCCCGCACGGTGTAGCGCACGTCGATGTAGAGCGTGCCCTCCTCGATCGCGTCGAACGCGATCACCACGTCCGTCACCTCGATCCGCGGCTCCCACCGCTCCAGCGAGGTGCGGACCTCCTGGGCGATCCGCCCGGCGGTCGCGCCGTCGCCGGGCGCGAAGACGTAGTCGTGGATGCCGCAGCCGAACTCCGGCCGCATCGGCCGCTCGCCCGGTGCCGTACCGAGGATCAGCCCGATGGCCTCCTCGATCTCCCGGTCCCGCTCCACCAGGGCGATCCCGCCGGTCGGGCCGGTGCGCAGCGGGAAGCCCCAGCCGCGCCCGATGAAGCCGCCGCCGGTTCCCCTGCGGGCGCCGGTGTATCCGTCGCCGCTCATATCGCGCCCCCGATCAGGACGTCGAGCGCGCCGCTGATGACGGGCGCGCCGCAGGTGGTCCTGTCGCCCATCCGGGCGGCGGGCAGTCCGCCGATCAGCACCGGGCCGGAGACGGCGGCTGCCGGGTCGGGCATGATCACGTTGCCCGGCCCGAGGGCCGCGTGCGGGGGGACCACGCACACGTGCAGGCTCCCGGTGACGGCCGCGGGCCGGCCGCCGATCAGCACGGTGGCGACGGCCACCGCGCCCGGGGGCGGGGTGCCGATGAGGCCACCGTGGGCGGTGCTGTCGCCCGTACGGGCTGCGGGGGGCATGACCGGGGTTCTCCTAGCTGCGCGAGTGAAGTGATAGGGAGTCAGTGAACGTGTCGACGGGGTCAGTTGATGCGGATCAGCTTGGCCTTCAGTACGGCGAGCAGGCCGCCGTCCACGGTGACCCCCGTCTTGCCGTTGATGGTCACCGACCGCCCCTTGACCTCGACGTTCCCCGTACCGGCGTCGAGCGTGATGCCTGAGGAGGAGAGCGTCACGGAACTCTGCGGCCGCTTGGAACCGGGGGCGAAGACGGTCAGGGCGATCTCGTTCCTCCGCTCGTCCAGCAGGACTTCGAGCCGTCTGCTCCCGCTCGCCAGCCGGACGCCCGACGGGCCGCGCGGGGTGTCCAGCAGCTCCAGCCGGTTGCCCGAACGGGACACCAGGGAACGGCGGTTGACCTTGCCGCTGGTCCTGTCGACGAGCGGGACGTCATGCTCGGAGGGCCGGTCGACGCCGTTGTAGAGGCCGCCCAGGACGTACGGGCTGTCCAGCAGCCCCTGTTCGAAGCCGACCAGCACCTCGTCGTTGACCTCGGGGCTGAACACCCCGCCGCCCCCGTTGCCGCCCCACTGCACCGTACGGACCCAGTCGGTCACATAGGTGTCGTCGAGCCAGGGGAACTTCAGCCGCACCCAGCCCCGCTGCCCCCTCCCCTCGCGGATGTCGGTGACCACGCCGATCGCCAGCCCGGGGATGCGCGGGCCGCGTGAGGGGGCGCCGCCGCCGGTCAGCCCGGCCAGGGAGCGGTCGGGCGAGGCGCTGACGATCACGGTGGTGCGGTAGCCGCCGTCCGGTTCCAGGACGTGGTGGACGGCGGTGGCGGTGTAGCGGCCGGAGAAGGCGGGGCCCACGTTGCCGAGGGCCACCGGCTCGCCCGCCCGCAGCTGCGGGTTGCCGAAGGCCACCGCCTCGATCTCCCCGAACCCCGAGCTGACCTGGGCCGCCACCGCCCCGGCCACGGCCGTGGTTTCCGCCTGCGTGCGGTACGGGGTGTCGGCGACGGTCATCCGGGCGCTCGCGCCGAACGCCCCCGCCGCCGCCGACGGGCTCATCCCGGGCGTCACGGTGTCGCTGTGCACGGACTGCTCCCGCGCCACCAGCCGGGTCTTGGTGTCGACGTTCCAGCCGCGCACCTCCACATCCCCGGCCCCGTCCGCCCCGGTCACCACGGCCCGCAGCGCGAGCAGGTTGTCCCCGTACTCCAGCACCATCGGGTGCGTGGCGGCCCGGGTGTCGGGAGAGGGCGCCGACGAGGCGGGCTTCGGCCTGGTGAACTGGAGCACGCCTTCGTCGTCCACCCGCACCTGCGCCCCGCTCTCGGCCGCCAGATGCTGGAGGAACTCCCAGTCTGAGATGTTGGGTTGGGTGAGCTGCTTGTACGTGATCGGCGCCGCCTCGACCTTGCCGCAGGTCAGCCCGGCGCCCGCGGCGACCTTCCGCACGATGTCCGCCGTCTTCATGTTCCGGTACGCCACCACCTTCCGGCCGCGCTGGAGCCGGTGCGCCCGGGAGAACGCCCGGATCACGGTGAACGTGCCGGTGGTGTCGTGGTCCAGCTCGATCGCCGTCACCTCGCCGGTGAACAGCCGCTCGCGGACCCGGTCCTGGACGGTGACGACGGAGATCCTGAGCGGCGTGCCGAGGGTGATCCCGCTCTCGCTCAGCAGATCGTGGTCCGGGTCCCGGTAGGTCAGCACGGCCGTGTCCGGCAGGCCGACGTTCTCGTCGACCACGCAGCTCACCAACTGGGCGGCCCAGCCGAGCGGAAGTTCGGCGGGGATCTCCACGACGGGATCGGCGGCGAAGGAGCGCCCCGGGGAGGAGGCGGTCATCGGCTGCCCCTTGCGAGACGGTCTTCCAGGCCCGGCACGAGGAGTTCGCTGCCCGGCGCCAACTGCATGGGGTCGTCGATGTCGTTGGCCTCCGCGATCGTCCGCCAGGCGGTGGCGTCGCCGTACTCCCGCCAGGCGAGCAGCGGCAGGCTGTCCCCGGCCACGACCCGGTGCGTCCGCCGTGCCTCCTTCGACCCCGAGGTGGGGTTCTGACCGGCCGGGTCGACGCTCGCCTCCTCGATGGAGAGGGAGCAGGTGGCGCGGAGCGGCTTCCCGTCCACGTCGAACAGGGTGTAGGAGACGGAGAGGTTGGAGAGCACGCCGTCGAACGACGTCGTCCGCGACGTCCCCCAGTCGAACCGCACCCAGGGGCTTGCGGGCGTCTTGCGCGCGAGGCTGGTCGGCGTGGGCACACAGGCGATCATCAGCTGCTCCACCGCCTTCTCCACGGAGTTGTCGTGGGTGGCGGTCGCATCGAGGAAGACCTCCAGCGAGAGCGAGCGCGGCCCGCTCCCGACGAACTCGGGCAGCGCGGACTGCCCGGCCATCCGGGACGGGGTGCGCCGCCACTCGGTGCTCTTGCTCAGCGACAGCTTGTTCGGGTTGAACTGGAGCGTGAGTTGGGCGAGTCGGCCGCCCGGTTTCGCGCCGACCGTCGACGGCGGTTCCATGATGGTCAGTTGGGCGCGCACACGGTTCGCACGCAGAGCGGGTGACATGGCGTTCCTCCTTCCGGGCCGGGGACTGGGACGGTGGCATGGCGGTGGCGGTTCATCAGGAGGCTTCGAGCCCCTCGTGCGCGATCTCCAACGTCTCGATGGCGGCCTGGGAGTTGGCCGGGTCGAAGGAGGGGCCCTGCCAGCGCACCGGGACGATGCCCCGCACCTGCCAGCTGATGATGCGGCTGAGGTCCGGGCGCAGGGCGACGATCTCGCCGTCCTTCGGCTCGACCCGCTGGATGGTCTCGTTCAGCCAGCGTGCGATCTTCATCGTGTCGGCGGTGACCGGTCGGGTCAGCGTGATGTTGGTCCAGGTGATGCGTCCCGGCAGATGCCAGGTGAAGCCGTTGTTGCCGCCCTCGGCGTACGTCTCCATCTCCACCTCCGCGCCCAGCCCCGAGCAGGTGTGGAAGGCGCCCAGGTCGCTGCCGCCGATCACGAGCTTGAAGAACACGCTCGTCGCGAAGATGTTGTCCGTCATGCCGTTTCTCTTCTTCTCTGCTCTGCGGTGCTGTCGCTGTGCGTATGGGGTGCGGGGCCCGGGAGCCGACGGGCGGGACGCCGTCAGCGGCGGCCGTCGTGGGGCCGCCCGGCGCGCTCCCGCCCGCGCCGCATGTCGGCGCGGATCAGCCGGCTGACGGGATCGATCAGCCGTCGGGCCAGCGCGTCCAGCTCCGCCCCGGTGATCCGGTTCGCGGGGGTGGTGGTCTCTGCCGGTGTGGTGCCGGTGGTTCCGAGGCCGGAGGTCCCGCCCGGCGCGGTGCTTCCGGTGCTGTCGGTCCGCTGGACGGTCCTCGGCTGAGAGGTGCCCGGGCGGGGGTTGCCCGGTCGGGCGCTCCTCGGGGGGACCGCCTTCACCGGGACGCCGGTGAGGCCCGCATCGGCGGCCACGCGCTGAAGGGCCTGAGCCTGTGTCGGGGGCTGTCGGCGCGTGGTTCCGGGACCGCTCGCGGCGGGAGCCGGGGAGGGCGTGCGCGGCGGAACCCGTACGGAGAGGGGCTGCGGCCCGTACGCGGGGGCGTCGCCGCCGGGGGCCGGACCGGCGGGCGGTGGACCGGCCGGGTCGGGCACGACCGGCAGGGGCATCCGCTGGACGGGCACGACGGTGGCCCCGTGCTGGACCGGTGCGGGGGGATGGGGGCGGACGACGGGGACGGGGTGGGGGCGGGTGGTCGCGAGGGCGGGGGAGGCGGGGGTGCGCGGGGTGCTGGGGGCGGGGGCGTGCCGCGGAGGGGGTGCGGCTGCTGGGGAGACCGGTGCGGCCGGGGACGTCGGGGATGCCGCGGTGGGCATCGACGGCGGGAACGGCGTGGGGTCCGAGGGGGCGGCGGAGGCTGAGGGCGCGGGCTGGAGGGCCGGTGGCCGCGAGCCACGGTGGCCGGGGCCCGTCGCCCGGGGCACCGGTGCCTGCGCGGTCGCCCGGCCGGAAGGGCCGTAGGGCGTGGGCGTGGGTGCGGAGGCCCGTACCGACCGCCGCCGTACGATCCGTTGGAGCACGCCACCGGGCGTGGAGGCGTGCGTCGCAGGGGCCGTGGTGGGGGCTGGGGCCCGGGTGGCGTCCGGGAGGGGCTTCGCGGCTGCGGCGCGGTCCGCCTTCCTGGCGCGGTCCGCCGTGCGCCTGGACGTCCTGCGGGGCGGCGTGGCCTGAGGCGTGGTGGTGGCCTGGAGACTGGTTCCGCCACCGGGAGTCTGCCGGGGTGCGGGCACGGCGGCCGTGTGCACGGCGCGTTGGACGGTGGCGCCGGGCACCGGGGGTGCGGCTGGGGCCGCCGGTGAAGTGGCCGGGCCCCAGGCGCGGGTGCTCAGGTGCGGTGCGGTGGCCCCCGCGCCGTGCCGGATGGCGGCGGGCTGCGCGCCTGCGTCGGCCTGCGGGGGCATGAGGCCGTGAGAGCCGACAGCCGGGCCGGGGGCGGCGGAGGCCGAGCGCTGTACGTCACGGCGCCAGGTGGCTGCCACGACCGGGCGGGCGGTGGCGCCGTCGGCCGTGGCGGCCGGGACCGCCGAGAACCCTTCAGCGGAGCCGGTGTCCACCACCAGGGTCCGGTCCGAGAGCAGGGCGCGCGCCCGCTGAACGGTGGGGGCGGGCGGTGCTGGGGTGGTCTGCCCGGGGCGCGGCCTCGGCCCGATGCTCCGGATGCGGACCGGGGCCGCGGGAGCAGCCGGGGCGGAGGCGGTGCCGGGTGCGGGCGTGCCCGGGACCGTACCGGCGCCCGTAGGGGAATGGAGGCGCCCACCGTCCACCGCGCGCTGTACGGCGTCGGGTCGGGCGGCGGTGGGCCGAGCGGGCGCGGCCGATGAGCGCACCGGCAGGGCGGGCGGCGCGCCCGGGGAGGTCGGCGCGCTCGGGGGCGCGGCGGTGGTCTGCGGGGGCGTGCTGTGGGCAGCCGGGGCACCCGGAGGGCTCGGCCGCGTACGGCGGTGGTCGCCGAGGAGGGGTGCGTCGGGCTGGAGCCGGGCGGTCGACGGGAGCGAGGGAAGCGGCGTACCGATCCCGCCGCGTGTACGCGCGCGGGCACCGGAGTCCGGACCGGAGGCGTCGGTTCGGCGCTGGGCCTCGTGCGGTGCGGCGGCGGCCGAGGTCCGCACGTGTGCCTGTGCCTGCCCGCTCGCCGGAGCCTTCTGGACAGGCGTCGGCGTGGGCGAGGTCCCGGGCGTCTTCGTCACCGTCCGCTCCCCCGGTGTCGGCGCGGGGGGCGAGGCGGGTCCGGTTGCCGCCGTCGTCTCCGTCGCCCGGCGCCGGAGCACCGGCATGGCCGCCGTGTCCTGCCCTCCCGGGGCGGTCGGCACGGCTTGTCCCTGCCCTGCCGGTGAGGCCGGGACGGCCCCGGAGGGCATCTCGGGCAGGGGCCTGCCCAGGGCGGGACGTACGGCCTCGGGAGCGGCGCCGACAGGTGTGGGAGCAGCGGCGGCCGCCGGGGAAGTGGCGGGGTCGGCAGGTGCGGACGAGGCAGCCGGGCCCGCTGCGGAGGTGGCGGCCGCCGCTGCTCGGGAAGGTGCGGAGGCCGCGGGGGTGGCCGGGGGCGTCGGCAGCACCCCCGTGATCTGCCGCAGTCGCGTCGCCGGACGCCGGGCCACGATCAGCGGCGGCGCGGTCCGCCGGGGGCGTACAGCGGCAGGCCGCGCACGCTGCACCGGAGCGGAGGCCGAAGCCGAGGCCGGTGCGGGGCCCGAAGCCGAAGCGGCACCCGTGTCCGGGACCGCCGCCTGCGCACCTCCCCGAGCAGCAGCAGAAGCAGCAGCAGAAGCAGAAGCAGCAGCAGAAGAAGAAGCAGGAGCAGCAGCAGTGCCCCCGGCTTCGGTTGCCCTCGCTCCGCGCTGCACGGTCGGCGTGGCCTTCGTACGCGTACGGGGAGGGGCACTCGTCCCCGCACCCGTTGCCGTCACGGGCGAAGCCCCCGCTGCTTTGCCCGACTCGCCCTCCGCCTCCGGGCGGGCCGCCCGCAGCAGCAGCGGCCCGCCGGGGGAAGCGGAACGCGGGACGCCCGGGCGGGCGACACCGTGGATGAGGCCCACGGGTGCCGACGGCATGACCGCGTGGCCCAACTCGCCGCCCAGGGACGGGTTCTGCCAGGAGGCGAGCCGGGACCGGAACCGCAGCCCGTCGCTCACCCCGATCGACGACCGGGCGACGGTCACCGAGGGCGGGGCGACCCGACGCCAGCCCCCGTCCCAGTCGGAACCGCCAAGGCCGGAACCGGGATCGCCGGAGGCGGGCACCCCCGTACCGACGGCCTCATCCCCGACAGCAGCCGCAACGGCAGCCCCGACACCGGCCGAAGCGTCAGCCCCGGGACCGGCAACCGTACCGGCAGCACCGTCCTCTGGCCCTCCGGCGGCTCCCCGCCCGTCCGTCCGGCGGCGCAGCCAGTCCCCGAACCCCACACGATCACCCGCCTTCGTTGACGCGGGTGTTGATCCGCGCTATCTCCCGCACCCACTGCTGACGCTCCGCGTGGGTGAGGTCGAGAATGTCCTCACGCTGCCAATGGAAGTGGTAGGCGACGTACGCGATCTCCTCCCGCAACCGGGGGAGCGCGTACGTCACGATTCCCCCAGGCGCCCACCCGAGAGGTCCACCTCGAACGATCCGTGGCAGAGCGGGCAGGTCACCGCGGCGTGCGTGTGGCCCTCGCTGTTGATCCGGCGGTAGAAGTCCTGGAGGAACGCCACGTCGGTGGCGTACATCCGCTCCACGATCCCGGCGTGCACATCGGTGACCGTGCCGAGCCGGGTGATCACCTGGCTCAGCAGCACCACGGACAGATACGCCGGGTTCTCCTTCACCCGCAGGTCGATCTGCGGGCGCAGTTCGTCCCGGGCGGTCGCGAGCCGCATGGTGCCGTGCCGGTGCACCTGGCCCTCGTCGTCGACGTACCCGCGCGGCAGCTCGAAGGCGAACTCCGTCCGCAGGGAGTCCTGCTCGCGCTGGGGTGCGCGGGCGGGGGCGGCTGCCGCGGGCGCCGCGGCGGCCGGAGCCTCCTGGCGTGCGGCGGTCGCGGCGGCCAGGTTGTCGAGGGTCTCTTCGAGGCCGCTGCCCGGCGAGACGGTGCGGCGCCTCATTCGACCACGATCTCCTCGAAGGTGATGGTCACCGTCTCGGTCGCGGCGCTGGACTCGCCGGCCTTGAGTGAGGGGCCCTCCCACTTGGAGGCCCAGCCCTGCATCAGCTGGATGCGCCGGACGGTCTCACCGGTCGAGTCCTTGATCTCGATCGTGAGGTTCTGGCGCGCGGTGTCGACGGCCCCGTTGTTGAGCGTCTCCTTGATCCAGGTGGTGAACTCGCTGCTCTTGTCGAGCCCGCGGGTGATCGACACCTCGCCCGCCTGGCGCGCGCCCGGCTGCTTGCGGATGATCTGCTTGCCGTCGGAGGTCACCTGACGGACCTCGACGACCTCCTCCTCGACGGTCAGCCCGCTGATCTCCTGGATGGACTCCACGAGATAGCCGCCGAGCTGCACGCCGAAGACGTGGGTGGAAAGAGCGTCGCCCTCTGCCATGACTGTGTGTCACCTGTTCCGGTTGCGGTGGTGCTGTGGGTGGGGGAAAGGGGCCGCGAGGGTCACTCGTCGACGAGGCTGGTGCTGTCGGAGAACTGCGAGAGCCGGAAGACCACGAACTCCGCCGGCTTCACCGGGGCGACCCCGATCTCGCACACGACCTGGCCGAGGTCGATCGACTCCTGCGGGTTGTTGCTCCGGTCGCACCGGACGTAGAACGCCTCCTCGGCCGTGCGGCCGAACAGCGCGCCGCGGCGCCACTCCTCGGTGAGGAAGGCGGTGACGTTGCGCCGGATGCTCGACCAGAGACGGTCGTCGTTCGGCTCGAACACCACCCACTGGGTGCCCAGGAGGATGGACTCCTCCAGGTAGTTGAAGAGCCGGCGCACGTTGAGGTAGCGCCAGGCCGGGTCGGAGGAGAGGGTGCGGGCGCCCCAGATGCGGATGCCCCGGCCGGGGAAGGCCCGGACGCAGTTGACGCCGATCGGGTTCAGCAGGTCCTGCTCGCCCTTGCTGAGGCGGAGCTCCAGGTCCACCGCACCGCGGATGACCTCGTTGGCGGGGGCCTTGTGGACTCCGCGCTCCTGGTCGCTGCGGGCCCAGACACCGGCCACGTGACCGCTCGGCGGGACCAGGGAGTTGCGGCCGCTCGCCGGGTCGAAGACCTTGACCCAGGGGTAGTAGAGGGTGGCGTAGCGCGAGTCGTAGCCGGCCTCGTCGTTGCGCCAGGTGCGGACCTGCTGGGCGTTGAGCCCGGGCGGGGTGTCCAGGACGGCGACCCGGTCGCCCATCTGCTCGCAGTGCGAGATGACGGCCAGCTGCACGGTCTTGACGCCCTCGGCGTCGATCTCGCCGCGCTGGAAGGCGCTCATCAGGTCCGGGACGGCGACCATGGTGATCTCGTCGATCGCCTCCAGACCGGCGAACCCGGTGCGGGCGGCGGCGTCACCGACGTACTCGGAGGCGTCGAGCCGCGCCACGCCGGAGCCGGGGGCGGGCGTGGCCGGGGCGAGGGCGACGGTCTGCTTCTCGGGGCGGCTCTGGGCCGTGCCGGGCTGCTCGGTGACCTGGATCAGCTTGGAGTCGCGGGCCTGGGTGACCAGGTAGCCCTTGACGTTCTTGCGGGTGGAGACCTCGTACGTCTCCACCACCTTGCCCGCCTGACGGACCAGCAGCCTGAAGCGGTCCTCCGGGGGGTTCTCGCCCTCGGCGTCGGCGACCTCGACCGAGAGGCCCTCGCCCGTACCGGACTTGGCGGAGACCAGGAAGCCGCCGAGGGCGACGGGCGCCGGGGCCGGGGCGACGGCGCCGGGGCCCGTGGAGCCGGAGGAGCCCTGGGCGGGGCCGCCGATGCGCACGATGTAGGCCGCGCCGCCGCCGTTGGCGAAGAAGCCGTAGACGGCGTGGGTGAGGTAGGTGTCGGCGGTGAAGGTGCCGAACGTCTGGACGTACTGGTCCCAGTTGGTCACCAGCGTCGGCTGGTGGAAGGGGCCTGTCTCGGCGAAGCCGACGAAGGCTGCGACCGCGGTGCCGACTCCCTCGATGGGCCGTGCTCCGGACTGCACCTCCTCCACGTATACACCGGGGGTGAGGTACGACGGCATGCTCGCTCCTTCGGGGTGGTCACTCGTTCACCCGTCAGTCTTGCCCGGCGGTGGTGACGGGGAGTAGGTCCGGAAGTCCTGGGCGCGGGGCAAGGGCGCTGCCTTCCCGGGCACCCCCGCGGCGGTGAATGCTGCCCTCGGCGGACCACTCGCGCCGCTCGCCGTATTCGCGGCCCTCGGGGCCGGGTTCGCGCACCTCGTGACCGGGCGGGGCGCATTCCGACGGAGCCGGTGTGAAGAAGAGGAGAACAGCGGATCACGTAACTGTTTCCGCTCCGGCCACGGTGGCGGATTCGTCACAGGATTCGCCCGGAACGGGTGATTCCGCTTCATTGGGGGAGTGTGTTCGATATCTCTTTTCCCAGGTGAACGCGGAGTGGCCGAAAATCGTAGGGGGTGGCTCGACCAGCACCATGGCCTGGCGGGATTCAGCCAGAATGCGCCCGGTAAGTGTGGTCGCCCGGCCCGTTTCCGCGGACGGAAACGGGCGCCCGACCGTTCCGATCGGGCGCCGCCACTTACTCATCAGGCCATCAGGAATGGCTCTGCGCAGGGCTGTTCGTGCCCGCGCCCACCGGAACCGGATATTCTTCTCCGGGTCTCGGCGTCACGGATGACCGAATTGGCGCGGACCTCTGGGGGATTGGGGAGGATGAATCCGCCACCGCTCGGCACGCCGGGTTTCCCCTGGGGGCGGGTTTCTGCTGTTGTCGTCACCGAAAGGCGGTGCCACCGCCGAAAGGTGGCGCAGGGAACCCGGCGCTGCTGTTCCCGCTGTGTTCTACCGTGCGAGATCGCTGAGCACACCGCTGACGTTGACCACCTGGTGGCAGCCCGAAGCCTGCGTTCCGGTCGCCGGAGTGCCGGGCTTGGCACAGGTGACGGCGGCGGTGACCGTGGCGTTCTCCGGAATCTGAATGGGGGTGACCCAGTGGTAGTCCTGGTTGCGGAAGGTCTCCAGCGCGATGGTGGTGATCTTCCGCTCTCCGAAGGAGATCGTCAGCACCCCCTCGTCGCCCTGGAAGTTCGCCACCACCAGGTCCGTGATCCCGAAGACCTTGCCCTGCGGAACCTGGTACGTCCCGACCTCCTCGGGGCCGCCGGCCTTGCTCTCCACGTCGATCGTCGCGGAACTCTGCTGGGTGCCCCCGGTGCCCGTACCACCCGGACCGGAGCCTGTTCCCGGTGCTGTGCCGGAGCCGCCGCCGCCACCCGGCGTGCCCGGCCCCTCCGGACCGGTGCCCTGTCCCTGGCTTCCCGCGGGGTCGTCCGGGCCGCCCGGTGCGGCCGAACCCTGCTGCTGTTCGCCGCGGGCGGCCTCCTCCTGCGCGGCCTCGGTCGCCGCCTGCTTCGCGGTGCTCTTCACCGCGGGCCGGACCAGTGCGAACCAGGCGAGGAGCAGCGCCAGCAGGGCGGCCAGCACGATCAGCAGCCACTTGGGCAGGACCGGCAGCTGGAGGAACTCGCCGGGGACCGGCTCCGGTCGCAGCAGGTCCGAGCCGGCCGGCTCCGGCCGAGCGGGTTCCTGCCGGGCGGGCTCCTCGGCCCCGACGTTCTGCGCGGCTCCCACCGCGGCGGGCACGGCAGTGGGGGCGTCGGTCTCGGCGGCCTGCACCTCGAACGGCCAGGTGACCGGCTCGCCGAACCAGATCAGCTTGGCCGCGCGGACCTTCAGCCGTACCTCGGCCGACTCGCCCGGCTCCAGCCGCTTCTGAGCCGGTGCGAATCCGAGCCGCAGCTCCTCCCCGGCCTGCTTGCCCGTGAGGGCGACGTCGATCGGGGTGTTGCCCCTGTTCTGCACGGCGGTACGGAAGCGGGCGCCCAGCCAGCCCCGGCGGCGGCGCGGCTCCAACTCGGTGCGCAGCTCGTGGAAGGGCTCCACGGTGACCGTGCCCTCCGGGACCACCACCGACTCCGGGTGCTCCGCGGGCAGGACGCGGACGGCCAGCGGGGTCTCGCCCGCCCTGACCTCGTGCGAGCGGGGCGGGGTGAAGGTGAGGGTCACCGTCTCGGAGGTGCCCGGGTAGAGCGAGACACGTGCCGGCTCGACGGTGCTCCACGCGGCGCAGTCGCCGACGACGTCGAGCGTGTAGGCCTCGACGATGTCACCGTCGTTGCGCACCGTCAGGGTCGTCGTCGCGGTGCCGCCGGGCGACACCGTCACCGTGGGCGTTTCGAGTTCGGCAGATGTGGTCACCCTGCGACGGTAGGCCGGCCGGGCGGCTGCGCAGCAGGGTCGCGAGGGCAACGAGCGGGCAGGGCCGGTGCCCCGAACGCACACCGGCCCGGGGGCCCGCAGGCCCCGCCCCGGGCCCGCGCCCCCTGCCGAGGGCGGGCGACTACGGGAGCGGACCGGGCATATCGGGCGGAAGTACCTGAGGAAGACGGCGCGAAGCGATGACGACGGCAGAGACGAAGAGCAGGACGACCGAGCGCGGGCAGTACCGCAGGCCCGACGCGGCCCAGCGGATCGCCCGGTACGCGACAGGCACAGGCACCGGCACGGGCGCGACGACAGTCACCGGCACCGGAACGGCCGACGGCCCAGGGGCACGCGCCGGCAGGGGAGCACGCACGGGAGCGGCCACCGGTACGGGAGCGGCGGCCGACGTCGGAACCGGCACCGGCGGCCGGGTCACCGTCGCCGTCTACGCGGAGGACCTGATCCTCCAGACCGGGATGATCCATCAGCTCCGTATGCGGCCGGAGGTCGAGCTGATACCGGAAGCCGAGGCCGACCGGGCGCAGGTCTCCCTGGTGGTCGTGGACATGGTGGACGACCAGACCGTCCAGCTCCTCCACCGCCTCCAGCGCAACACCTCCACCCGCACCGGACTCGTCGTCGGCTTCTTCGAGTCGGGCGCGCTCCAGACCATGATCGAGTGCGGGGTCGCCGCCGTGCTGCGGCGCGGCGAGGCCGACCAGGACCGGCTGATCCACCTGGTCGAGGCGATGGCCAAGGGCGAGGGTGTCCTCCCCGGCGATCTGCTCGGCAAGCTCCTGGACCATGTCAGCAGCCTCCAGCGGACCGTCCTGGACCCCCGAGGCCTCACGCTCTCCACCCTCACCGCGCGCGAGGCGGAGATGATCCGGCTGGTGTCGGAGGGCTACGACACGTCGGAGATCGCGAGGAAGACCTCGTACTCCGAACGCACCGTCAAGAACGTTCTGCACGAGGTCGCGACCCGGCTCGACCTGCGCAACCGCGCCCATGCGGTGGGGTACGCGATGCGGCACGGCCTGATCTGAGCGCCCCGGTACCCACGACGGGGGAGGGAGCGCCGCAAAGGGCAGCGGTCCCTTCCCCCGCTCCGGGTACTCGGGGCCTGTTCTCCTGCCCGCGCGGGCGCGATGCTCGACGTGAAGTGTGGAGCGTGGAGTGTCATCGACAGACTGTGAGGTGGGCCGTGACCGGCACTGCTGGCCCGGCGAGGCATCCCCGGTGGAAGCGTTTTGGGTGGGGCCGGCTGGCGGGCGCGGTGGTGCTGCTGGCGCCGCTGCTGGTGGTCGGATCGGCTGCCGCTCCGCAGGGGGTGCGCCAGGCGGTGGCCGCCGAGGGCGCCGCCGACCCGCTGCGGGCCGGGCGGATCGCCTTCGCCGGTACGGAACACCGCAGCCTCGGCCGGGTCACGGACCCGAAGGCCACCACACCCCTCTTCGGGGACGGCCCCGCCCACTACGACCAGGACCCGTCCGCCCGCGGTGACGTCCTCGTCTTCACCAGCCTCCGCGACAGCGCCCGCCCCCAGGTATACGTGCGCGACGCCGACGGGAGCGTACGCAGACTCACCACCGACCGGGACGCGGCGAACCCCGAACTCTCCCCGGACGGGCGGACGGTGGTCTTCGACTCCGCCGAGCCCGGCGGCCCCGGCGGCAGCACCCAGCGCGACCTGTGGGCGGTCGGCATCGACGGTTCGGGCCTGCGGCAACTCACCGACACCCCGGACAACGAGGAGTCCCCGACCTTCTCGCCCGACGGCACCCGCATCGCGTACGCCTGCGACGGGGACGCCGCGCGCGGCTGGCAGATATACGAGCGGGCCTTCGCCGGCGGCCCGCAGACCCGGATCAGCGACGGCCCGCCCGGCGACGCCAGGGACCCGTCCTGGAACCCGGTGGACGACGACACCCACCGCGCCCGGGTCGCGTACACCCACATCACCGACCCCGACCCGGAGAAGGGCAACCGGCTCCGCGTCACCGAGGGCATCGGCACCGACCGGCCGCTGCTGGCGGGCGGCCACGCCGAGTGGGGCAGCCACGGGGCCTCCTGGCTGCCTGACGGCGACCGGCTCCTCTTCCTCAGCCCCTTCCACGTCTGCGGCTGCGACGACTTCGACCACGTCTACCGGGTGACCGCCTTCACCGACGAGACTCCGGAGCAACTGCTCACCGAGGACCGCGAGGTCGGCCCGCCCACCTGGCTGGGCCCGCCCGACTCCGGTTCTGTCGTCGTCACCCGGATCACCGCCGACGCGGCGACCACCGTGACGCTCCAGGACGTACGGCAGGACGGCTCCGACCCCCGCGACCTCGGCTTCACCATCCTCCGCGAGGACCCCGCCGCCCGTACCAACACCGACCCGGCGAACGACCCGCTGTTCAACCCGGGTGCCGGCTTCGACCCGTGGACCGAGCGGCAGAACTACACCCCCGACGGCCGCCGCATCGTCGTCACCCGCTTCGAGGGCCCCGCCGACGCGCGCGTCCAACGCATCTGGATGGTCGACGCCGACGGCACCAACGGCGCCCCCCTGCCGCTCGCCGGCCGGGGCGAACGCGACTGGGACACCGACCCCGCCTTCTCGCCCGACGGTACGAAACTGGTGTTCACCCGGACCTCGCCCGGCGGGGTCGGCGAGGCGGCGGGTCCCGGCCGCATCCTCATCGCCGACGTGGCCACCGGCGCGATCCTCGACGAGATCCGCCCGCCCGAGGGCCGGCCGCAGGGCGGCGACGCCCAGCCGACCTGGTCCTCCGACGGACTCAACCTCGCCTTCACCCGTACACAGGTGATCAACGGCCGCGGGGGCAACAAGCACATCTGGGTCGTCCCGGCGGACCGGCTCGACCGGCAGCGGGACCTCAGCGCCACCATCTGCTACGGCGACTGCGAAGTCATCGACGACAGCCCGGCGTTCTCCCCGGACGGTACGCGGGTGGCCTTCAACCGCAAGGACGGCGGCGGCCGGACCAACGAACGGGCCGGCGTCCTCGTCAAGCCGCTGCGCGGCGGCGGCTGCCGGGTCGTGCTCCCCTCCTCGCAGCGGGACAACCCCGACGGCTGCGACCAGGAGATCCCCGACACCACGGCCACCGGCCCCTTCCAGCCCCGCGACGTGGCCTGGTCCCCGGACGGCAGCCACCTCGTGCTCACCTCCCGGCGCGAACTCCCGCCCAACTCCATGGAGCAGCTCTCCGTGCTCGACCTCGCCTCCGGCGAGCTGACCCCCCTGGACAACGACCACGCCGGGCGCCAGAAGGAGCCCAGCTACCAGCAAGCGGTCGACCTCGCCGTCACCGCCCCGCCCACCGGGCCCGCCGTGGAGGTCGGCTCCTTGGTCGAGGTGACGGTCACGGTGGTCAACCGCGGCCCCTCACCCTCGCCCGGCACCACGTTCACGGCCGACGCCCCGCCGGGCGTGCGGCTGGAGGAGCTGACCACCGGCGGCGGCACGTGCGGGGAGGGCTCACCCCAGTGCGACCTGGGCACCGTCCCGCCCGGCGCGAGCGTGGAGATCACCGCCCGGCTGACCGGCGTGACCCGGGGCGACCAGCCGGTCGGCTGGTCCGTCACCGGCGCCGTGCTCGACCCGAACCCGACGGACAACGCCACCGGCACCCTCGTACCGGTCCAGGACGTTCCCCCGCCGACCCCGACCCCGACCCCGACCCCGACCCCCACACCTCCCACGCCCACCCCGACGCCTCCCACGCCGACCCCGGCCCCCACGCCCCCGCCGACCGCGACGCCGACCACCCCGGCACCGACGCCCACCACCACCGCGCCCGCACCGCCGTTGCCGCCGTCACCGCGCCCGCCCGCCCCGCGGCCCCCCGCCCCCCTCCCGCCCGCACCCCTGGCCGGTCCCCGAGTCGATGTGCGGGCCCAGCCCAGCCCCGGCTACGTCGGCGGCAAGGTCGTCGTCACGTACACCGTGCGCAACGGCGCGAACGCCTCCGCCACCGGCCTGCGACTTCGGCTCGGACTGCCCGGGAACATCCCGGCGGGGCCGCTCCCGGCAGGCTGCACGGCCGGACAGTGCACGCTGCCCGACCTGGCCCCCGGCGCCTCCACCGTCGTACGCGCCGTCCTCTCCCCGGACCGCGCGCTGCGCACCACCATCACGGCCACCCTCACCACCACCGGAACGGACGCGGACCTGAGCGACAACGTCTCCCGCATCCCGTTGCGCATCCTCCAGCCCCGGATCGTCTCCGTGCCCGCCGTCGGCAAGCCCGGCTTCGTCACCTCGGTGCGCGGCAAGGACTTCCCGCCCGGGGCGCCCGTGCGGCTCAGCTGGAACCCGGGCATCACGGCTGCCGCCGCGCCGACCTTCCCCGACCCGGACGGCACGTTCATCGCGCAGCTGCTGATCCTGCCGAAGGACGGGACGGGACCGCGCACGATCACGGCGAAGGGCCCCGGCTTCTCCCCGGTCACCACCGACTTCCTCGTGGTGCTCGGCACCATCACCCCGCCGGACGAGGTGATCCGCCGATGATCCACGAAGTCGACGAAGGGCTGCGGCTGCTGCTGGTCGACGCCGGCCTCAGGGAGAGCGGGGTCGAGCTGGTCTTCGACGCCCCCACGAAGGACTGGTCGGCGCGGCGCAACGCGCCCACGATCAGCATCTTCCTGCACGGCATCCGCGAGAACGCGGGGAGGCGGCGGACCGGAACGGCCGAGGAGCACGACGAGGACGGGATGGTCATCGGCTGGCGGACCCCGCCCCGCTGGTTCGAGCTGACCTATCTGGTCACCGCCTGGACCAACCGCCCGCAGGACGAACACCGTCTGCTCTCGGAGGTGTTGCGCTGCCTGATGCGCCACGACGTGCTGCCCGCGCGGATGCTGACCGGCAGCCTCGCCGGTCTCGGCCTCACCGTGGAGCTGGAGGCGGCGGGCCCGCGCACCGACGGCCCGTCCGCCTCCGATGTGTGGTCCGCGCTCGGCGGCGAGCTGAAGGCCGCGATCGACCTGCGCGTCCTCGCTCCGCTCGCCGGGGAACGCGCCCCGGCCGGGCCGCCGGTCACCGAGGGCCTGGTCATGAAGGCCGCGCCCGCCGTGGACGGCACGGCGGGCGACGACCCCGGCCGCCGTCTGCGGTACGAGGGGGCGAACGGCGCTCTGCCGGCGGAGGGCTTCGCCGCCGAACGGGACCGGCGGCTGCCGCCAGGGCGGCGCAAGCGGGGGAGTGCGGCGCGATGACGGTGGCCCGGAGCGCACCACCCGTCGCGGAGGAGACGGACGTCGAGGTGCTGTGGGGGCGGCTGGCCCGCGTCGAGGAGCGGGTCCGCCACGCGGTGGCGGCCCGCCGTGCCACCGACCCGGAGCCGGACGACCCGTACCGTGGGCAGTACCTCACGCCCGAGGCGGTGGAACGCATCCTGGAGTCGCGCGACGCGTTCGCGCGGGTACCTCCGTACGGCAGCGAGCAACTGCCCGACGCGACAGGGCCGTCGGCACCCCGCCCGCGCCCCGGCTCGCGGCTCGACGGGCTGGCCCGGAGCTTCGGGCTCGTCCCGCTCGACGTCGAACTCCTGCTGGTCGCGATGGCGCCGGACGTCGACCCCCGCTTCGAGCGCCTCTACGGCTACCTCAACGACGACCTGACCCGCCGCAGGCCCACCATCGGCCTGGCGCTGGAACTCTGCGGGCTGCCCGCCGCAGGCTCCGGCCGCTTCCGGTTCCAGCCCTCCGCCCCGCTCGTCGCGGGCGGTCTGCTGGAGGTGACCGACCCCGAACGTCCGCTGCTCTCCCGCACGTTGAGGGTCGCCGACCGGGTCACCGCCCACCTTCTCGGCGACGACGAACCGGACGGAAGGCTGCGCGGCCTCATCCATCTGCCCGCCCCCGCCGCCGCCCGGGGCGACCGTCCCGAAGCCCACCGCATCGCCGCCGCGCTCACCACCGGCAGCGGCCTGGTGCACCTGCTCGACCGGGGCGGCGACCCCTCGGGCCTGGCCGTGGAGGCGCTCGCCGCCATCGGCCGCCGCCCCCTCGTCGTCGATGTCGCGGCCCTCGCGGCGGCCGGGGGGCGGACGGCCGAACCGGTACGGGCGCTGGCCACCGAGGCGCGCCTGGCCCACGGCGGTGTCGTGCTCGGCCCGCTCGAAGCGCTCGCCCCCGAACGCCCGGAGGGAGCGCGCCTGTTGGCCTCCCTCTGTACGGCGGTGAGCGGCACGCCCCTCATTGCGTACGGGAAGAAGAACTGGGACCCGCTGTGGACCCCGGACAGCCCCGTGCCCGTCGCTGTGCGGCCCTTTGGCCCGGCGGGCGCGGCCCACCGGTGGCGGCAGGCGCTCGCGGAGGCGGCCCGGACCGTGGGCCTGCCGGACGCGCAGGTCGCCGCCGACGACCACCTGATCGAGGCCACCGCCTCCTACCGGCTCGACTCCGACCAACTGCGCAAGGCCGCCACGGTGGCCTCCCGGCTGGCGGCCCTGGAACAGCGCCCGCTCCACCCGGACGACCTGCGCGCGGCGGTCCGGGCCCAGAACGGCGCCGGTCTGGAGCGGCTCGCCCGCCGCATCGAACCCGCCGTCGGCTGGGACGACCTGGTGCTGCCCCCGGCCACCCGCACCCAGCTCACCGAACTCGCCCTGCGCGCCCGCCACCGCGAGCAGGTGCTCGGGCAGTGGGGGATGCGGCCGGGCGGGGGCCGGGGGCGCGGGGTCATCGCGATGTTCGCGGGCGAGTCCGGCACCGGCAAGACCATGTCGGCCGAGGTCGTCGCCCGGGACCTGGGCATGGAGCTGTATGTCGTCGACCTCTCCACGGTGGTGGACAAGTACATCGGGGAGACCGAGAAGAACCTGGAGCGGATCTTCGTCGAGGCCTCCGACGTCAACGGCATCCTGCTCTTCGACGAGGCCGACGCGATCTTCGGGAAGCGGTCGCAGGTCAAGGACGCCCATGACAAGCACGCCAACATGGAGTCCGCGTACCTCCTCCAGCGCATGGAGTCCTTCGACGGCATCGCCGTGCTCACCACCAACCTCCGGGCCAACCTGGACGAGGCGTTCACCCGTCGCCTGGACGTGATCGCGGAGTTCCCCATGCCCGACGCCGAACAGCGCCTGGCCCTCTGGGACCGCTGCCTGGGCACCGCGATCCCGCGCGATCCCGCGCTCGACCTGGAGTTCTGCGCGGGCCGCTTCGAGCTGGCGGGCGGCTCGATCCGGGCCTGCGCGGTGACCGCCGCCTACCTCGCCGCCGAGTCCCGGTCCCCCCTGACCATGGACCAGCTCGTCACGGCGGTGCTCCAGGAGTACCGGAAGCTGGGACGGCTGGTGCTGGAGAGCGAGTTCGGGCCGTGGCTGGCGAAGGAGCGGGCGCGCGGGGGGCGGTAGGACCTTCGCCCCGGCCGGGTGCGCCCCTGGTGCCGTGCCACCGCTTCGCCTCCGCCGCACGGGAACACCGGCTGGACCACGGCGTACGGCCGCCGTCGGGCCGCACGCCGAAGCTGCCGACCGGGGCGGACGCCGCGAAGCTGCCCGCGTACTGCCCGCCGACCGGACAGGCAGTGGTGGTGGGCCCCACATCTGCCGCCGCCACTATGGCGATCAGCGCCATGGGATGTCCGGCCGGGTGTCTCTAGCGTTTCCGGCCATGACGAGCCGACTTCACGCAGCGCCCGGTCCCACGGCGCACGCCGCCCGCGCCGTGGACCTCAGCGGGCGCACCGCCCTGGTCACCGGTGGCGGCGGCGGCATCGGACGGGCCGCCGCCGAAGCGCTGGCCGGGGCCGGGGCCCTCGTGCACATCGCGGACCGGGACGCCGACGCCGCCGAGGCCGTCGCCGCCGCGACCGGCGGGGTGGCCCATGTCGTGGACCTCGCGGACGCCGGGGCGGTCGTGGCGCTGCCGACGGCGGTGGACATCCTGGTCAACAACGCGGGGCTCCAGCATGTGGCGCCCATCGAGGACTTTCCGCCGGACCGGTTCGAGCTGATCCAGAAGGTGATGGTGACCGCCCCGTTCCTCCTGATGCGGCAGTGCCTCCCGCACATGTACGCCGGGGGGTGGGGCCGGCTGGTCAACGTCTCCAGCATGCACGGCCTGCGGGCCAGCCCCTTCAAGTCCGCGTACGTCGCCGCCAAGCACGGTCTGGAGGGGCTGAGCAAGGTGGCCGCCCTGGAGGGCGCCCCGCACGGGGTGACCAGCAACTGCGTCGACCCCGGCTACGTACGCACCCCCCTGGTGGAGGGCCAGATCGCCGCCCAGGCCGCCGCGCACGGCATCGCACCGGAGGAGGTGGTGGCCGACGTCCTGCTGGACCGGCCCGCGATCAAGCGGCTGATCGAGCCCGAGGAGGTCGCCGCCGTCTGCCTCTGGCTCTGCGGCCCCCACACCTCGTACATCACCGGCGCCTCCCTCCCGGTCGACGGAGGCTGGGGCGCCCGCTGACCCGAAGCCGGGCGGACACCGAGCACGGCCGACACCCCCCGTACCTCCCCCCCCGTACTCCTCCCCGTACCTCCCCCCCCCGGCACCCCCGTCCCTGACCCACCTGCCAACGAAACGCGGTGACTCACCATGGGTTCCCCAGCCTCCGCCCAGCCCTCCGCCCCGCCCGGCACCAGCCGCATCGGCCGGATCGTCGCGGCCAGCCTCGTCGGCACCACCATCGAGTGGTACGACTTCTTCCTCTACGGCTCGGCCGCCGCGCTCGTCTTCAACACGCTGTTCTTCCCCAACAGCGACCCGCTCGTCGGCACGCTCCTGGCCTTCCTGACGTACGCGGTCGGCTTCGCCGCCCGGCCGCTCGGCGGAGTCGTCTTCGGCCACTACGGCGACAAGATCGGCCGCAAGAAGCTCCTGGTGATCAGCCTGCTGCTCATGGGCGGGGCCACCTTCGCCATGGGACTGCTGCCCACCCACGCCAGTATCGGCGTCTGGGCGCCGATACTGCTGACCGTCCTGCGCCTGGTCCAGGGCTTCGCGCTCGGCGGCGAGTGGGGCGGGGCCGTCCTGCTCGTCTCCGAGCACGGTGGCGACCGGCGGCGCGGCTTCTGGGCCTCCTGGCCGCAGGCCGGTGCCCCCGGCGGCAACCTGCTCGCCACCGGTGTCCTCGCGCTGCTCGCCGCGATCCAGTCCGACGAGGCGTTCCTCGCCTGGGGCTGGCGCATCCCGTTCCTGCTCTCCGGCGTCCTGGTGATGCTCGGCCTGTGGATCCGGATCTCCGTCGAGGAGTCCCCGGTCTTCCTGGAGGCGCAGAAGCGGACCCAGGAGGAGGCCGCGGCGGGCATCAAGGAGAAGCCCCCGGTCGTCGAGGTGTTCCGCAGGAGCTGGCGAGAGGTGCTGCTCGCCATCGGCACCCGGTTCGGGGAGAACATCTCGTACTACATCCTCACCGCGTTCCTCCTCGTCTACGTGACCGTGCACCTGGAGCTGTCCAGGAGCGACGCCCTCAACGCCGTACTGATCGGCTCGGCCGTCCACTTCGTCACCATCCCGCTCTGGGGCGCTCTCTCCGACCGGCTCGGCCGCCGGCCCGTCACCCAGATCGGCGCGATCGGCATGGCGCTCTGGGCGTTCGGCTTCTTCGCCCTGCTGGACACCAGGTCGTTCCCGGTGATCGTCCTCGCCGTCACCGTCGGGCTGCTGCTCCACGGGGCGATGTACGGGCCGCAGGCGGCGTTCATCTCCGAGATGTTCGACACGAAGGTCCGCTACTCCGGCGCCTCCATGGGCTCCCAGCTCGCCTCGATCATCGGCGGCGCGCTGGCCCCGATCATCGCGGTCGAACTGCTCAAGGACTACCGCTCCTCCGTCCCGATCTCCCTCTACCTCTGCTTCGCCTCCGTGGTCACGGTGGTGACGGTGTGGATCGCGAAGGAGACCCGGGGCCGCGACCTGGCCAAGGACGGCCTGGACGGCTCCGTCCCGGCCGCGCCGGCCGCTACGGCCCCCAAGGACTCGGTCCCGCTCGGCCGTTGAACCCGCCCCCTCCCCGTACCGCCCCGGTGGCACGGGGGAGGGGGCGTTCGATCCGCAGACTCCCGGGAGGCGGTCACCGTATGCTCACCGGCGTGACAGCCCCCGGACCCCGGCACGCCGCCGCCCTGCGCGGGCTGCTCGACCTGCTGGCCCAGGGCGCGGCGGCCGAGGAGTTCGAGCGCCCCGCCGCCACCGCCCGGGAGGCGGGCGCCCCCGCCGCCGAGCTGGCCGAGATCACCGAGGCCACCGCCGTGGCGCTGCGCATCCGGCGCACCCTCGGCCAGCACCGGGTCCGCGAGGCCCAGCTCACCGCCCTCTTCGACACCGCCAGCGACCTCGCCGCCCTCCGCGACCTGGACGCCGTGCTGCGGGCCATCGTCCACCGGGCCAAACTGCTGCTCGGCACCGACGTCACCTATCTCTCCCTCAACGACGACGCGGCGGGCGACACCTATATGCGGGTCACCGAAGGATCGGTGGCCGAGGCGTTCCAGCGGGTCCGGCTCGGCATGGGCGAAGGACTCGGCGGACTCGTCGCCCAGACCGCCCGCCCGTACGCCACCGGCGACTACGCGGCCGACACCCGCTTCCACCACACCCCCACCATCGACAGCGCGGTCCTGGACGAGGGGCTGCGCGCGATCCTCGGCGTACCGCTGCGCCTCGGCAGCCGCGTCATCGGTGTCCTGTACGCCGCCGACCGGGCGCCCCGCGAGTTCACCGCCGGGGAGGTGGCGCTGCTCTCCTCGCTGGCCGACCACGCGGCGATCGCGATCGACGGGGCCCGGCTGCTGGAGGAGACCCGGGCCGCGCTCGTCGACCTCAACGCCGCCTCCGAGACCATCCGCACCCACAGCGAGGCCATGCGCCGGGCCGAGGAGGCCCACGACCAGCTCACCGATCTCGTCCTGCGCGGCGGCGGGGCCGACGACGTGGCCGCCGCCCTCGCGGACCTCCTGGACGGCGGCATCCTCATCCACGACGCGGACGGCGCCGAACTCGCCCGCGCCCGCACCGGCCCCCAGCCCCCGCCCGCCCCGGCCGTCGCCGCCTCCCGGTCCCGGGGCCGGGCCGTCCCCCTCGACGGCACCTGGGTCTGCGCGGTCCTCGCCGGGCCGGAACTCCTCGGCTCCCTCGCGCTCACCGGCCGGGCGGACCTCGCGGACGCCGACCGGCTGCTCTTCGAGCGGGCCGGCGTGGTCACCGCGCTCCTGATGCTGCTGCGCCGCTCGGTGGCCGAGGCGGAGGACCGGGTCCGGGGAGAGCTCCTGGGCGACCTGCTCTCCCGCACCGGCGACCCGGGCACCCTCACCGCCCGGGCCCGCCGCCTCGGCGTCGACCTGGGCCGCCGGCAGAGTGTGTTCGTGGCGCACGGCGAGGTGGCCCCGCGCCACCGCCTGCTGGCCGCCGCCGCCCGCAGCGCCCAGAGCCGCGACGGCCTGGCCGGTCTCCACCACGACCACGTGGTCCTGGTGGCCCCCTCCGACACCCCGGGCCCCGACGCCCAGGCGCTCGCGGTCGAGCTGGGCCGCGCGGCCGGCTGTCCGGTCACCGTCGGCGCGGCGGGCCCCGCCACCGGCCCGGCCGAACTCCCCGGCGCCCACGACGAGGCGGCCCGCTGCCTCTCCGCCCTGCGCGCGCTGGGCCACACGGGGGGCGGCGGGGCGACGGCTGACCTGGGCTTCATCGGCGTACTCCTGGGTGACCAGGCCGACCTGGGCGGGTACATACGCAGGACGCTCGGCCCCGTCCTGGACTACGACGCGGCGCGCTCCACGGACCTGGTCACCACCCTGGACACGTACTTCGCCCAGGGCGCGAGCCTCACCCGCACCAAGGCGCTGCTCCACGTCCATGTGAACACGGTGGTGCAGCGGCTGGAGCGCGTCGGCCGGCTCCTCGGGCCGGACTGGAACGAGCCGCCGCGCACGCTGGAGATCCAACTGGCGTTGAGACTGCACCGCCTGACGCAGGGCCGGTGACGGACTCCCCGCGTGAAGAGCCGGTGTGATTCCGGACGATCCGCGTCCTCTTCGCCCTGAGCGTCCGGCGGATGGGGCGAAGGGCGGTGCCTTTCCGTCATTTCTTCCCGAAGGAACACCGGACCAGCGATATCCGGCCATCCCGCGATCAAGGGTTGCCCTCGTCCAAGGCTAACCCTTAAAGTCTATATTGATGGTTAGTGGGCATCTCTGCCGTCATGACCGAAAGCAGCGACCAGTCGAAGGAACCACCGGCGATCAGCGCCGATCCCTGCTTTGTTCGCGCGGCTGATCGGTGGCCTGCCGAGCCGCCCCCGCCGCATGACGCGCCGCTCCGTCCATCGGGCAGAGCTGCCCCGTTCCCCCTCTTGTACGAATCAACTGCGTTGAGGTGATCTGCATGTCCACCCGTGTCGCCGACATCGAGGTTCCGGACAGTCAGCTGGCCAAGGAGGCCACCGAGCTGATCCGGGAGGCAACATCCGACCTGATCTACCACCACTCGCGGCGCGTCTACCTCTGGGGCGCCATGCAGGGCCGCAAGCGCGGCCTGACCTTCGATCCCGAACTGCTCTACGTCGGAGCGATGTTCCACGACCTGGGCCTGACCGAGCCCTACCGGGACAACGGCACCCGGTTCGAGATCGACGGTGCCGACGAGGCGCGCAAGTTCCTCGTCTCCCACGGGATCGACGACGAGAAGGCACGGATCGTGTGGGAGGCGATCGCGCTCCACACCACGCCGGAGATCCCCACCCGCATGGCCCCGGAGATCGCTCTGGTGACCGCCGGAGTCGAGCTCGACGTGCTCGGCATCGGCTACGCGGACGTACCGGACGAGACCCGGGACGCGGTCGTGGCAGCGCACCCCCGGCCGGACTTCAAGCGGCGGATCCTGCAGGCGTTCAACGAGGGGATCACCCGGCGGCCGTCCACCACCTTCGGCAACGTGAAGGCCGATGTGCTGGAGCGCTTCACCGACGGCTACGTACGGCCGAACTTCGTCGAGGTCATCGAGAACTCCGCCTGGCCCGAGTAGCCCCCGCCCGCGGAGTGTCCGGGGCGGAGCCGCCCGAGGACACTCCGCGCCCGCCCCGCCTTCCCCACCCACCACCGCCTGAGGTACGCAACGATGAATCAGCACCGAAGAGTCACCACCCGCAACCTGCGCTGGGGTGTGTCCACGGCCCTCGCGCTCGGCCTCGCCGCCACCATGACCGTCCCGGCGCACGCCGGTGCGGCATCGCACTCCGCCGGGCGCGCCGGCGGCGACAACGCGGTCCTGCAGTGGAACCAGCAGATATCCGCCGCGATGAACGCCGCCAACGAGGGGTCCATTCACCCCACACCCCCGCCGGTGGGCGCGAGAACCCTGGCCGTCGTGCACAACGCAATGTACGACGCCTGGGCCGCCTACGACGGCAAGGCCGTGGGGACTCAGTTAGGCGGCGCGCTGAGGAGGCCCGCGAAGGAGCGCACCGAGGCGAACAAGCGCAAGGCCGTCAGCTTCGCCGCCCACCGTGCCCTCTCCGACCTGCTCCCCCTGCAGAAGGCGACCTTCGACGCCAAGCTGCGCGAGCTGGGGTACAACCCCGCCGAGGCCGGGACCGCCAAGAAGGGGACACCGGTCCACGTCGCGGTGCGTGCGACGGATGCCGTGCTCAAGGACCGCAGTGACGACGGCTCCAACCAGCGAGGCGACTACGTTGCCCCGGAAGGCTTCTACAAGCCGGTCAACGCGCCCCAGGACGTCAACCGCTTCGACAAGGACGCCCTGGTCGAGCCGGACCGCTGGGCGCCCCTGACGGTCAACGGCACCACCCACAACTTCCTCACCCCCCAATTCGCCGTGGTCAAGCCCTTCCTGATCGACAACCCCGGCAGGTACCTTCCGCCCGCGCCTCCGAAGTACGGCAGCGAGCAGGTCCGGGCCGCCATCAAGGAGCAGATGGCGATCAACGCGAACCTGACGGAGCGGCAGAAGGCCCTCGCCGAGCACTGGCAGTACAAGGGCTCGTCGTCCTCCTCCATCCCCCAGGAATGGGCCGCGTTCGTCTCCAAGCGAGACCGCCACTCCCTCGACGACGACGTCAAGCTGTTCTTCGCCCTGAACATGGCGGAGGGCGACGAGGGGGTCGTGGACTGGCTGACCAAGGTCCACTTCGACTACGGACGCCCCATCACCATGATCCGCTATGCCACGGCGGGGCAGCAGATCCGCGGCTACGCGGGGCCGAACCAGGGGACCCGGACCATCGACGGCGCCACGTGGCAGCCCTACCTGAGGACACCGGCCTTCGCCGCCTACGGGTCCGGACACACCGGCTTCACCGCCGCCGGGGCCGAAATCCTCAAGCAGTACACCGGATCCGACGCGTTCGGCGGGACTGGGAAGATCAAGGCTGGAAGCTCCACGATCGAGACCAACATGCCTTCGAAGGACATCCACCTGAAGTGGAACACCTTCAGCGACGCAGCCGAGCAGGTCGGCCACTCGCGCCTGTACGGGGGCGTGCACTGGACGTTCGACCACACGGAGGCCGACGCCCAGGGCCGCAGGCTCGCCCGCGACGTCTGGGCCGAGAGCCGACGGTACTTCAACGGTACGCACAAGGGCGCCAAGTAGGCCGCCTCCACGGCACCGATGGCTGCTCGGTGCTCCCCTGCCGCTTCCCTGAGCGGCAGGGGCCTCACCGAGACCTGATACCCGCCCGGGCCATCGCCGGTCGTGGCCTGCGGAACGTCCCCCACCGTGCAGCCACGACCGGCGATCCGGGAGCCCGACGCCCCACCGTCCGCGGGGCGCCAGCCCTCAGCACTCGATGATGTTCACAGCCAACCCGCCCCGCGCCGTCTCCTTGTACTTGACGGACATGTCGGCGCCCGTCTCCTTCATGGTCTTGATGACCTTGTCCAGCGAGACCTTGTGGCTGCCGTCGCCGCGCAGCGCCATCTTCGCCGCCGTCACGGCCTTCACCGCCGCCATGCCGTTGCGCTCGATGCACGGAATCTGGACGAGGCCGCCGACCGGGTCGCAGGTCAGGCCCAGGTTGTGCTCCATGCCGATCTCGGCGGCGTTCTCCACCTGCTCGGGGGAGCCGCCCAGGACCTCGGCGAGGGCGCCGGCCGCCATCGAGCAGGCCGAGCCGACCTCGCCCTGGCAGCCGACCTCGGCGCCGGAGATGGAGGCGTTCTCCTTGAAGAGCAGGCCGATCGCGCCGGCGGCCAGGAGGAAGCGGACGACGCTGTCCTCCTTCTCCGCCTCGGTGCAGCCGTGGGACGCGAAGTTCATGTAGTAGTGCAGGACGGCCGGGATGATGCCCGCCGCCCCGTTGGTGGGGGCGGTGACCACACGGCCGCCCGCCGCGTTCTCCTCGTTGACCGCCATCGCGTAGAGCGTGATCCACTCCATCGCGTGGGCCTGCGGGTCGCCCTCGGCGCGCAGCTGGCGGGCAGAGTTGGCGGCGCGGCGGCGGACCTTGAGGCCGCCGGGGAGGATGCCCTCGCGGGACATGCCGCGCGAGACGCAGGCCTGCATGACGCGCCAGATGTCCAGCAGCCCGGAGCGGATCTCCGCCTCGGTACGCCAGGCCAGCTCGTTCTCCAGCATCATCGAGGAGATGGAGAGGCCGGTCTCGCGGGCCAGGCGCAGCAGCTCGTCGCCGGTGCGGAAGGGGTGGCGAAGGGCCGTGTCGTCCGGGACGATCGGGTTCTCGCCCGCCACCGCGTCCTCGTCCACCACGAAGCCGCCGCCGACCGAGTAGTAGGTCTTCTCCAGGACCGGGGCGCCCTCGGTGTCGTACGCGAAGATCGTCATGCCGTTGGCGTGGTACGGGAGCGCCTTGCGGCGGTGCAGGACCAGGTCCTCGTCGAAGGCGAAGGCGATCTCGTGCATGCCGAGCAGGTTGATCCGGCCGGTGGAGCGGATCTCCTCCACCCGGGTGTCGGCCGACTCCACGTCGACCGTCTGCGGCGACTCGCCCTCCAGGCCGAGCAGCACCGCCTTCGGGGTGCCGTGGCCGTGGCCGGTCGCGCCGAGTGAGCCGTACAGCTCGGCGCGTATCGAGGTGGTGTGCGCGAGCAGACCTTCGTTCTTCAGACGGCGCGCGAACATCCGGGCGGCCCGCATCGGGCCCACCGTGTGGGAGCTGGACGGGCCGATGCCGACCGAGAAGAGGTCGAAGACCGAGATGGCCACGGGAGGACTCCTTGGGGGGTTGGAAGACGCCGTTGTCTGCCGGGGCGGTGCGGGGACAAGCGGGGTGAAGAGGGGACGATACGGATCGCCGGGGGCAAGGAACGGGGCACCGCGCTCACTTTCGTCCAGTGTGCGCGGTGCCCCGTCTCGATGCGCGGAACCGCAGGCCGAGTGCTACTTCAGGCCGGGGTACAGCGGGAACTTCTCGGCCAGCGCGGTGACGCGGGCCTTGAGGTCGTCCGCGTCGTACGACGGCTTGAGGGCGGAGGCGATGATCTCCGCGACCTCCGCGAAGTCCTCGGTGCCGAAGCCGCGGGTGGCCAGCGCCGGGGTGCCGATCCGCAGGCCCGAGGTGACCATCGGGGGGCGCGGGTCGTTCGGGATGGCGTTCCGGTTGACCGTGATGCCCAGCTCGTGGAGCCGGTCCTCGGCCTGCTGGCCGTCCAGCTCGGAGTTGCGCAGGTCGACCAGGACCAGGTGCACGTCGGTGCCGCCGGAGAGGACGGAGACGCCCACCTCGGTGACGTCCGGCTGGACCAGGCGCTCGGCCAGGATGCGGGCGCCGTCCAGGGTGCGCTGCTGGCGCTCCTTGAACTCCTCGCCCGCCGCGATCTTGAACGAGACCGCCTTGGCCGCGATCACGTGCTCCAGCGGGCCGCCCTGCTGGCCCGGGAAGACCGCGGAGTTGATCTTCTTGGCCAGCTCCTGGGTGGAGAGGATCACGCCACCGCGCGGACCGCCGAGGGTCTTGTGCGTGGTGGTGGTGACGACGTGGGCGTGCGGCACCGGGTTGGGGTGCAGTCCGGCCGCGACCAGGCCCGCGAAGTGCGCCATGTCGACCATGAGGTACGCGCCGACCTCGTCCGCGATCCGGCGGAAGGCGGCGAAGTCCAGCTGGCGCGGGTAGGCGGACCAGCCGGCCACGATCAGCTTCGGCTGGGACTCCTTGGCGAGGCGCTCGACCTCCTCCATGTCCACCAGGCCGCTCTCGTCGACGTGGTACGGGACCACGTTGTAGAGCTTGCCGGAGAAGTTGATCTTCATGCCGTGGGTCAGGTGACCGCCGTGGGCCAGGTTCAGGCCCATGATCGTGTCGCCCGGCTTCAGCAGCGCGAACATCGCGGCGGCGTTCGCCTGCGCACCGGAGTGCGGCTGGACGTTGGCGGCCTCGGCGCCGAACAGGGCCTTGATCCGGTCGATCGCGATCTGCTCGACCACGTCGACGTGCTCACAGCCGCCGTAGTAGCGGCGGCCCGGGTAGCCCTCGGCGTACTTGTTGGTGAGGACGGAGCCCTGCGCCTCCATGACCGCGACCGGAGCGAAGTTCTCCGAGGCGATCATCTCGAGGGTGGACTGCTGACGGTGGAGCTCGGCGTCGACGGCGGCGGCGACGTCCGGGTCCAGCTCGTGGAGGGAGGAGTTCAGAAGCGACATCAGGGGGTCCCTTAAGGTCTCAGTTGCCGGAGAACGCGGTGTACTCGTCGGCGGAGAGCAGGTCGGCCGGCTCCTCCGTGACGCGCACCTTGAACAGCCAGCCGCCCTCGAAGGGAGCGGAGTTCACCAGCGAGGGGTCGTCCACGACGTCCTGGTTGAACGCCGTCACCTCACCGGTCACCGGCGAGTACAGGTCGCTGACGGACTTGGTCGACTCCAGCTCACCGCAGGTCTCGCCCGCGGTCACCGTGTCACCGACCTCCGGGAGCTGGGCGTAGACGACGTCACCGAGCGCGTTCGCCGCGTACTCCGTGATGCCGATCGTGGCCACGCCGTCCTCGACGGCCGACAGCCACTCGTGCTCCTTGCTGTACCGCAGCTGCTGGGGGTTGCTCATGACCTGAATTCTCCTGTACGCGGGGGAGTGCTGATGAACGGTGGTCTTACGGTGTGAGACGGAGGTACGTCACTTCCGTGACGCCTGCGTGCCGGTGCGGAGGGACCGGAATGCACCGTTCCCTCCGGGATATCACTTCTGGCGCTTGTAGAACGGCAGCGCGACGACCTCGTACGGCTCGTGCGTGCCCCGGATGTCCACGCCCACGCCCTCGGTGCCCGGGGCGGCGAAGGCCGCGTCCACGTACGCCATGGCGATCGGCTTGCCCAGGGTGGGGGAGGGGGCGCCGGAGGTGACCTCGCCGATCACCTTGCCGTCCGCCACGACCGAGAAGCCCGCGCGCGGGACCCGGCGACCCTCGGCGACCAGGCCGACCAGCTTGCGCGGCGGGGCGGTCTCGGCGCGCTCGGCGGCGGCCCTCAGCGCCTCGCGCCCCACGAAGTCGCCCTCCTTCTCGAACTTCACGACCCGGCCCAGACCCGCGTCGAACGGGGTGAGCGCCGTCGTCAGCTCGTGCCCGTACAGCGGCATGCCCGCCTCCAGGCGCAGCGTGTCCCGGCAGGAGAGGCCGCAGGGGATGAGGCCGTGCGGCGCGCCGGCCTCGGTCAGCGCCTGCCACAGGGCCTCGGCGTGCTCGGGCGCGACGAACAGCTCGAAGCCGTCCTCGCCCGTGTAGCCGGTACGGGCGATGAGCGCCGGGACCCCGGCGACCGTGCCCGGCAGGCCCGCGTAGTACTTCAGCCCGTCCAGGTCGGCGTCGGTGACGGCCTTCATGATGGCGGGGGACTCGGGGCCCTGGACCGCGAGCAGCGCGTACGCGTCCCGGTCGTCGCGCACCTCGGCGTCGAAGCCGCCGACGCGCTCGGTCAGCGCGTCCAGCACGATCTGGGCGTTGCCCGCGTTGGCGACGACCATGTACTCGGTCTCGCCCAGCCGGTAGACGATCAGGTCGTCGACGATCCCGCCGTCCTCCTGGACGATCATCGTGTAGCGGGCCCGGCCGTTGCCGACGGTGGCGATGTTGCCCACCAGCGCGTAGCTCAGGAAGGCCGCCGCCTCGGGGCCGGTGACGGTGATCTCGCCCATGTGCGAGAGGTCGAAGAGGCCCGCCCGGGTCCGTACGGCGTTGTGCTCGTCGCGCTCGCTCGCGTACCGCAGGGGCATGTCCCAGCCCGCGAAGTCGGTCATGGTGGCGCCGAGCGAGCGGTGCAGCGTGTCGAGGGCGGTGAGACGGGGGGCAGTGCTCATGGGCATGGCTCCAGGGCATGACGACGTCGGGACGGAGATCCTCCCCATCTGTCATCGGAACCTGAGAGGTTCGCCGATAGCCCCACAGGGGGTGTGCCCCCGGTCGCGGGGGTGTCGGCTTGCACCTTGGGTGGAGCCGCCGGGGCGGCCCGCTTTTCAGATCTGCCTCATCCACGCGGTACGGGGCCTGAGAGATTCAAGGGAGGATCTTGCTCCTTCGGCGCCCGGCTCACACTGTGGCCGGAACTCTCCCGCGCGGATTCGAACGGCCGGTATGCAGTTGGCGCGGTCATCATCGCACGCATTGCGCCGGAGTGGGGAGGCCGATCCGCAACGGGTCGGTGAACGGCGAGAACGGTTGTGGAGCCTTGCCGTTTCTTTACACTTCAGGAGCAGGCGTGGGCGGCCCGACAGCAGGGGGATGGGCGATGGCGTTGCAGCGGTCGGTACCGGCCGGGGTCGCGCACGGCGCGATGCCCGCACAGCCAGGCGCACCAGCCCCGGAGGTGTGCCTACCGCCCGGCGTGCCGGCGCCGGGGGTGCGCGTACCGCCCGGCGCACCCGCACCGCAGGCGTGCGCTCAGCCCGGTGCGGGCGCGGGTGAGCTGATCACCGCGCCTGTGCCCGCGCCGGTGGTACAGGATCTGCGCGGGCGCACCGGCCACGCCCCGTACAGCCTCGACTTCGCCACCGGGGACATCGTCGTCGTCTCCGGGCTCCCCGGCGGCGGCAAGTCCACCCTGATCCGGCAGGCCGTGACCGGCCGTGCGATCGACTCCCAGGACGCCCGCGACCGCTGGGCCGCCGCCCTGCCCCCCTTACTCCCCTACGCCCTCTACCGCCCCCTGGTCCGCGCCGCCCACTACCTCGGGCTGCGGGCCGCCCTGCGCTCCGGCGAGTCCCTCGTCGTCCACGACTGCGGTACGCAGGCCTGGGTCCGGAGCTGGCTCGCCCGGCACGCCGCCCGCCGGGGCCGCCTCCTCCGTCTGATCCTCCTCGACGTGGACCCCGCCACCGCCCGCCAGGGCCAGCGGCAGCGCGGCCGGGGCGTCTCCGGCTACGCCTTCGCCCGCCACCGGCGCGCGGTGGCCCGGCTGATCCGCGCCGCCGAACAGGGCGCGCTCCCCGTCGGCTGCGGTTCGGCGGTCCTGCTGGACCGGGCGGCCGCGAGCGCGCTGAGCCGGATCTCCTTCACCGACCGCGAGGCCCCGGCCGCCTGCGCCGGTTAAGGTTCTGGCCGGGCGACGACAGCGCCGAGCGACGACAGCGGAGAGAGGCACAGAGGAAGTGGACATTCCGGCACCGGCCCCGGCGCATCCCCCGCACCCATGGCCCGCCAACGAGCTGGAAGAGGTGCTGGCCGCCTCCCTCGGCGTCCCCGACGCGGGTGCCCGCCTCGTGGAGGTGCTCGGCCGCAGCTCGGTCTGGGTGCCGCTGCCCGACGGGGGCTCGCCCGCCAGCGCCGACCTGGACCTGCCGATGATGGACATCGAGGGCGCCGCCTACGTCCCGGTCTTCAGCTCCGAGGGCCAGTTCCTCAGCTGCGTCGGCAGCCATATGTCCTTCGCCGTGGCGCCCGCCCGCGACTTCGCCCGGGGGCTGCCCCCGCAGGTCGGCATCGCGGTGAACCCGGGCGGCGCGGTCGGCATACCGATCCCCCCGCCCGCCGTCGCCGACCTCTGCCGGGCCGGGCGCACCGCCCTGGACGGCCCCGCCACCGGGGGCCGCGTACGGCTGTTCGAGCCGGACTGGCAGCACGACCCGGTCGACTTCCTCACCGCCGTCTCCGCCGAGTTCGAGGCCACCGGCGTGGTCTCCACCGCCCGCCGGGCGCTCGCCAGCATCGAGGGCGGCGACCCCGTCCTCTTCGTCGGCGTCGAGTGCGCGGCCTGGGACGGTACGGGCAGCGCCCCGATGGACGCCCTGGGGCGGGCGCTCGGCCGCATCGAGGTTCCCTGGCCGGTGAACCTGGTGCTGCTGGATGTGACCGACGACCTGGTGGGCGACTGGATGCGCGAGAAGGTACGTCCCTTCTACCGCCGCGAAGGCCCCTGAACGGACCGGCGCCGCAAGCCGCCGACAGGCGCGTGCGGAGAAGCGGCCCGGCGGGCACCGGCCGACCATGGCGTCAAGCCGGTGTCATAAGTGGCGCATAAGCTGGTTTGATGGCGGGGCCGCTCCCGTGTGCCCGGGAGCGTCGGCGCGAGTCGGACACAACGATGAGGGGCGGGACCAGGGTGAGTGCGTCAGGCACCGCGGCGGCCGGCAAGGTCGAGCACATGCTGCGCCAGGTCGGTCCCGGGCGTTACGACGCCTACGAGGAGTTGCTCGCGGCCCTCGCCGACGGCCGGGTCTGGGTGCTGCTCTGGCACGGCACGGCCGGCTCCCCGGACGCGCAGTACGGCTCCATGGAGGTCGACGGCCTGGGGTACGCCCCCTGCGTCACCTCCGCCCAGGAGCTGTCCGCCAGCGGCTGGACCCGCGCCCACGAGGTGCTCTCCGGCCGGGACATCGCCCGCACGCTCTTCCCCGACCGCTGGGGCCTCTGGCTCAATCCGCACGCTCCCGGCGGCGGCGTCGGCATCCCCTGGCTCGACCTGCGCCGGATCTCCACCGGCCTGGACCGGCTCCCCGCCGGACCGCTCCGGCTGACCGAACCCGCTGTGGAGCTGCCGCAGTTCTACGCCCAGCTCACCCAGAACGCCCACCGCACCCCCGCCGTCCGCTCGCTGCGCCGCGCCTGGGTGCACCCCGCGGTGGGTGTCCCGTATCTCGCGATCGGGCTCGACCTGTACGACTCCGGGCGGGCCTCCGTCGACGCGGTGCGCACGATGATGCGGCAGTCCATCGGCGCGGTCCCCGACGGGTTGCCCGTCTCCACCGTCGCCATGTCGGACGAGTACGACCCGGTCGCGATGTGGCTGCGTGCCAACGCCCGGCCGTTCTACGACCGTGAGCCGCACGCCCCGGCGGGCCCGCCGCCGGCCCCCGCCCCCGGGTACGGCTACCCGCCCCAGCGCCACCGCTGACCGTCCCCGCCACCCCGGGGGACGCCGCCGCTGACCTGCGCGGCCTCCCGCTCCGGCCGGTCCGCCCGGCATCCCCGCACCGCCGAACACCCCCAGATGTCCGGCCTGTTAACTCCCCACGGAGGGATGTCCCGGAACTGGACGGTTTGTTAACTGTCCGGGTCTCGACTAGGTCTCACCGCTATCCGGACTGTTCTCTTGCGGTGTACCCCGTCTGTAGTGTGCGGCCATCAACCTCACCACATGGCGAACCAGGGGTGGACCCATGCGCATATTCAAGTCCCGGGCTGTCCGGGCGATCACGACAGCGGTCGCTGTCGGTCTGATCGCCACGGGCTGTTCGAGCGAGCGGGACGAGGGCGGCTCCAAGGGGGGCGACAAGGACACCTTCGTCTTCGCCGGCTCCGGTGACCCCGGCTCCCTCGACCCGGCCCTCGCGAGCGACGGCGAGACGTTCCGCGTCACCCGTCAGGCGTTCGAAGCGCTGCTGGAGCACGAGCCCGGTGGCAGCAAGCTGGTCGGCGGCCTCGCCGAGAAGTGGGAGAGCGACGCGGCCGGCAAGGTCTGGACGTTCAACCTGCGCCAGGGCGTGAAGTTCCACGACGGTGAGGCGCTCAACGCCGCCGCGGTCTGCGCGAACTACGACCACTGGTTCAACTGGAAGGGTACGTACCAGTCCAGCGCGGTCTCGTACTACTGGCAGAAGATCATGGGCGGGTTCGCGACGAACGAGGACGCCGAGGCGCCCAAGGCGAACTACAAGTCCTGCACCGCCAAGGACGAGAACACGGCCGTCATCGAGGTCAACGAGACCACGGCGAACCTGCCCGGCGGCTTCTCCCTCCAGGCGCTCGCGATCCACTCGCCCAAGGCGATCCAGGAGTACGCGAAGCAGGACGCGACCGCCAAGGGTGACGCGATCACGTACCCCAAGTACAGCCAGGAGGCCGGCACGGTCGCCGGTACCGGCCCGTACAGGATCACCAAGTGGAACAAGGGGAACAAGGAAGTCTCCCTGGAGCGCTTCGACGGCTACTGGGGCGACAAGGCCAAGGTGAAGAACCTGGTCTTCCGCACCATCTCCACCGAGGAGACCCGCCGCCAGGCCCTCCAGGCCGGTGACATCGACGGGTACGACCTGGTCTCGCCCGCCGATGTGACCACGCTGGAGAAGCAGGGCTTCGAGGTCCCGACCCGTGACGTCTTCAACATCTTCTACGTCGGCATGACCCAGTCGGCCAACCCGGCGCTGGAGAAGCTGGAGGTCCGGCAGGCCATCTCGCACGCCATCGACCGCGAGAACCTCGTCAAGACCCAGCTGCCCGAGGGCGGCAAGGCGGCGACCCAGTTCATGCCCGACACGGTCGCCGGGTACTCGGACAAGGTGAAGACGTACCCGTTCGACACCGCCAAGTCGAAGGACCTCCTCAAGCAGGCCGGTGAGGAGAAGCTGACCGTCGACTTCTGCTACCCGACCGAGGTTACCCGCCCCTACATGCCCGCCCCGCAGGACCTCTTCGAGCTGATGAAGGCCGACCTGGAGAAGGCCGGCATCACCGTCAAGCCGAAGGCCATGAAGTGGGCCCCGGACTACCTGGACGCCGTGCAGTCCGGCTCCTGCTCCCTGCACCTGCTGGGTTGGACCGGTGACTTCAACGACGGCTTCAACTTCATCGGCACCTGGTTCTCCAAGCACGACGCCCAGTGGGGCTTCAAGGACAAGAAGCTCTTCGAGGTCGTGAACGCGGCCTCCCAGATCGCCGACACCGCCGGTCGCACCGATGCCTACAAGAAGGCCAACGAGGCGATCATGGAGTACGTCCCGGGCGTGCCGATCTCGTCGTCCCCGCCGGCGATCGCGTTCGCCAAGAACGTCAACCCGCCGAAGGTCTCCCCGCTGACACAGGAGAACTTCGCCGAGGTCTCCTTCAAGTAATCGCACACCAGCGGGTCCGCCCGGCCACAGTTACCAGGTGGCCGGGCGGACCCGCATCGACGCACGTGAGAAAGGGGCATGCGGGGTGCTGCGACTCGTCGTCAGAAGACTTCTCCAGCTCATTCCCACCCTGCTCGGCCTGTCGGTCCTGCTGTTCCTCTGGCTGAACCGACTGCCCGGCGGACCCGCATCGGCGATCCTGGGCGAGCGGGCCACCGAAGCCGAAGTGGCGAGGATCAACCGTGCACTCGGGCTCGACGAGCCGGTGCACGTCCAGTACTGGCGCTTCCTGAAGCGCATCTTCGAGCTCGACCTCGGAACCTCCACCCAGACCGGGCAGCCGGTGTGGGACGAATTCGCCCTCCGCTTCCCGGCCACCGTGGAGCTGAGCGTGGCCGCGATCCTGATCGCCGTCGCCGTGGGCATCCCGATGGGGTATCTGGCGGCGAAGCGGCGCGGCGGCTGGCTGGACGTCGCGTCCGTCTCCGGGTCGCTGCTCGGCATCTGCATCCCGGTCTTCTTCCTCGCCATGCTGCTGCGCGGGATCTTCTCCGTCCAACTGGGCTGGTTCCCGAGCCAGGGGCGGCTCACCACCGGCCTCAACGCCACCGACGTCACCGGATTCGCCGTCCTGGACGGGCTGTTGACCGGCGAGTTCGACGCGAGCTGGGACGCGATCATGCATCTGGTCCTGCCCGCCCTCGCGCTCGCCTCGATTCCGCTCGCCGTCATCGTCCGGATGACCCGCGCCAGCGTCCTGGAGGTGCTCGGCGAGGACTACATCCGCACGGCCGAGTCCAAGGGCCTGGACAAGCACGTCGTCCGCGGCCGCCATGTGCTGCGCAACGCGCTGCTGCCGGTGATCACCGCGGTCGGCCTGCTGACCGGCAGCCTGCTCTCCGGTGCGGTGCTCACCGAGTCCGTCTTCGACTTCGGCGGCATCGGCTCCTTCATCCGTACCGCGATCGACGGCCGCGACTACCCGGTCCTCGTCGGGTTCATTCTCTTCATCGCGATGGTGTACGTGCTGATCAACCTGCTGGTCGACCTCGCGTACAGCATCATCGACCCGAGAGTGCGGGTGCACTGACGTGACGATTCTGACCAACAAAGCAGACAAGATCGACCGTCTCGCCGAGCTGACCCAGAGCTCCGAGTCCGTCTCGGGCAGCAGCCTGTGGCGCGAGGCGTTCCGCCGGATGCGGTCCAGCAAGATGGCCATCATCGGCGCGGCCATCATCGCCGCGTTCGTGGTCGTGGCCGTCGTCGGGCCGATGCTGGCCCCGCACGGCCCCACCGCCCAGAACTGGCGCGCCGAAGTCTTCCCCAACCAGGGCAAGTTCGTGGGCATGCGCGGCGAGAACTGGTTCGGCCTGGACCACCTGGGCCGCGACATGTTCTCCCGCTGGCTCGTCGGGGCCCGGCAGACGCTCCTGGTCGGTGTGGTCTCCATGCTCATCGGCCTGATCGTCGGTGCCACGGTCGGCATCCTCTCCGGCGCGGCCGCCACCCTCGGCGGCAGGATCGGCAAGCGCGTCGACACCGTGATCATGCGCATCACCGACATCATGCTGTCGCTGCCGTCCCTGCTGCTGGCCGTCTCCATCGCCGCCGTGCTCGGACAGTCGCTGACCACCGTGATGATCGCCGTCGGTGTCGTCCAGATCCCCATCTTCGCCCGCCTGCTGCGCGGTTCGATGCTGGTGCAGGGCGGCGCGGACTACGTGCTCGCCGCGAAGGCGGTCGGCATCCGGCGCAAGCGGATCGTGCTGACCCAGATCCTGCCGAACTCGCTCAGCCCGGTGATCGTCCAGGCGACGCTGAGCCTGGCCACCGCGATCATCGAGGCGGCGGCCCTCTCCTACCTGGGGCTCGGCAACCCCGACCCGGCCGTTCCCGAATGGGGCGTGATGCTCTCCCAGGCACAGCGCTTCTTCGACAACGAGCCGATGATGGCCGCCTATCCGGCCATCGGCATCATCATCACGGCACTCGGCTTCACCCTGCTCGGCGAGGCCATGCGCGAAGCCCTCGACCCGAAGCTGCGAGGCTGAAGTCCCATGCCACTGCTCTCAGTTGAAGAACTCAGCGTCACCTTCACCGCGCGCGGCCGCAAGGACGCCACGGCCGTGGACGGCGTCTCCTTCGACGTCGACCAGGGCCAGGTCGTGGGCCTGGTGGGCGAGTCGGGGTGCGGCAAGTCCGTCACCTCGCTGGCCCTGATGGGGCTGCTGCCGCGCAAGGGCGTACGGATCGGGGGGCGGGCCGCGTTCGACGGACAGGACCTGCTGACCCTCGGCGAGCGGAAGCTCCGCGACATGCGCGGCAGCCAGCTCGCGATGATCTTCCAGGACCCGCTCTCCTCGCTGAACCCGGTCGTCCCCATCGGCATCCAGGTCACCGAGATCCTCCGGCGCCACCGCGGCCTCAGGGGCGAGAAGGCCCGCAGGGAAGCGGTGTCCCTGCTCGACCGGGTCGGCATCCCCGACCCGGACCGGCGGCTCAAGGAGTACCCGCACCAGCTCTCCGGCGGCATGCGCCAGCGCGCGCTGATCGCCATGGCGGTGGCCTGCGCGCCCCGCCTGCTGATCGCGGACGAGCCGACCACGGCGCTGGACGTCACCATCCAGGCGCAGATCCTGGAGCTGCTCAAGGAACTGGTCGACCAGGAGGGCACCGCCCTGCTGATGATCACCCACGACCTGGGCGTGGTGGCCGGCCTCTGCGACGAGGTCAACGTCCTCTACGCGGGCCGGGCCGTGGAGTCGGCGGGCCGCCGCGAGCTGTTCGCCCACCCCACCCACCCGTACGCGCACGGGCTGCTCGGCTCCATCCCGCGGCTCGACGCGCCCCGTGGTGAGCCGCTCAACCCGATCCGCGGCTCCATCAACGACAAAATCGCCTGGGCCGACGGCTGCGCCTTCGCACCCCGTTGCGACCACTACACGATGGAGTGCCTGACCGGCACCCCCGAACTGACCGAACCACGCGCGGCCGGACACCGGGTCCGCTGCGTCAACCCGGTCCTGCCCACCGCGGAGGTCCCGGCATGAGTCTGCTCGAACTGGACGGCGTCAAAGTCCACTTCCCGGTGAAGAAGGGCCTCTTCTTCGACCGTACGGTGGGCCACGTCTACGCCGTCGACGGTGTCTCGCTCAGCGTGGAGGCGGGCCAGACCTACGGCCTGGTCGGTGAGTCGGGGTGCGGCAAGACGACGCTCGGCCGTGCGGTGCTGCGGTTGAACGACATCACCGAGGGCGCCGTCGTCTTCGACGGCACCGACCTCGCGAAGCTGCCCGCCGAGGAGATGCGGAACTTCCGCCGCCGCCTCCAGATGGTCTTCCAGGACCCGCTGGGCAGCCTCAACCCCCGGCAGAACATCGAGTCGATCCTCTCCGAGGGCATGGCCGCCCACAACATCGGCAAGGACCAGGCCGAGCGCCGGGAGAAGATCAAGGAGATCCTCGCCAGGGTCGGTCTTCCGGCCAACGCGCTCTCCCGCTACCCGCACGAGTTCTCCGGCGGCCAGCGCCAGCGCATCGGCATCGCCCGCGCACTGGTCCTGGAACCGGACGTCATCATCTGCGACGAGCCCGTCTCCGCGCTCGACGTCTCGGTCCAGGCGCAGGTGATCAACCTGCTGGAGGAGCTCCAGGAGTCGCTGGGCCTCACCTATCTGGTGATCGCCCACGACCTCGCCGTCGTCCGGCACATCTCGGACGTCATCGGGGTGATGTACCTGGGCGGGCTGGTCGAGGAGGCGCCGAGCGACGCGCTGTACGCGGGGCCCCGGCACCCGTACACCAAGGCGCTGATGTCGGCCGTCCCGGTGCCCGACCCGGAGGTGGAGGACCGCCGCGAGCGCATCCTGCTCCACGGCGACCTGCCCTCCCCGGCCAACCCGCCGGCCGGCTGCCGCTTCCACACCCGCTGCCCGTGGGTGCAGGAGACCAAGTGCGCCACCGAGCGCCCGCCGCTGCTCGACACCGGAGACGGCCACCGGGTCGCCTGCCACTTCACGGCCGAGATCGAGGCCGGGACGGTCAAGCAGACCCTGGCCACCGGGATCGAGGCGGTCGTCGCCACGGAGGCGGTCGCGGCCGAGGCGGTGGAGGTCTCGGAGGGTGACGCTCCGGAGGGGCCCGCCCAGGTGCCGGGCCAGGCCGACGCGCCCGTCGCCGTACCGGCCAAGGAGGCCGCACCGGCCAAGGAGGCCGCACCGGCGAAGGGCGCCGTAGCCGGGAAGGACGGAGCCGCCGAGTAGGACCGGCACAATTGTCCGGTGCTCACCGAACTGTTCACGCCCTCCGTCCAGCATGCGCTCGACCTCGCCGGGATCTTCGTCTTCGCGATCTCGGGCGCCCTGCTCGCCGTACGCAAGAACTTCGATGTCTTCGGCATCGCCGTTCTCGCCGAGGTGACAGCGCTGGGCGGAGGGCTGTTCCGTGACGTGATGATCGGCGCCGTCCCGCCCGCCGCCTTCACCGACCTCGGCTACTTCATCACCCCGCTCTTCGCCGCCGGTCTGGTCTTCTTCCTCCACCCGCACGTGGAGCGCATCCAGGCCGGGGTCAACGTCTTCGACGCGGCGGGCCTCGGCCTGTTCTGTGTGGCCGGCACGGTCAAGGCGTACGAGTACGGCCTCGGGCTCACCGCGTCGGCGGCGCTGGGCCTGGCCACGGCGGTCGGCGGCGGCGTGCTGCGCGATGTCCTGGCCAACGAGGTGCCCTCGCTGCTGCGCTGGGACCGCGACCTGTACGCGGTGCCCGCGATCGTCGGCGCGACCATGGTCGTCCTGTGCATCCGCTTCGACGCGCTCAACGCCCTGACCAGCGGCCTGGCGGTGATCGCCGCCTTCACGCTGCGACTGCTGGCCCTGCGCTTCCACTGGCGGGCGCCGCGCGCGTACAACCGGTCCTCGGCGCGGGCGGAGGAGGCGTAGGAGGCGCGGGCCGGTGAGCGGGTGCCGTGAAGAGGTGCGGTGGGAACGGGTCCCGCAAAAAGCTACCGCTTAGTAATGTGTTCCGTGTACGGTGCATGCCATGGCACAGGCAGCGACAGAGGCGGCGCAGACCGCCCCGGCAACCATCGGCGACAGCGAGTTCGACCGGGACACCGCGGTCACCCTGCGCGAGGAAGGCGTCTACGACGCGACCCTCTCCGCGGGCTGGACCATCATCCAGGCCGTCAACGGCGGCTATCTGCTGGCCCTCATCGGCCGCGCGCTGGGTGAGGCCCTGCCGCACCCCGACCCGTTCTCGGTCTCGGCCCACTACCTCACCGCCTCGGTCCCCGGCCCCGCCGTGATCCGGACCCAGGCCGTCCGTACCGGCCGGACCCTCTCCACCGGCCAGGCCTCCCTCTTCCAGTACGCCGAGGACGGCAGTGAGGTCGAGCGCATCCGGGTCCTGGCCACCTACGGCGACCTGGACGCGCTCCCCGACGACGTCCGCACCACGGCCCTGCCGCCCGTCATGCCCGCCCGCGAGCACTGCCTCGGCCCGGCCGACGGCGACGCCCCCATCCCCGGCAGCTCCGCCATCACCGGGCGCCTGGACATCCGGCTGGACCCGGCCACGGTCGGCTGGGCGGTCGGCGCCCCGTCCGGCAAGGGCGAGATGCGCGGCTGGTTCGGCCTCGCGGACGGCCGCGACCCCGACCCGCTCTCCCTGCTGCTCACCGTGGACGCGCTGCCGCCGACCTCGTTCGAGCTGGGCCTGACCGGCTGGACGCCGACCGTCGAGCTGACCACGCACATCCGCTGCCGCCCCGCCCCGGGCCCGCTGCGCGTCGCCATCACCACCCGCAACCTCGCGGGCGGGTTCCTGGAGGAGGACGCCGAGGTCTGGGACAGCGCCGACCGCCTCGTGGCCCAGTCCCGCCAGCTGGCGAAGGCTCCGCGCACGAAGTAGACCGTACGGACGTACGGGAGCGGCCTCCACACCCGTCCGGGGCCTCCCGGGCGGGCCGCTGCCGCCGGGCGCCGGGCGCCCATGCGTGCCGCTGCCGGGTGCCGGGCGGGTTGCGCTGTCGGTCCCGGGCGTCCGCCCGCCGCGGGCGGTTCCGGGCGGGTGCGCCGCTCTCAGTCCGGCGCGGGCGCCTCGTCGAGCCAGTGGGCGCGGCCGATCGACACCAGCCGCAGCCGCCGCCTGGTCCGCCGGACCACCTCCCGCTCGCGCTCCGGGCCGGCCTCCAGCAGGGCCGAGGCGGTCATGACCATGTGGTCCACGTAGAACCCGCCCAGCATCAGCAGATCCTCCTCGCTCCACCCCGCCGCCCCCGGCTCCTCGCCGAGCGCCGCCGCCACCTCCTCCGCGAACCGGAACAACTGCGCCGCGATGGCCTCGCGGACCGGGCCCACCCCGCCGTGCTGCTCCCGGGCGATGAAGCGGAAGTGGGCGGGCTGCGCCGCGACATGGCGCGCTATCGCCTCCACGCTGCGCTCCACCCGCTCCTCGCTGTCGCCCGTCTCCATGAGCACCGCGGCGATCAGCCCGTGCAGGCTGCCCAGCGTCTCCTCCACCAGGGCCACCCCGAGAGCGGCGGTGCCCTCGAAGTGCCGGTAGAAGGCGGTGGGGGTGACCCCGGCGGCCCGGGTGACCTCCCGGAGCCCCAGGCTGCTCAGGCTCTGGTGCTCCAGCAGCCCGAGCGCGGCGTCCAGCAGGGCCTGGCGGGTCCTCAGCTTCCGGGTCTGGCGAATTCCGGCGGTGTGACTCATGCCATTCAGTAAACAACCGTTCTCCGAGTCGAGGAAGGGGTCACAGGTTTAGGCTGGCAAGTCAGTGAACACTCGTACTCCGAACGGCATTCGTCGTCGCACAGAGAGGTTCCGCCGTGCTCGTCCTCGTCGCCGCGCTGTTGCTCCTGGGCATCGCCCTCGGGGCGGTCGCCCAGCTTCCGGTTCCGGTCTCCCTGGCCGCCGCGAGCGTGATCGGCTGCTGGCTGCTGATCTTCGCCGTACGCGAACGCCGTGCCCGCTGACCCGCGTACCCGTGCCCGTACGCGCCATCCGTACCTGCTGATCCGCACCCGCACCCGCAGCCCCAGCCGAGCCCACCCCGTCCGGACCGACCCGAAGGAGCTCGCACCGTGACCCCCACCCTCATCGACCGCGCCCGCCGTACGGACGACGTCATCGACAAGAACACCGACGACCCCGGCGCGGCACCGGGGAAGACCCCCGGTTCCGCTCCGCGCCGGACCACCGGCCGGGAGGCGGACGGGCTCGCCGTCGCCTCCTTCGTCCTCGGCCTCGTCGGGCTGCTGGTCTTCAACCTGCTGCTCGGCCCCACCGCGATCGTGATGGCGCTGCTGGCCCTGGCCCGCCGCACCCGCCGCCCCGGCCGCGCCCGGCTCGGCCTCGCCCTGGGCGTCGCGGACCTGGTCGTCCTGGCCGTCCTGGTCACCGTCAACGGCACGGTCGCCTGGGACCTGGCCGGCTGACGCGGCGCTCCGAGCCGCCACCCCGGTCCGGATCGGGCTCCGGACCGGACGCCGGGCGGGTCCGCCGCACCCCCGTGCGCCCGTGCGCGGCCGCCGCTCCGCGAGACGCCCCGCCATGCGCCCCGCCCCGGGCTCGTAGAATCGGCCCCACCATGGCCTACCTCGACCACGCCGCGACCACGCCGATGCTTCCCGAAGCGATCGAGGCGATGACCGCCCAGCTCTCCCTCACCGGCAACGCGTCCTCGCTGCACGCGGTCGGCCGCAGGGCCCGCCGTACCGTCGAGGAGTCCAGAGAAACCCTCGCCGACGCCCTCGGCGCACGTCCCAGCGAGGTGGTGTTCACCTCCGGCGGCACGGAGGCCGACAACCTCGCGGTCAAGGGCCTCTACTGGTCCCGCCGCGACGCCGACCCCCGCCGCACCCGGGTCCTCGCCGGCCCCGTCGAACACCACGCCGTTCTGGACGCCGTCGACTGGCTCGCCGAGCACGAGGGCGCGACCGTCGACTATCTCCCCGTCGACCGCTACGGCCGGGTGCACCCCGAAGACCTGCGCGAGGCGATCCTCCGCGACCCCGACGACATCGCGATGATCACCGTGATGTGGGCCAACAACGAGATCGGCACGATCATGCCGGTACGGGAACTGGCTTCGGTTGCCGCCGAGTTCGGGATCCCGATGCACGCCGACGCCGTGCAGGCCTTCGGCCAGCTGGAGGTCGACTTCGCCGCCTCCGGGCTGGCCGCGATGACGGTGAGCGGCCACAAGATCGGCGGCCCGTTCGGCATCGGCGCGCTGCTGCTGGGCCGCGACCACACCCCCGTACCCGTGCTGCACGGCGGCGGCCAGGAGCGGCACGTCCGCTCCGGCACCCTCGATGTGCCCGCCATCGCCTCTTTCGCGGTGGCCGGGCGGCTGGCCGCCGAGGGGCGCGAGCACTTCGCCCGGCGCGTCGGCGCACTCCGCGACGACCTCGTGGCCGCCGTGCGCCACGCGGTCCCGGACGCCGTCCTCGGCGGCGACCCGGACCCGGCCGGGCGGCTCCCGGCCAACGCGCACTTCAGCTTCCCCGGCTGCGAGGGCGACTCGCTCCTGCTCCTGCTGGACGCCCAGGGCATCGAGTGCTCCACCGGATCCGCCTGCACCGCCGGGATCGCGCAGCCCAGCCACGTCCTCCTGGCCACCGGCACCGACCCGGAACTGGCCCGGGGCACCCTGCGCTTCTCGCTCGGCCACACCTCCACCGAGGACGAGGTGAAGGCGCTGGCCCAGGCGATCGGCCCGGCGGTGGAGCGGGCGCGGACGGCCGGGCTGAGCTGACGGCCGCTACTGGGCCTGCGCCGACGCGGAAGCCGAAGGTGTCGGCGTCGGTGGTGCCGTCGCCGCCCGCCGCACCAGCTTCAGATAGCGGTCCCAGTCCCAGTGCGGCCCGGGGTCCGTGTGATCGGTGCCGGGCACCTCCACGTGCCCGATGATGTGCTCGCGGTCGATGGGGATGCCGTACCGCGCGCAGATCGACGCCGTGAGCCGCGCCGACGACTCGTACATCTCCTTCGTGAGGTCCCCGGGCCGGTCCACGAACCCCTCGTGCTCGATGCCGACCGCCCGCTCGTTGAACGACCGGTTGCCCGCCTGGTACGCCACGTCCAGCTCACGGATCATCTGCACCACCCGGCCGTCCTGGCCCACGATGTAGTGCGTCGCGGCCCGGTGGGAGGGGTCCTGGAAGACCCGCACCGCGCTGTCGAAGCTGCCCTGGGTGACATGGATGATCACGCGGTCGACCCGGAAGTCGTCCGGCCGGTTCGCCCGCCGCCAGTTCGCCTCGGAGGCGGCGACCCAGGTGGCGCCCGCGTAATCCAGCTCACCGGGCCTGCGGGGCTTCTCCACGCCCGGTATCCGCCACCACGCCCGCTTCATCTCCTCGCGCGTGAGGACGGCGGCGGTGCCCGCCGCCACCACCGCACCGCCGCCGATCAGCAGCGCACGCCGGCTGACGCCGCCGCCGGACTTCTTCCGCGACGATCTGCCCGACGGCTTCCGCGACGCCCGGGTGCTCCCGTTGTTCCCCATGTGGTCGTCAACGCATATCCGCGAGCGTTCGGTTCCCGGCGACCCGTACCCTGGAGGGGCTATGACTCAGACTCCCCAGCGCCCCCTGCGTGTCCTCGCCGCGATGTCGGGCGGCGTGGACTCCGCCGTCGCCGCCGCCCGAGCCGTCGAGGCGGGCCACGACGTGACCGGTGTCCACCTCGCCCTCTCCGCCAACCCCCAGTCCTTCCGGACCGGGGCGCGTGGCTGCTGCACCATCGAGGACTCCCGGGACGCCCGCCGCGCGGCCGACGTGATCGGCATCCCGTTCTACGTCTGGGACCTGGCGGAACGCTTCCGTGAGGACGTGGTGGAGGACTTCGTCGCGGAGTACGAGGCCGGGCGCACGCCCAACCCCTGCCTGCGCTGCAACGAGAAGATCAAGTTCGCCGCGCTGCTCGACAAGGCGCTCGCCCTCGGCTTCGACGCCGTCTGCACCGGCCACTACGCCACGGTCGTGCTCGCGCAGGACGGCAGCCGCGAGCTGCACCGCGCCTCCGACATGGCCAAGGACCAGAGCTACGTGCTCGGCGTCCTGGACGAGAAGCAGCTCGCCCACGCGATGTTCCCGCTCGGTGACACCCTCACCACCAAGGACGAGATCCGCGCCGAGGCCGAGCGCCGGGGCCTCGCCGTCGCCAAGAAGCCCGACAGCCACGACATCTGCTTCATCGCGGACGGCGACACCCAGGGCTTCCTGGCCGAGCGCCTCGGCGGACCGGCCGAGGGCGACATCCTGGACGAGTCCGGTACGAAGCTGGGCACCCACGACGGCGCGTTCGGCTTCACCATCGGCCAGCGCAAGGGCCTGAGGATCGGCCACCCCGCCCCCGACGGCAAGCCGCGCTACGTGCTCGACATCTCCCCGGTGAACAACACCGTCACCGTCGGCCCCGTCGAGGCCCTGGACGTGACGTCCCTGACCGCGATCAAGCCGCGCTGGTGCGGAACGCCCCCGTCCGGTCCGGGAACGTACACCGCCCAGCTCCGCGCCCACGGCGGCGAGTGCGAGGTGACGGCCGAACTGGTGGACGGCTCCGAGCTGCACGTCGCCTTCACCGAGCCGGTCCGGGGCGTGGCCCCCGGCCAGGCCGTCGTCCTCTACGACGGCACCCGCGTGGTCGGCTCGGCCACCATCGCGACGACGGTCCGCCGCGAGCGGGTGGCGGCGGGGGCCTGAGCCCGCGACCGGGGCCTTGTGAAAGGCCCCGGTCCATAGGGCCGATGCGCGCCCCTGGCCGGATGACTCACGTGAAGGGGAGCCGGACTCAGGTCAGCGGGCAACGGCGTCCTGCTACCCGTGAGATCCGAGGTCGTCGAACTCGCCTGCTTTGACGCCCTTGAGCCAGGCATCCACCTCGGTGCGGGTGAAGATTACGGTTCCCGCTCCTGGGTGGTTGCTATTGCGTACGGCAATGCGGCCATCTCGCAAGGGGGCGGCCTCTACGCAGGCACCCTGGTCACCGCTGAAACTGGACTTGCGCCAGTGGGCGGAGTCGAGTTCGGCTTGGTGGGGGGCGGGCTCAGGGGTGGTCATGTGTACTCCTCGGCGATGTCGCGCACCATCTTGACTGACTCGTCCGGACTCAGGGCGAGTGCCACCAGATGCTCGAAGGCCACCGTATACGCCTCGATCTCGTGGGGAGCTTCGAGGTAGACGGCTCCCGCGCGGTGTTCAACGTAGGCCACGCCAGGATCCGTGGGCCACGGGAAGCCGAGGATCTGGAACGGTCCTGCGGCCATGCCGGGGTGTGCGCCGTGGGAGAAGGGGAGGACCTGGACGGTGATTTTCGGATGGCGTGCCATCTCGGCCATGCGCAGGAGCTGGTCCCTCATGATGGCTGGGCTGCCGACGACCCGGCGGAGTACTGCTTCATTGAGCACGACCCACAGGCGAAGCGGGTTGGAGACGCGGTTGAGGGCGTCCTGCCGCGTCAGACGCAGCTTGATCTGACGCTCGATCTCGTCTTCTGCGCGTTCGGCTGTTCCGCGGCGGGTGATGGCGTCGGTGTAGGCGCGGGTCTGGAGAAGGCCGGGGACTGCCTCGCTCTCGTACGCGCGGATCTGTGAAGCGCCCTGCTCCAGCCCGACGAAGAGCGAGAACCAACTGGGAATGGATGGCCCGCCGTACGTCTCCCACCAGCCCTTCTTCCGCGCGTCCTTGGCTGCGCGAAGGTAGGCCGGCCAGCGATCCTCCGGGACGTTGTAGAGAGGGAGCAGCACTTCATCGAGATCTTTGACCACGACAGGCCGGTCGGCGGTCTCGTAGTACGAGACCTTGGCGACCGTGCATCGCAGCGCCTTGGCAACGTCCTTCTGTTCAAGGCTGGCTTCCCGGCGTAGCCGGGTGAGTTCGAAGGCGAGCCAGCGCCGCCAGACGGTGGGGCTGGACGTATCGGTCACTGCTCTGCCTCCTGGGCTCTGCTCATGAATCGGAATCGACGGTAGCGCCTGCGTCCTCCCGGTGTGTGATCACGCCGGAACTTGCCCGACAGAGGCCGACCGGATGTCACCCGAACGTGCTATGGCATCGTGTTGAGTGAAAATTTATACTTAACAAAAGTGTGGCGACAGGTAAGGAGAGGCCCATGACCGAGGTGCCGACGACGACGGAAGCCCGTTCGGAACCAGGGTTGTTGTCCCTGCCGGGGCATGACGAGTATGCGGCCCTGCTGGCGGAGGTGGTGGCCGAGTCCATGCCACGGCTTTTCGCCGTCGTTCAGGAGGTGGGCGACCGGGAGGACGGGTGGGTCGCGGCCTGGGGCCTGGCGTTCGAAGACCGGGCCGAGGTGGTTCCGTACGGGGGAGGTGTTCGTATGAGTCTGCCGTCGGCCGAGAATGCCCTCCGGTACTTCGGGCGGGGCGGAGGCGTCAGGGCAAGCCTGCACTGGATCGGTTCCTGAATCGGTGATCGGCGTCCCGTCGGCGGAGAGAATCCTGTCCATGGGAGGGGAGACCGGGGCGGGGTCGCGAACTCGTCGCCCCGGCTGAGAAGACCTCCCGAGGTGCGGGGCACGGGCCCTGGGTCAGTCGGTCACGGCCTCCGTCCCGTAGAAGCAGAAGTGGTCCTTGATCGCGGCGACTCCGGGCTTCGGCTCCGGGTAGGCCCAGACCAGATCGGCGGCGCCGGGCAGCGACCAGTAGGAGGCGTCCCCCTTGAACGGACAGTGGGTGGTGGTCTGTGACGGGGTGAGCAGTTCCGTACGGACGTCCTCGGGCGGCAGGTAGTAGCGGTCCGGGCAGCCCGTCTCCCGCAGCACGAGCGGGCGGCGGCTCTCGGCCAGCACCTGTCCTTCGTGCACCGCCCTGACGTGCTCGGTGCCCGGTTCGACGATGATGTGGTGTCCTCGGGTGGAAGTCATGCCTCTTTCAGCGGCGTACGGGCCCGGAATCTTCCCCAGTCCCCCGTTGACCGGAATCCTCACCGGAACGGGGGAGTGTCCGAGGCGGGTCGTACGGTGGCTCCATCAGTGCTTGGCCGGAGGAGTTCCCGCACCTGAAGTCACGGATGCCTACCCTGTGGTCATCGTCGTACTTCGCCGCCTCGGTCGGTGCGGTATCCGCGCCGACGGTCGAGAAGTACATCAACATCCAACGGGAACGCCCGTGGAAGAAGGGGGGACGGCTCGTGATCCGCGCGTACAAGTTCCTCCTGCGCCCCACGGCCCGTCAGGCGGTCGTGCTGGGCGGGATGCTGCGGGACCACTGCTCCCTGTACAACAGCGCGTTGCAGGAGCGCCGGGACGCCTACCGGCACAGCTCGAAGACAGGCATCACGTACGGCGACCAGTCCGCCCAGCTCAAAGACATCCGCGCATATGACCCGGATCGGCAGGGCCGCTGGTCGTTCTCCTCCCAACAGGCCACCCTGCGCCGTCTCGACAAGGCATTCCAGGCGTTCTTCCGCCGGGTCAAGGCCGGGCAGAGCCCGGGCTACCCCCGCTTCAAGGGCGCAGGGCACTTCGACACCGTCACCTTCCCCAAGGATGGCGACGGCTGCCGCTGGAACTCCACCCCGCACGACCGTCAGACCCGTGTACGCCTCCAGGGTGTCGGGCACGTGCGTGTGCACCAGCACCGGCCTACACGGGGCCGCGTCAAGACGATCAGTGTGAAGCGCGAAGGTAACCGCTGGTACGTCGTCCTTGCCTGCGACAACGTGCCCGCCGAGGAATTGCCGCCCACCGGGGCGATGGTCGGTATCGACATGGGCGTCGCCCACTTCTTCACCACCTCGGACGGCGAACATGTCGCCAACCCGCGCTTCCTCCGGGCGATGGCAGCCGAACTTGCCGAAGCGCAGCGGCACCTCGCGACGTTCCCGAAGCGGACTCGGCAGCGCACCAAGCGCCACCGAGCGGCGGCCCGGAAGGTCGCCGAACTGCATGGCAGGATTCGGCGGCAACGCGCGGACTTCCACCACAAGACCGCACGAACGCTGATCACCCACCACGACGTGATCGCGCACGAGCGACTGAACACAGCGGGCATGACCAGAGCACCTGCACCCAAGGCCGACCCCGAGCAGCCCGGCGGCTTCCTGCCGAACGGTGCTGCCGCGAAGGCCGGCCTCAACCGCAGCATCCTCGACGCGGGTTGGGCGCAGTTCCTCGGAATTCTGGCGAACAAGGCTGAGAGTGCCGGTCGCCTCACGATCCCGGTGGACGCGCGCAACACCTCCCGCACGTGCCCCGACTGCGGGCACACCGCGAAGGAGAACCGCGTCACCCAGGAAAGATTCCAGTGCACGGCGTGCGGGTTCGCGGCGAATGCGGACCACGTCGGCGCGACGAACGTCCTCAACAGGGCCGGGCTGGTCCTCTGTGCGGCGGCTTAGCCACCGACGCAGGAATCCCGCGCGTTCACGCGTGGGTGGAGTCACGAACATCTGCGTCTTCCTCTCCGCCGCCGACCTCGACGACCGCTACACCGTGCCCGCCCGGGAGTTCGCCGAGCTGCTCGGCAGAGGCGGGCACACCCTGGTCTGGGGCGGTTCCGAGAGCGGCCTGATAAAGGTCGTCGCGGACGGGGGCAGGCGGCAGGCGGGCGGCTTGTCGGGGTCTCGGTGGACTTCCTGGCCGCGAAGGCCCGTACGAACGCCGACGAGATGGTGATCGCCCGCGACCTCGCCGAGCGCAAGGCCCTGCTCCTGGAGGAGTCCGTCGGCCTCCAGTGATCACCGCTCCGCCTAGGATCGGCCCATGCCTACTCATCTCATCACCGGCGCCGGTTCCGGCATCGGGGCCGCCGTCACCCGCCGTCTTCTGGAGCGCGGCGACGAGCTCGTCCTGCTCGCCCGCGACGCAGGCCGGGCCAAGGAGCTCGCCGACCGCTACCCGGGCGCGCGGACGCTCGTCGGTGACCTCCAGAACCCCGACCGGCTCTCCTGGGCGTTCGGACAGCAGGCCGTGCCCGAGCGGATCGACACCCTGCTGCACATCGCGGGCGTCGTCGAGCTGGGCACGGTAGGTGAGCTGACCCCGAAGGCCTGGCACTTCCAGCTCAACGCCAACCTGATCGCCCCCGCCGAGATCACCCGCCTCCTCATCCCGCAGCTCCGCGCCGCCCGGGGCCACGTCCTCTTCGTGAACTCCGGTGCGGGGCTCGCCGCCCACGCCGGCTGGAGCGCGTACGCCGCGAGCAAGCACGGCCTCAAGGCGCTCGCGGACTCGCTGCGCCACGAGGAGCACGGCAACGGCGTGCGGGTCACCTCCGTCTACCCCGGGCGCACCGCCAGCCCCATGCAGGCCAAGGTGCACCAGCAGGAGGGCAAGGAGTACGACGCCGAGCGCTGGATCGACCCCGAGTCGGTGGCCACCACGATCCTCATGGCGATCGACCTGCCGCGCGACGCCGAGGTCAACGACCTCACGGTCCGCCCGGGCCGCTGAGGCCGTCGGCCCCCTCGCTGAAGCCCGGCCGCTGAGACCGTCCGGCCCCCCTGGGCCCCGCCCGGTCCGCCGACCGCGTGCCCCGCGTACACCGGGCGCGCCCGGAGGACCGTAGGCTTCCCGCGTGAGCGAGAAGAACAAGTTCAGCGGGTGTCCGGCGACCGGCATCGGGTCCATGCCGGGGGGAGACGCGAGGGAGGCGGCGAAGACCGTCACCGGCTCCTTCGCCGACGGCCAGGGCATGCCGCACCTGGCGGAGCTGCCGGCGCGCGGCCCGGGCGCGGACATGATCGGCCGGACGATCGGCATGCTCGTCGAACTGTACGGACACGTCGAGCCGAGCGGCTGGCGGGTCAGCGACCGGCCCGGCCGCGACACCCGCCGCGCCCGCTCCTGGCTGGGGGAGGACCTGGACGCCCTGGAGGAGTTCACCCAGGGGTACGAGGGGCTGCTCAAGGTCCAGGCCGCCGGGCCGTGGGCCCTGGCCGCCGCCTTCGAACTGCGCGGCGGAGAAGCCATGCTGGCCGACGCCGGGGCCTGCCGCGACCTGGCCGGCTCGCTGGCCGAGGGGCTCCGTGCCCACCTCGCCGAGGTGCGCCGCCGGATGCCCGGGGCGGAGGTGGTCCTCCAGCTCGACGAGCCCTCCCTGACCGCGGTCCTGCGCGGCCGGATCCGCTCCGCCAGCGGCTACCGCACCTACCGCGCCGTCGACCGCCAGGTCGTCGAGTCGACCCTGCGCGACGTCCTCGCCGCCGTGGGCGAGGAAGGGACGGCGATCGTCCACTCCTGCGCGCCCGAGGTGCCGTTCGCGCTGCTGCGCCGGGCCGGGGCGGACGGAATCTCGTTCGACTTCTCCTTGCTCACGGAGCGTGAGGAGGAGGCGATCGGGGAAGCCGTCGAAGGCGGTACCCAGCTGTTCCTGGGCGTGGTGCCCTCCACCGACGCGGCAACGACGGCATTGTCAGACCCGGGCGGTAGCGTCATGGGGGTCAGGAAGCTGTGGAGCAGGCTGGGGCTGAATCCGGGGACTCTCGCCGAGTCCGTCACGGTCACCCCGTCGTGCGGTCTCGCGGGTGCGTCGCCCGCCTACGCCCGCACCGCGCTCGCCCACACCGCCCGGGCGGCGAGGTCGCTCGCGGACAACCCTGAGTGACGGGGACGACGGGTACACAGGAGGACAGGACGATGGCGGGCGAAGAGCGGGTGGAGCAGGAGAGCACGGTTCCGGCGGGCGTGCGGGAGACCCACGCGCTGCTGGCCGAGCAGATCGAGGAGCACCGCTTCCGGTACTACGTGAAGGACCGGCCGGTCGTCAGCGACGCCGAGTTCGACCGGCTGATGCGGTCCCTGGAGGCACTGGAGGAGGACTACCCCCAGCTCCGCACCCCGGACTCCCCGACCCAGAAGGTCGCGGGACCCTATGTCACGGAGTTCACCTCCGTCGAGCACCGCGAGCGCATGCTCTCCCTGGACAACGCCTTCGACGCCGACGACCTGGCCGCCTGGGCCGAGCGCGTCGCCAAGGACGTCGGCACGCCCGACCACCACTTCCTGTGCGAGCTGAAGGTGGACGGGCTCGCCGTCAACCTCACCTACGAGCACGGCCGGCTGACCCGGGCGGCGACCCGGGGCGACGGCCGCACCGGCGAGGACATCACGCCCAACGTCCGTACGATCGCCGAGATCCCGCACCGCCTGAAGGGCGAGGACATCCCCGCGCTGGTCGAGGTCCGGGGCGAGGTCTTCTTCCCCATGGAGGCCTTCGAGGAGCTGAACGCCCGGCTGGTGGCCGCCGACGACAAGCCCTTCGCCAACCCGCGCAACGCGGCGGCCGGTTCGCTGCGCCAGAAGGACCCGAAGGTCACCGCCACCCGCCCCCTCCACATGGTGGTCCACGGCATCGGCGCCCACGAGGGCCTCACTCTCGACCGCCTCTCCCGGGCGTACGACCTCCTGCACTCCTGGGGCCTGCCCACCGCCCGGCACAACAAGGTCGTCGACTCCCTCGAAGGCGTACGGGAGTTCATCGCGTACTACGGCGACCACCGGCACTCCGTGGAGCACGAGATCGACGGGGTCGTCGTCAAGCTCGACGAGATCCCGCTCCAGGGCCGGCTGGGCTCCACTTCGCGCGCCCCCCGCTGGGCCATCGCCTGGAAGTACGCCCCCGAAGAGGTCAACACCAAGCTGGTCAACATCCGCGTCGGTGTCGGCCGCACCGGCCGTGTCACCCCCTACGCGCAGGTCGAGCCGGTCGAAGTGGCCGGTTCCGAGGTCGAGTTCGCCACCCTCCACAACCAGAACGTGGTCAGGGCCAAGGGCGTCCTGATCGGCGACACCGTGGTCCTGCGCAAGGCGGGCGACGTCATCCCGGAGATCCTCGGCCCCGTGGTCGACCTGCGCGACGGCACCGAGAAGCCGTTCGAGATGCCGACGCACTGCCCCGAGTGCGGCACGGAGCTGCGCCCGATGAAGGAGGCCGACATCGACCTCCGCTGCCCCAACGCCCGTACGTGCCCCGCCCAGTTGCGCGAGCGGGTTTTCTACCTCGCCGGGCGCAAGTGCCTGGACATCGACCACTTCGGCTATGTGGCCGCCGCCGCCCTCACCCGGCCCCTGGAGCCCGCCGAGCCGGTCCTGAAGGACGAGAGCGACCTGTTCGACCTCACCGTCGAGCAGCTGCTGCCGATCCGGGCGTACGTCCTGGACCAGGACAGCGGGCTGCCCAAGCGCGACCCGAAGACCGGCGAGGAGAAGATCGCGACGGTCTTCGCCAACCAGCAGGGCGAGCCGAAGAAGAACGCGGTCGCCATGCTGGAGGGCATCGCGGCGGCGAAGGACGCCCCGCTGGCCCGGATCCTCACCGGCCTCTCCATCCGCCACGTCGGGCCCGTCGCCGCCCAGGAGCTGGCCCGCCAGTTCCGCTCCATCGACCGGATCGACGAGGCCACCGAGGAGGAGCTGGCCGACGCCGACGGCGTCGGCCCCACCATCGCCGCCTCCGTCAAACAGTGGTTCGCCGAGGACTGGCACCGCGAGATCGTACGCAAGTGGCGCGAGGCCGGGGTCCGGATGGCCGACGAGGGCCCCGGCGAGGAGCAGGGCCCCCGCCCCCTCGCCGGGCTCACCGTCGTCGTCACCGGCACCCTCACCGGCCACACCCGGGACGGCGCGAAGGAGGCGCTCCAGAGCGTGGGGGCGAAGGTCACCGGCTCGGTGTCGAAGAAGACCGCGTTCGTGGTCGTCGGGGACAACCCCGGCTCCAAGTACGACAAGGCCATGCAGCTGAAGGTCCCCGTGCTCGACGAGGACGGGTTCGCCGTCCTGCTGGAACACGGCCCGGACGCGGCCCGCGAGGCGGCCCTGCCGGTCCCGGAGCCGGTGGTGGCAGCGGGGCAGGGGGCGGCGGCCGGGGCGGAAGCGGCGTCCGATCCGGCGGCGGCCCCGGAGTAGCCGCCCGCCCGCCGCCGCGGAGCAGCCCGATCCGCCTCTCCCGGACCGCGCGCCACTCCCGGGCATCCGCTGTTCGCCGTATCGAGACGACTTCGATACGCGGCCCCGGCGTGGCGCGCCACCGGTGGGGAAGAAACGGGGCAGAGGGGCGAAGAAGGGTCGGCCCGGTCTCGTACCGCCCGCCCGCGTCACCCGTTCGGCGCATAGCAGATGGTGACGGGTCGTCGGTTCGCCTTCGGTAAGAGCTGTAGAGCGCTGCCCCTGGAAGCCTTTCGCGGCCTACTGTTGAGGGGTAGCGCCTGCCGTGCACGGTCACCCGCCCGGGGCTGTGCCCACCGGAGAGCAGGGGCCACCGAGGGAGTACGGCACCGCCGGCTGTGAGAGGGACGGAATGAAACCGACCGAGAGCGCCGCCCCGGTGTCGCGGCTGCATGGTTTCGTCGGCCTCACGTCCCCCGTGGGTGCCGTCGCCATCGGTGTCGCGGCGTTACTGCTGGCGGCCGGCTTCTACCACGCGGTGCGGGACGGTCACGCCCTCTTCCCGGACGGGGCCGTGGGCTGGTCGCTCGCCGTGCTCACCGGGATCATCGTCGGCCACCTCGTCGCGCTCGGCCGGGACCGCTGGTGGGGCGGGACCGGCTCCGGGGCCGCCCTCACCCTCGCCGTGCTGCTGCTCTACGGCTGGCTGCCCGCCGGTCTGGTCAGCCTGGTCGTCGTGGTGCTCGTCGGGAGCGCCCGCAGGCACCGCTGGTGGCAGGGGCTCCTGCACGGCGCGGTGGACATCCTCGGCATCGCCGCGGCGGCACTCGTGCTGGCCGCGTTCGGAGTGGTACCGACCGTGGAGCGGCCCTGGCTGCCACTCGACTGGGGCATCGCCGCCGTGCCGGAACTGCTCCTGGCCGCGTCCACGTATCTGCTCGTCACCCGGGTCCTGCTGTGGTACGCGGGCGCCCCGCACAACGGCGGGCTGCCCACCATCGCCCGCACCGCCCTGCTGCGCCAGGGGCTCGTCGCCGTCGCCCTGCTCGGCCTCGCCCCGCTGATCTGCGTCGTCGCGATGTCCATGCCGGTCGTGCTGCCGCTCTTCGCGGTCCCGCTGATCGCCCTGGACTCCACGCTCTGGATCGCCCGCGCCCGCGCCGAGGAGCAGCTGCGCGACCCGCTGACCGGCCTGCCCAACCGCCAGTGGCTGCTGGAGCGGACATGGTCGGCGCTGGAGGACGCCGAGAGCGTGGGCACCCGGTCGGCGCTGGTGTTGATCGACCTGGACCGCTTCCGGGCTGTCAACGACACCCTCGGCCACCTGGCCGGGGACCGGCTGCTGCTCCAGATAGCGGAACGGCTCCGCCTCGCCCTGCCGTACGGCGCGGAGGCGGCCCGGCTCGGGGGCGACGAGTTCGCCGTCCTGCTGCCGCAGGCCGACTCGACCACCAGCGCCCAGCGGGTCGCCCGCCATCTGGTGGCCGAGCTCTCCTCGCCGCTCGACCTGGACGGGCTGGTCCTGGTGCTGGAGGCCAGCGCCGGGGTGGCCGTCTACCCCGACCACGCCCTGGACGCCGAGGGGCTGCTGCGCCGCGCGGACGTCGCGATGTACCAGGCCAAGCGCGACCGCACGGGAGTGGAGGTCTACGAGTCCAAGCGGGACAGCAACACCCCCGACCGGCTGGGGCTGCTCGGCGATCTGCGCCGGGCGCTGGACGCGGGCGACGTGGAGCTGCACTACCAGCCCAAGGTCCGCTTCGACGGGCAGGTCGCGGGGCTGGAGGCGCTGGTGCGCTGGGTGCACCCGGAGCGCGGGAGGGTCCCTCCGGACGAGTTCATCGCCATCGCCGAGTCGTCCGGCCTGATGCCGCACCTCACGGAGTACGTGCTGGAGACGGCACTCGCGCAGGTCGCCCGGTGGCGGGCGCAGGGCCTGTTCGTGCCGGTCGCGGTCAACGTCTCCCCGCGCGACGTCCACACTCCCGGCTTCGCGGGCGGGGTCGCCGCCCGGCTCGCCCGGCACGGCGTCCCGGCCTCCGCGCTCCAGCTGGAGATCACCGAACACGTCCTGCTGGAGGACCCGCAGCGGGCCGCCGACACCCTGGCCGGGCTGACCGCGCACGGCGTGAAGATGTCCCTGGACGACTTCGGTACGGGGTACTCCTCCCTCGTCCATCTGCGCAGGCTCCCCGTGAGCGAGCTGAAGATCGACCGCTCCTTCGTGGCCCGCCTCGCCCTGGACCACGAGGACGGCGAGATCGTCCGCTGCACGATCGACCTGGCCCACTCCCTCGGCCTGGTCGTCGTCGCGGAGGGCGTCGAGGACGACGAGACCTGGGAGCGGCTGCGGGACCTGCGGTGCGACGCGGTGCAGGGGTGGCTGGTGGCGGCCGCGATGCCGCCCCAGGAGACGACGGCCTGGCTGCGGGCGCGCAGCGAGCACGGCTGGCGGCGCCCCGCCGAGCTGGAGGCCCAGGCGGCGGCCGCCGCGGCGAACGGCAAGGCGGACCCCGAGCAGCACCCGCACCCGCACCCGCACCCGACCCAGGGCCGCGCGATCCCGGGCCCGGCGACGACCTGAGCCGGGGCCGTCCCCCTACGCGAGCAGTCCCGGGCTCCGTACGGAAACGGCACCCCGCCCCCGTACGAAACGCCTCCGTGACCACCGAAACGGCTGGGCCGATCGGGGTGGGGTACCCGGCGCCGGGGGACCCCATAGGATTGGGGCCAAAACCACACACCAACCCCTGAGGATCGCTGCATGCCTGGCATCACGCGCGAGGAGGTCGCCCACCTCGCCCGGCTGGCGCGTCTGGAGCTGAAGGGCGAAGAGCTCGATCACTTCGCCGGTCAGCTCGACGACATCATCGGCGCGGTCGCCCGCGTCTCCGAGGTCGCCGACCAAGACGTACCGCCGACCTCCCACCCGCTGCCGCTGACCAACGTCATGCGCGCGGACGAGGTCCGTCCGTCGCTCACCCCCGCGCAGGCGCTCTCCGGCGCCCCGGCCCAGGAGCAGCAGCGTTTCAAGGTGCCGCAGATCCTGGGGGAGGACTAAACAGCCATGACGGACAACAGCACCATCATCAAGCTCACCGCGGCCGAGATCGCCGCGAAGATCGCCTCCGGCGAGCTGACCGCCGTCGAGGTCACCGAGGCGCACCTCGCCCGGATCGACGCCGTCGACGAGAAGGTCCACGCCTTCCTGCACGTCGACCGCGAGGGCGCGCTCGCCCAGGCCCGTGCCGTGGACGCCAAGCGCGAGGCGGGCGAGAAGCTCGGCCCGCTGGCCGGCGTCCCGCTCGCGCTGAAGGACATCTTCACCACCAAGGACATGCCGACCACCGTCGGTTCCAAGATCCTTGAGGGCTGGGTCCCGCCGTACGACGCCACGCTGACGCAGAAGCTGCGCGCCGCCGACGTCGTCATCCTCGGCAAGACCAACATGGACGAGTTCGCCATGGGGTCCTCCACCGAGAACAGCGCCTACGGCCCCACCGGCAACCCCTGGGACCTCACCCGCATCCCCGGCGGCTCCGGCGGCGGGTCCTCCGCCGCCCTCGCCTCCTACGAGGCCCCGCTCGCCATCGGCACGGACACCGGCGGCTCCATCCGCCAGCCCGCCGCCGTCACCGGCACGGTCGGCGTCAAGCCCACCTACGGCGGCGTCTCCCGCTACGGCATGGTCGCCTTCTCGTCCTCCCTCGACCAGGGCGGGCCCTGCGCCCGTACGGTCCTGGACGCGGCGCTGCTCCACGAGGCCATCGCCGGGCACGACCCGCTGGACTCCACCTCCATCGACGCCCCGGTCCCGCCGGTCGTCGAGGCCGCCCGCAACGGCTCCGTCCAGGGCATGCGCGTCGGCGTCGTCAAGCAGTTCCGCGGCGAGGGCTACCAGGCGGGCGTCCTCCAGCGCTTCGACGAGTCGGTCGAGCTGCTGAAGTCGCTCGGCGCCGACATCGTCGAGCTGGACTGCCCCTCCTTCGACCTGGCGCTCTCCGCGTACTACCTGATCGCGCCCTCGGAGTGCTCCTCCAACCTGGCCCGCTTCGACGCCATGCGCTACGGCCTGCGGGTCGGCGACGACGGCACGAAGTCGGCCGAGGAGGTCACCGCCCTCACCCGTGAGGCGGGCTTCGGCGACGAGGTCAAGCGCCGCGTCATCCTGGGGACGTACGCGCTCAGCTCCGGCTACTACGACGCGTACTACGGATCGGCCCAGAAGGTCCGCACCCTCATCACCCAGGACTTCGAGAAGGCCTTCGAGCAGGTCGACGTGATCGTCTCCCCGACGACCCCGACCACCGCCTTCCCGATCGGTGAGCGCGCCGACGACCCGATGGCGATGTACCTCGCGGACCTGTGCACCATCCCGACGAACCTGGCCGGCAACTCCGCCATGTCGCTCCCCTGCGGCCTGGCCCCGGAGGACGGTCTGCCGGTCGGGCTGCAGATCATCGCCCCCGCCATGAAGGACGACCGGCTCTACAAGGTCGGCGCGGCCGTCGAGGCCGCCTTCGTGGAAAAGTGGGGGCACCCGCTGCTCGAGGAGGCTCCGTCGCTGTGAATGCCATGGCAAAGAAGGCCAGTAACTTCAAGAAGTCCAAGACCGGGCTGTACGTCTCGCTCGGCAGCACCGCGTTCGGCGCGATCAGCATCGCCAAGCAGGCGAAGCTCGCCCGCCAGGACAACGACATGCTGCGCCTGGTCGACGCGGCGGTCTCCGCGGCCGCCATCGTCACCGGACTCGCGATCCTCTATCGCGAACTGAAGCGTCTCGGCGACGACGACGTCCTGCTGGGCTGAGAGGGAAAGTTTCACCGTGACTGTCACTGACCTGGTGTCGTACGAGGACGCCCTCGCGTCCTACGACCCCGTCATGGGCCTGGAGGTCCATGTCGAGCTCGGCACCAAGACGAAGATGTTCTGCGGCTGCTCCACCGAGCTGAAGCAGGACGCCAACTCCCAGACCTGCCCGGTCTGTCTCGGACTGCCCGGCGCGCTGCCGGTCGTCAACGAGATCGGCGTCGAGTCGGCCATCAAGATCGGCCTCGCGCTCCACTGCGAGATCGCCGAGTGGTGCCGCTTCGCCCGGAAGAACTACTTCTATCCGGACATGCCGAAGAACTTCCAGACCTCCCAGTACGACGAGCCGATCGCCTTCGACGGCTATCTGGACGTCCAGCTGGAGGACGGCGAGATCTTCCGCGTGGAGATCGAGCGCGCCCACATGGAGGAGGACACCGGCAAGTCGACCCACGTCGGCGGCGCCACCGGCCGTATCCACGGCGCGTCCCACTCCCTGCTCGACTACAACCGGGCCGGCATCCCGCTCATCGAGATCGTCACCAAGCCGATCGAGGGAGCCGGCGCCCGTGCTCCCGAGGTCGCCAAGGCGTACGTCGCCGAGCTGCGTGAGCTGATCAAGGCCCTCGGAGTCTCCGAGGCGCGCATGGAGATGGGCCAGATGCGCTGCGACGTGAACCTGTCGCTGCGCCCCAACGGCACCGAGACGTTCGGTACGCGCTCCGAGACGAAGAACGTGAACTCGCTGCGCTCCGTCGAGCGGGCCGCGCGCTTCGAGATCCAGCGCCACGCGGCGGTGCTCTCCTCCGGCGGCACGATCGTGCAGGAGACCCGGCACTTCCACGAGGAGGACGGCTCCACCACGGCCGGCCGCATCAAGGACAACGCCGAGGACTACCGCTACTTCCCCGAGCCGGACCTGGTCCCCGTCGCGCCCGCGCGCGCATGGGTCGAGGAGCTCCGCAAGGGCCTCCCCGAGCTGCCCCGGCTGCGCCGGGCGCGGCTCAAGGAGGAGTGGGGCGTCTCCGAGCACGACATGCAGTCCATCCTCAACGCGGGCGCGGTCGACCTGATCGTCGCCACGATCGAGGCGGGCGCCCCCTCGGACCAGGCCCGCAAGTGGTGGATGGGCGAGCTGGCCCGTAACGCCAACGAGACCGGCCGCGGTCTGGACGAGCTGCCGATCACCCCGGCGCAGGTCGCCCGGGTGGCCGCGCTCGTCGCCCAGGGCGACCTCAACGACAAGCTGGCCCGCCAGGTCATCGAGGGCGTCCTCGCGGGCGAGGGCGACCCGGACACCGTCGTCGAGAAGCGAGGCCTGAAGGTCGTCTCGGACGAGGGCGCGCTCTCCGCGGCCGTGGACGAGGCCATCGCGGGCAACGCGGCCATCGCGGACAAGATCCGCGGCGGCAAGGTCGCGGCGGCCGGTGCGCTCGTCGGCGCGGTCATGAAGGCGACCCGGGGCCAGGCGGACGCGGCGCGCGTCCGCGAGCTGATCCTGGAGAAGCTGGGGGTCGAGGGCTGACCCCCTGATCGTCCCCGAAGGGGCGGTGCACCACCCGTACACGGGGGCGCACCGCCCCTTCGACCGTGCTCACGTACGTATATGCGGGGCGCACACCCCCTCAGCCGTGTGCCGACCGAGCCCACCCCAGAACCCACGAGACCTCCCTGAACACCGTCACCGCCGAGATCGTCTCCCTCGCCCTCCTCCTGGGCGTGCTCGCCTTCGCCGTCGTCCGCCCACGGGGCCTGCCGGAGGCGACCGTCGCGCTGCCCGCCGCCGGGCTCGTGGTGGGGCTGGGCGCGGTGTCCTGGCCCGAGGCGCGGGAGCAGGTGGGGGAGCTGCTGCCCGTGGTGGGGTTCCTCGCCGCGATCCTGGTGCTGGCCCGGCTCTGCGCGGACGAGGGGCTGTTCCGGGCCGCCGGGGACTGGGTGGCGCGCGCCTGCCGGGGGCAGACCCGGCCGCTGCTCGGCGGGGTCTTCGGGGTGGCCGCGCTGGTCACCGCCGTGCTCAGCCTGGACGCCACCGTCGTCCTGCTCACCCCGGTCGTCCTCGCCACGGCGGCCCGGGTCGGGGCGCGACCGCGCCCGTACGTCTACGCCTGCGCGCACCTCGCCAACTCCGCCTCCCTCCTGCTCCCCGTCTCCAACCTCACCAACCTCCTGGCGTTCACCGCGAGCGGCCTCTCCTTCACCCGGTTCGCCGCGCTGATGGCGCTGCCGTGGCTGGCCGCGATCGCCGTGGAGTACGTGGTGTTCCGGCGGGCGTTCCAAGACGACCTGGCCGCCGGGGCGCACGCGCCGGATCCCGAGGCGGAGCGCACCCCCCTACCCGTCTTCACGCTCGTCGTGCTGGCGCTGACCCTGGCCGGGTTCGTCGCGACCTCGTTCGCGGGGGCCGAGCCGCTGTGGGCCGCGCTGGCGGGGGCGGCGGTCCTCGCCGTACGGGCGCTGGTCAGGCGGGAGACCACGCCCGCCGCCGTCGTCCGCTCGGCCAACCCGCTGTTCTGCCTCTTCGTCCTCGCGCTCGGCGTCGTCGTGAAGGCGGTCGTCGACAACGGCCTCGGTGACGGGATCGCCGCCCTCCTGCCCGACGGCGGCACACTCCCCGCGCTGCTCGGCGTCGCCGTGGCCGCGGCGCTGCTGGCCAACCTGATCAACAACCTGCCCGCGATCCTCGCCCTGCTCCCGATCGTCGCGTCGGCCGGGCCCGGACCGTTGCTGGCCGCGCTGATCGGGGTGAACATCGGCCCCAACCTCACGTACGTCGGATCGCTCGCCACCCTGCTCTGGCGCCGCATCCTGCACGCCCACGGCGACGCGCCGGAGCTGGGCCGCTTCACCCGGCTCGGACTCGCGACCGTACCGGCGACGCTCCTCGCCTCCACCCTCGCGCTGTGGGCCTCGCTGCACCTCATCGGGGTGTAGGTGCCCGGACACGGCCGGTGGGACTTCCTGTCGGGCCTCTTGGACATTCACCACCGGGCCGTACGCAGTCCTTCCCGACGCCACCTCGCCTCACTAGCTTCCCCGCTGTAACCACCGCGACCACCGCGATACGGGAGGCTCTTTTGACCACGGACATGTCACGGCGGCGGCTCTTCGCCCTCGGCGGGGGCGCGCTCGGCGCCGCTGCGGCCGGATCGTTCCTGCCGCCGTCGCTCCAGGCAGCCATCGCCGCGCAGCCCGCCCACGCGGCGGGGTCCGGCGGGCTCGGGGCCATCAAGCACGTGGTGATCCTCATGCAGGAGAACCGATCCTTCGACCACTACTTCGGCACCCTGCGCGGCGTACGCGGTTTCGGCGACCGCAACGCCGTCGAGCTCCCCACCGGGAGCACGGTCTTCGAGCAGCCCGACGGGTCCGGCGCCGCCGTGCTGCCCTTCCCGGTGCGCGGCGCGGCCGAGGAGCAGAAGAAGGACCTCCAGTACATCGGTGCCCTCGACCACTCCTGGAACGGCGGTGCCAAGGCCTGGGGCGGCGGCTGGATGAACGGCTGGATCAGCGCCAAGACCGCGGCCACGATGGCGTACTACGACCGCCGTGACATCCCCCTCCACTACGAGCTGGCCGACACCTTCACGGTCTGCGACGCGTACCACTCCTCCATCCACACCTCCACCAGCCCCAACCGCAACCACCTCTGGAGCGGGAAGACCGGCTTCGAGGCGAACGGGAAACGGGCGGTCGGCAACGACGCGTACAACGAGGGCAGCCACCCCGGCTACGACTGGTCGACGTACGCCGAGCGGCTGGAGAAGGCGGGCCGCAGCTGGCGTACGTACACGGAGTGGGAGAACTTCACCGACAACCAGGTCGAGTTCTACGCCACCTTCAAGGCCATCGCCCGCAAGGCGCTGGCCCGCACCGGCGGCCACACCTACATGGAGGCCTTCTACGCCAAGGTGCGCGGTGCCTCCGGGGCCGAGCGGGAGCGGCTGCTCGGGCTGCTGGAGGAGGGCGTCGCCACCCTCACCGCGCAGGAGCGCAGCCTGTTCGAGCGGGGGCTGCGCCGGGTGCCGACGGGGGCGCTGGCGGAGGAGTTCGCCAAGGACGTGGCGGCCGGGACGCTGCCGGAGGTCTCCTACCTGGTGCCCTCGGCCGTCGACTCCGAGCACCCGAGCACCTCCTCGCCCGTGCACAGCGCCACCATCGTCTACAAGATCCTCGACGCGCTGGGCAGGCATCCGGACGTCTGGCGCCATACCGCCGTACTGATCAACTACGACGAGAACGACGGATTCTTCGACCATGTCCCCCCGCCCGTCGCCCCGCCCGAGGTGGCCGACGAGCAGTGGGAGGGCCGTCCGACCGGCCTCGGCATCCGGGTGCCGCTGCTCGTCGTCTCGCCGTGGACCGTCGGCGGGTACGTCTGCTCCGAGGTCTTCGACCACACCTCGGTGATCCGCTTCCTGGAGCGGTGGACGGGGGTGAAGGAGCCCAACATCAGCGACTGGCGGCGCCGCGTCACGGGTGACCTGACCTCCGCCTTCGACTTCACCCGGGCCCGGCGGCAGCCCGCAGTCCAGGCGCCCGGCCCGATTCCACCGCTCAGCGGGCGCTGGCAGCCCAAGCCGCCCGCCGACCAGCGCCTCCCCGCGCAGGAACCCGGCGTACGCCCGGCGCGCCCGCTGCCGTACCAGCCGGACGCGCAGGTCAGGCGGGGGAGTGGTGGTGCGCTGCGGGTGGAGCTGGGCAACAGCGGGCGGGCCTCGGCGCACTTCACGCTCTACCCGTACGCCGGTGAGTTCCCGGCTCCGCTCCACCGGGACGTCCGGGGCACCGCGCACTGGACCGTACCGCTGACCGGGTCCACGTACCGCTTCACGGTCACCGGGCCGAACGGCTTCCGGCGGGAGTTCGCCGGGCCGGCCGAGGGCGGCGGCGCCGAGGTCACCACCCGGATCGACACCCGCGAGCGCGACCTCCATCTCACCCTGCGCAACACCGGCCGGCAGAACCTCACCTTCCTGGTCCGCCCCCTCGGCTACGTCGACGAGGACGACCTGCACGACTGGGTCCGCCGCGTCACCGTCAAGCCGGGCCGCCACCGTACCGTCGTGCACTCCGCGGCCGACGCCCACGGCTGGTACGACCTCGCCGTCACGGCCGACGGGGAGGACGGCTTCCGGCGGCGGCTCATGGGGCACATCGAGAACGGCCGGCCGAGCGTCTCGGGCTGACCCCTGTCGAGGATGGCCTGATCTGCACGATGTAGGGAGTAGATCAGGCCCTGTGAGCATGGCCACGAAACGGACAAAGGATCACTTTCTGCTGAGAGAGTGGCGGTCTCAGGTCATGCGACGTTTGCGAGCAGATCAGGCTATCTGCGGGTAAAGGTCCACGAACCCGCAGGGAGCTCACCCGTTGGCTGCCATCGCCCGCTGGTGCATCAAGCACCGCCTTCTCGCCATCCTCATCTGGCTCGCCGCCCTCGGCGGCACAGCCGCCGCGGCGGGGTTCGCGGGCTCCGCGTACTCCAACGACTACGAGGTGCCCGGCACCGAGTCCGGCCGGGCCACCGAACTGCTCTCGCGCGGCTTCTCCGACCTCGGCGGCGACACCGACACCGTGGTCTGGCACACCACCGGCTCCACGGTCCGGGCCGCCGACGTCGAACAGACGATGACCCGCACCCTCCACGCGATCGGTGACCTCCCCGGGGTCGGCGCGGTCACCGGCCCGTACGGCGCCGAAGGGGCCGCGCAGATCAGCGAGGACGGACGCACCGCCTACGCCACGGTCACCTTCGACCGCCCGGCCGACGAGATCCCCGTCCCCCAGGCCCAGGCCCTCGTGGACACCGCGAAGGCGGCCCAGAGCGACGGGCTCCAGGTCGAGCTGGGCGGCACCGCCATCGCCCTCACCGAAGCCCCCTCCGCCCATATCGCCGAAGCCGTCGGCGTCACCGTCGCGGCCGTGGTCCTCTTCCTCGCCTTCGGCTCGCTCGCCGCCAGCCTGCTCCCCATCGCCACCGCCCTGGTCTCCGTCGGCACCGCCTACGCGGGCATCGTGCTGCTCGGCCATGTGATGACGGTGGCCGACTTCGCCCCCATGCTCGGCATGCTCATCGGGCTCGGCGTCGGCATCGACTACGCCCTGTTCATCGTCACCCGGCACCGCAGAGGGCTCCGGCAGGGCATGTCGGTCGCCGACGCGGCCCGCAACGCCGTCACCACCACCGGGCGCGCGGTGGTCTTCGCCGGGGCCACCGTCTGCATCGCCCTGCTCGGCATGCTGATCCTGCGGCTCAGCTTCCTCAACGGCGTCGCCATCGCCGCCTCGCTCACCGTCGTGCTGACCGTGGCCGCCTCCGTCACCCTGCTGCCCGCCCTGCTCTCCCTCATCGGGATGCGGGCCCTCAGCCGCCGCGAACGCCGCCGACTCGTGGAACACGGGCCCCGCCCCGACCTGCCCACCGGCTTCGCCGCCCGCTGGTCCGCCTTCGTCGAGCGCCACCCCAAGCTGCTGGGCGGGATCGCCACCGCCGTCATGGTCGTCCTCGCCCTGCCCGCCCTCGGCCTCCACCTCGGCACCTCCGACCAGGGCAACAACCCGGCCACCGCCACCACCCGGCAGGCGTACGACCTGATCGCGGACGGCTTCGGCCCCGGCGTGAACGGCCCCCTGACCATCGCCGCCCAGCTCGACGGCGCCGACGACCGGCTCGCCCTGGACTCGCTGCCCGAGAAGCTCCGTACCACCGAGGGCGTCGCCTCGGTCAGCCCCGTCACGTACAACGGCGGCGGCGACACCGCCTTCCTCACCGTCGTCCCCGACTCTGCGCCCCAGTCGCAGGAGACCAGCGAGCTGGTCGACCGCATCCGGGCGGAGGTCCTGCCGCAGGTGCGGGAGACGACCTCGCTGGAGGCGTACGTCGGCGGGGTGACGGCCGGCTACGACGACTTCGCGGAGATCATCGTCGGCAAGCTGCCCCTCTTCGTCGGGGTCGTCATCGGCCTGGGCTGCCTGCTGCTGCTCCTCGCCTTCCGCTCCATCGGCATCCCGGTCAAGGCCGCGCTGATGAACGTGGCCGCCGTCGCCTCCTCCTTCGGCGTCGTCGTCGCCGTCTTCCAGTGGGGCTGGGGGAGCGAGCTGCTCGGCCTCGGCAGCGCCGGGCCCATCGAGCCCTTCCTACCCGTGATCATGGTCTCGGTCCTCTTCGGCCTCTCCATGGACTACCAGGTCTTCCTGGTCGGCCGGATGTACGAGGAGTGGCTGGAGACGGGTGACAACCGGCGGGCGGTCCGGGTCGGCCTCGCCGAGACCAGCCGGGTGATCAACTCCGCCGCCGTGATCATGATCTCCGTCTTCCTCGCCTTCGTGCTCAGCGGGGACCGGGTGATCGCCATGTTCGGCATCGCGCTCGCCACCGCCGTCGCCCTGGACGCCTTCGTCCTGCGCACCCTTCTGGTGCCCGCCCTGATGCACATGCTCGGCGGCGCCAACTGGTGGCTGCCCGGCTGGCTGGACCGTCGGCTGCCCCGGATCAGCATCGAGCCGCCGGACTGCGCGGTGGAGCATGCGAGGATCCCGGGGGCGCGCACCACGGAGGACGGCGTCGCGTCCACGGAGAAGCCGACGGAGAAGGAGCACGATGTTCGCGGTATCCCTGGGTGACGAGCTGGGCCGGGCCGAGCTGCGCCCGCTGGAGATCTGGCAGGCGGAGGAGTTCCTCGCCCACATGGACCGGGCCCGGGAGCTGGTCGACCCCTGGATCCCCTTCGCCTCCTTCGCCACCGACCTGGACTCGGCGCGCGACCTGCTCCGGAAGTACGCGGAGAAGCAGGCGGCGGACACCGGCAGGCTGTACGGGATCTGGCTGGAGGACACCCTCGTCGGCGGGGTCCTCTTCCGGATCTTCGACACGGCGTCCGGCAACTGCGAGATAGGCGTCTGGCTGGAGCCCGCCGCGCAGGGCCGGGGCCTGATCACCCGGGCCGCCGAGCGCCTGATCGACTGGGCGGTGTACGAACGCGGGATGCACCGCGTGGAGTGGGACGCCTCCGCCGCCAACACCCGCTCGATCGCGGTGGCCAAGCGGCTCGGGATGACCCGGGACGGTGTGATCCGGCAGAACTACCTCTACCGGGGCGTGCGCCACGACTCGGAGATCTGGTCGGTCCTGGCCCCGGAGTGGCGGGCGCGGCGGGGCCGCTGAGCCCGGGGCGGAACGTACGGGTGCGGACCCGACCCGTCGGCCGGGCGCGGTCAGGAGCCGGGCGGCCCGTCCCCGTCCCCGCCCTCGCCTCCCGCCACACGGCCGTCCGCCGACTCCGTGGTGAGGCGGGGGCGCGGGGTGAGCACGGCGTCCTGCTCCAGGGGCGCCTGGCGCATCTGCCCCGGCGCCGGGCCGTCCCCGCACTCCGGTGCGCGGACCGTCACCTTGCCGGAGGTGAGGTCTATCGGGCCGCGGGCCGGGTCCCCGGCCGCCACGTCCACCCGGCTCAGCTCCAGCCGCTTCTGCTCCTCGGCCACATGCTTGCGTCCAGGGGCGAAGAGTTCCTCGAAGAAGTTGAACACGGTCGTGCTCCCTCCGGCATGGTGCGCGAGTGGTGCCCGGCGGACGGGGCCAGGGGTTCCGCCTACCCCACTTCGACCAGCAGGATCCGGTCGTCTCCCGGCTTCGGCTCTCCCCGGCCGTCCGTGTTGCTGGTGACCAGCCAGAGCCGGTCGCCGCCCGCGCTCACCACGGTGCGCAGTCGGCCGTGCTTCTCCTCCAGGAACGCCTGGGGGTCCGCCAAAGGTTCCTTCGCCCGGTCACCGGAGAGCGGGATCCGCCAGAGCCGCTCGCCGCGCAGCCCCGCCATCCAGATCGAGCCCTCGGCGTACGCGATGCCGCTGGGCGAGGCCTCGGAGGTCTTCCACTGGGCCACCGGGTCGATGTACCCCTCCTTGCCCTCCTTGCCCTCGGCCTCGGGCCAGCCGTAGTTGCCGCCGGGCTCGATCAGGTTCAGCTCGTCCCAGGTGTTCTGGCCGAACTCGGCCGCCCACAGCCGCTTTCGCGCGTCCCAGGCGAGGCCCTGCACATTGCGGTGCCCGTACGAATACACCACCGAGTCCGCCTCCGGGTTGCCGTGCACCGGCTCCCCGTCCGGGGTCATCCGCAGGATCTTGCCCGCCAGCGACTCCTTGTCCTGGGACAGCTCGGTCTGCCCGGCCTCGCCGGTGCCCGCGTACAGCATCTTGTCCGGGCCGAACGCGATCCGGCCGCCGTTGTGGACGTTCCCCTTGGGGATGCCGCGCAGGATGGTGTCCGGGGCGCCCAGCTGCTGGCCCTCCGGGCGCTTCTCGTCGTAGTTCATCCGGACGATCCGGTTGTCGGATGTGGTGGTGAGGTAGGCGTACACCCGCCCGTCCGCCGCGAACGTCGAGGGGACCGCGAGCCCCAGCAGACCGCCCTCGCCCGCGGGGGAGACCCCGGGCACCGAACCCAGCAGCGTCTGCTTCCCGCTCTCGCCGCCGATGCGGTGGATCGTCCCCTCGTCGCGGGAGGCCACCAGCAGGTCACCGCCGGGCAGCGCGGCCAGCCCCCAGGGCGACTTCAGCCCCTCGGCCACCGTCGAGACCACCTTCGCCGAGCCCCGGGCGGGCGGCAGCTCGGCCGACGCGCCAGGTGAGGGGGAGCCGGAGCCCAGTGGGGCGGTCGGTGAGGCGGTGCCCGTACCGGAGGAGGCGCCCTCCGTCCCGTCCGAGGAGCACGCGGCGGACAGGAGCAGCGAGGCCGTCGCCAGCGCGGCCACCACCCCCTTGCGCACCGCGTGGGACCGAACGGCTCCGCGCCCCCCGCGCACCCCGGGGGACTGAACAGCTCCGAACACAGCACCGCGCACTGGACCGATCCTTTCGACGGCTGCCTGAACTCTGCCCGTACTACCTGCTACCCGTTCCTACCTCGCGGCGGGGCCCGGAGTTCCCGGTCCGGCTCCCGTCTTCCCGTCGGCTCCCGCCGGGCGCGCGCCCTCAGTCCCAGGATCCCCGTGCCGGAGGCAGCCCGCCTCAGTCCCAGGATCCCCGCGCCGGAGGCAGCCCGCCTCAGTCCCAGGATCCCCGCGCCGGAGGCAGCCCGCCGATCTCCGCCAGGTCCCGGTCGTCCAGGACCACATCGGCCGCCCCCGCGTTCTCCACCGCCCACCGCTCCCGCTTCGCCCCCGGCACCGGCACCACGTGCGGACCCTGCCGCAGCACCCACGCCAGCGCCACCTGGGCCACACTCGCCCCGCGCCGCTCCGCGATCCGCCGCAGACCGGCCACCACCGGCTGGTTCGCCGCCATCATCTCGGCCGTGAACCGGGGGTGCCGGGCCCGCGGGTCCTCGCGCTCGAACCCCTGCCCCGGCTTCAGCGTCCCGGTCAGATAACCGCTGCCCAGCGGCATCGCGGCGAGTACCCCGACCCCACGCGCCGCACACCACGGCAGCAGTTCCTCCAGCGCCTGGGGCGACCACACCGACAGCTCCGCCTGCACGGCGCTGACCGGGAAGACCTGCTGGATCCGCTCCAACTGCCGGATCGTTCCCGCAAACGGCCCGGCCCCCGACCCGCGCGGGGCGTGCGCCCCCACGGCGCAGAGCCCCAGCGAACGGACCTTGCCCGCCGTCACCAGCTCCGCCATCGCCCCCCAGGTCTCCTCCACGGGCACCTCGGGGTCGGCCCGGTGGAGCTGGTAGAGGTCGATCACATCGGTCTGGAGCCGCCGCAGCGAGGCGTCGCAGGCCCGTCGCACGTAACCGGGGCGGCCGTTGGCGACGATGTGCTGGTCACCCACCAGGAGCCCGCACTTGGTGGAGAGGAACGCCTCGGACCGCCGCCCCTTGAGGGCGCGGCCCACCAGCAGCTCATTGGTGAACGGCCCGTACATGTCGGCGGTGTCGAGCAGCCGGACACCCGCGTCGAGCGCCGCGTGCACCGTGCGCACCGAACGGTCGCCGTCCCGCTGAGAGGCGCTGTACCCCCAGCTCATCGGCATACAGCCCAGACCGACCGCGCCCACGGCGAGCCCCGCCGCCCCGATAGTCCTGCGCTCCAACTCCCCTGGCCTTTCCTCGTTCCCGCAGTCACGGGGCCGTACCGCACCCAAACTAACCTCTGGCCGGACCGCGTCCGCCATCCGCCGTCCTGGAGCACTCGCACACCCGTCGCATAGCCTCCTGACCATGACTGCGACGACTTCCGGCGCGACGCGCGCCGCTGTGTGGCTGCCCTTTCCGGCCGACGAGATCGACGGACTGCCCGACGGGTTCGACTACCTCTTCTGGGACGGCGGTCCGCAGTACCCGGGCGATCCCGCGCACTGCGTGTACTACGTCGTCCCGTACATGAAGGGTTCCGAGATCGCCGTACGGCCCATGGGCGCGATGAGCGCCGTCCAGGTCGTGCAGACGCTCTCGGCGGGCATCGACCACGTGGAGCCCGGCCTCGGGCTGCTGCGCCCCGGCGTACGCCTCTGCAACGCCAAGGGCGTCCACGAGGCCTCCACCGCCGAGCTGACGCTCGCCCTGATCCTGGCATCCCTACGCGGCATCCCCGGCTTCGTCCACGGCCAGGACCACGAGGAGTGGCGGTCCGGCTTCTATCCGGCGCTCGCCGACAAGTCCGTCCTCATCGTGGGGTACGGCTCCATCGGCTCGGCCATCGAAGACCGGCTCGCGCCCTTCGAGTGCGCGCGGGTCGCACGCGTCGCACGCTCCGCCCGGACCACCGAGCGCGGTCCCGTACGCACGCTCGACGACCTCCCGGCCCTGCTGCCCGAGGCCGACGTCGTCGTCCTCTCCACCCCGCTGAACCCCTCCACACAGGGGCTGGTGGACGCGGAGTTCCTCGCCTCGATGCGGGACGGTGCCCTCCTCGTCAACGTCGCCCGGGGTGGAGTCGTGGACACCGAAGCCCTGTTGGCCGAACTGGAGTCCGGACGGCTCCGGGCCGCGCTCGATGTCACCGACCCGGAACCGCTGCCCTCCGGCCATCCTCTCTGGCATGCTCCGAATGTCTTGATCACGCCTCATGTGGGCGGCAGCACCTCGGCGTTCGAACCGCGCGCCAAGCGACTGCTGGCCGCCCAGCTCACCCGCTTCGCGGCCGGCGAGCCGGTGGTGAACGTCGTCAGCACCACCGGCTGAGACGCCCCGGGTGATCGTGCCGAGGGGGGATTCGCAGGCGGAGGGGGCCGCCCACCTCGCATTTCGTCACAGAGAGTAGAGAAGCTATGGCCCTGAGTGACGAACCTGGTGTATCGTCCGCACCGGAGGGCTGCGCCGAGGCAGGGGCGGCGCGGGGGGAGCAGCGGAACGCGAGGGGGCGACGGGCGATGTGCGGGCCATGGAGAGACGATCCGAGGCTGCCGAACGCAGTGCGACGGGCATCGACGCTGCCCGACGGCGGCGCCCGCGGGTGGCCGGAATCGCACCTGAGGAGGAGGCGGCCGGGGGGCGAGCCCGCACCGTCGGCCGCGCCGCCGACGGTGCGAACCGCAGCGCCGCGGAGGCCGGTTGTACGGGCCCCGAAGGTGGTGCGGGCACCGAAGCCGACGGCCGTGCGTCCGGGGCCGCCCGTGCGGGGGGTCCCGGCGCGTCCGGGCGTCCCCGCCCGGCGGACCCCGGCGCGCCCCGGGCTGCCCGGTCCGGGACGGGGGGCGATCCGGTGAGCGCCCTGGAGACCTGGCTCTCGCCGCGGACCGCCGCCCGATCCACCGGACTCCGGGCCCGGATCCTGCTCGGCCTCGTCTGCGCCGGATACTCCGTCGGCGCCGCCGTCGGCTGGGGATCGCCGCAGCTGGCCCGCTTCATGGGCGACTTCGGCCTCGCCGCCGCCGCACTGGTCGCCGCCGTCTCCTGCTTCCTCTACGCCCGGGTGAGCGCCGGCCGCTACCGCCCCGCCTGGCTGCTCTTCTCGCTCTCCTCCCTCATGGCGGCGTGCGGGAACGCGGTCTGGGGATGGTACGAGGTGGTGCTCGGCGTCCCCGTCCCCACCCCGTCGGCCGCCGACGCCTTCTTCCTCTGCTTCGCGCCGCCCGCCATCGTCGGCCTGCTCGTCCTCGCCAAGCGCCCGGTCACCCGGGCCGGCTGGGTCTGCCTCGCCCTGGACGCCTGGCTGATCGGCGGCTCGCTGCTCACCCTCGCCTGGAGCCTCGCCCTCGCCCACGCCGCGCACATGGCGGGCGTCACGGAGGCCAGCGTGGGCCCGGCGGCCCTCTCGCTGGCCTATCCGCTGCTGGACATCGTCCTCGTCTCCATGGTGCTCGCGCTGCACTTCCGCCGCTCCGGCGCCAACCGCTCCGCCGTCAACACCGCGATCGCCGCCCTGGCGCTGACCGTCCTGTGCGACGCCGTCTTCACCTCGCCGCTGCTGCGCTCCACCTACCACTCGGGCCAACTGCTGGACGCCGGGTGGTTCGCCGGCTCGCTGCTCCTGGCCTACGCGCCCTGGGGCGTGCGCCGCCGGCCCGGCAGCGACCACCCGGGACCCCCGCGCACCGCCAGCCGCCCCATCGCCGGGTCGCTGGCCGCGCTGACCCCGTATCTCGCCGCCGCCGTCTGCACGCTGGGCATCCTGTACAACGTGGTCGACGGCCGCCGGGTCGACCGCGTCGTCATCTTCACCGGCTGCACGGTCGTCCTCGCCCTCGTCGTCCGCCAGGGCATCATGCTGCTGGACAACATCTCCCTCACCCAGGAACTGGCCCAGAAGGAGAACCACTTCCGCTCCCTGGTCCAGGGCTCCAGCGACGTCATCATGATCGCCGCCCCCAGCGGCACCCTCCGCTACGTCAGCCCCGCCGCCGCGGGGGTCTACGGGCGCGACGCCGAGGACCTCGTCGGCGCCGAGCTGTCCTCGATCATCCACCCCGACGACCTCGGCCGGGTCGTGCACGAAGTGCGCCGCTTCCTCGCCGCCCCACCCCACGAGGAGCCCACCACCCGCATCGAGTGCCGCTTCCGCTCCGGCACCGGCGACTGGCTCCACGTCGAGTCCACCGTCAACCGCCACCAGGGCGGCCTGCTCCTCAACAGCCGCGACGTCACCGAACGGGTCAGGCTCCAGGCCCAGTTGCAGCACAACGCCGAGCACGACCCGCTCACCGGCCTGCCCAACCGGGCCCTGTTCACCGCCCGGGTCCGCAAGGCCCTCGCCGGCCGCCGCGCGGGCGACTCCGGCACCGCCGTGCTCTTCATCGACCTCGACGGCTTCAAGGCGGTCAACGACACCATCGGCCACCAGGCCGGCGACGAACTGCTCATCCAGGCCGCCGGCCGCCTCCAGGAGTCCGTCCGGGCCGGGGACACCGCGGCGAGGCTCGGCGGCGACGAGTTCGCCGCCCTCATCATGGGCGACGGCACCCGCGACCAGGGCGCCCGGGAGTACCAGGTCCACGAGATCGCCGACCGGCTCCGCCTCACCCTCTCCCAGCCCTACCGGATCGGCTCCAGCGAGGTCCGGGTGGCCGCCTCCATCGGTGTCGCCTTCGCCGAGCCCGCGATCACCCCCACCGACCTCATGCGCAACGCGGACCTCGCGATGTACCGCGCCAAGGCCGGCGGCAAGGACCGGGTCGAGCTGTACGCCCCCCAGATGCAGGCCGACGTCGTACGCCGCTCCGAGCTGGCCACCCGGCTGCGCACCGCCCTGCGCGAGGGCGAGTTCGCCCTGCTGCACCAGCCGGTCGTCCACCTCGCCAGCGGTTCCGTCGCCGCCGTCGCCGCCCAGGCCCGCTGGCGCTCCACCCAGGGCATCCTGTTCACCCCCGCCGAGTTCCTCCGGGTCACCGGCGACGACGACCGCACCGCCGAGCTGGGCCGCTGGCTCCTGGAGGAGGCCGTCAAACAGGCCGCCGACCGCGCCAGAGCCGGCCACCCCGCCGCCGTCTCCGTGCGGCTCTCCGCCACCCGGCTGCTCGACAAGGCCCTGCCCTTCGGCTCCATCGAGGCGCTGCTGACCCGGCACGGGCTGCCCTCGGGCGCCCTGATGATCGAGGTGGCCGACAGCGACCCCCGGATCTCCTTCGACGAGCTGGAGCAGCGCCTCGTGGCCCTGCGCCGCCTCGGCGTCCGGATCGCCCTCGACGGCTTCGGCAGCGGATTCGCCGCGATCAACGCCCTGCGCCGCCTCCCCATCGACGTCCTGAAACTCGACCGCACCCTGGTCGAGGGGGTGGTGGAATCTGCCAGGCTCCACAAGATCACCAGCGGGCTGCTGCGGATCGCCTGCGACCTCGGCCTCCAGTCCGTCGCGGACGGCGTCGACGTCCCCGAGCAGGTCCTCGCGCTCCGCGCCATGGGCTGCACCCACGGCCAGGGGATGGCCTTCTCCGGCCCCCTCGACGAGTACCGGCTGCGCCGCGCCCTGGTGCGCGGGCAGTTCCCCGTGCCGGGCGTCCCCGGCCCCCGTACGGTGATGGCCGGCGGCTCGATCCCGCTGCTCACCGGATCACATGCTGAGACGCCTGTCCCACCCACTTGACACGTCATGCGTGCCGGAGAGAGGGTCAATGCCATGCGCACCCGAATTCTCGTACTTGGAAAGCGCGTCGGCTGAAGCGGAGTCACTCCACGACACTCCGCGGACCGCACCCGGCGCGCTCCCCTCGCTTGCCTCACGGCACGAGGGGTTTTTTGTTGCACTGAACCTCTCAAAACGCTGCAAACCACCCGCGAAAAACCACCCGCGAAAACCCTCAGCTTCGAGAAGAGAATGCCGATGACCGAGCAGGCCACCGGGGCCCACCACCCGCAGCCGCGCGCCCGTACCGGCGGACAGCCGTCCGTCACCGTCGAACACGTCACGGGCGCGCAGTCCCTCATCCGCTCTCTCGAGGAAGTCGGCGCCGACACGGTATTCGGCATTCCCGGCGGCGCGATCCTCCCCGCCTACGACCCGATGATGGACTCCACCCGGGTCCGTCACGTCCTGGTCCGCCACGAGCAGGGCGCCGGCCACGCCGCCACCGGGTACGCGCAGGCCACCGGCAAGGTCGGCGTCTGCATGGCCACCTCGGGCCCCGGCGCCACCAACCTGGTCACCCCGATCGCCGACGCGCACATGGACTCCGTGCCGCTCGTCGCGATCACCGGCCAGGTGGCCTCCAAGGCGATCGGCACCGACGCCTTCCAGGAGGCCGACATCTGCGGCATCACGATGCCGATCACCAAGCACAACTTCCTGGTCACCCGGGCCGAGGACATCCCGCACACCATCGCCGAGGCCTTCCACATCGCCTCCACCGGCCGCCCGGGCCCCGTCCTCGTCGACATCGCCAAGGACGCCCTCCAGGCGCAGACCACCTTCAGCTGGCCGCCCACCCAGGACCTGCCCGGCTACCGCCCGGTGACCAAGCCCCACGCCAAGCAGATCCGCGAAGCGGCCAAGCTGATCACCCAGTCCAAGCGCCCCGTGCTCTACGTCGGCGGCGGCGTCATCAAGGCCGGGGCCACCGCCGAGCTGAAGGTCCTCGCCGAGCTGACCGGAGCGCCCGTCACCACCACCCTGATGGCGCTCGGCGCCTTCCCCGACAGCCACCCGCTGCACGTGGGAATGCCCGGCATGCACGGCGCGGTCACCGCCGTCACCGCGCTGCAGAAGGCCGACCTGATCGTCGCCCTCGGCGCCCGCTTCGACGACCGCGTCACCGGCAAGCTGGACAGCTTCGCCCCGTACGCCAAGATCGTCCACGCCGACATCGACCCCGCCGAGATCGGCAAGAACCGCACCGCGGACGTCCCCATCGTGGGCGACGCCCGCGAGGTCCTGGCCGATCTGGTCCAGGCCGTCCAGGCCGAGCACACCGAGGGCAACACCGGCGACTACACCGCGTGGTGGAAGGACCTCAACCGCTGGCGCGACACCTACCCGCTCGGCTACGACCTCCCCGAGGACGGCAGCCTCTCCCCGCAGCAGGTCATCCAGCGCATCGGCAAGCTCGCCCCCGAAGGCACGATCTTCGCGGCGGGCGTCGGCCAGCACCAGATGTGGGCCTCCCACTTCATCGACTACGAGCAGCCCGCCACCTGGCTCAACAGCGGCGGCGCCGGAACGATGGGGTACGCGGTCCCGGCCGCCATGGGCGCCAAGGCCGGCATGCCCGACCGCACGGTCTGGGCCATCGACGGCGACGGCTGCTTCCAGATGACCAACCAGGAACTGACCACCTGCGCGCTCAACAACATCCCGATCAAGGTCGCCATCATCAACAACGGCGCCCTCGGGATGGTCCGCCAGTGGCAGACCCTCTTCTACAACCAGCGCTACTCCAACACCGTCCTGCACGCCGGCCCCGACTCCGACGGCGTCCCCAACAAGGGCACCCGCGTCCCGGACTTCGTCAAGCTCTCCGAGGCCATGGGCTGCTACGCCATCCGCTGCGAGGACCCGGCCGACCTGGACAAGGTCATCGAAGAGGCCAACTCCGTCAACGACCGCCCCGTCGTGGTCGACTTCATCGTCCACGAGGACGCCATGGTCTGGCCGATGGTCGCCGCCGGCACCTCCAACGACGAGGTCCAGGCCGCACGCGGCGTCCGCCCCGACTTCGGCGACAACGAAGACGACTGAGAGACAGAGAGAGACCGACTCCCATGTCCGAAAAGCACACGCTCTCCGTCCTGGTCGAGAACAAGCCCGGTGTCCTCGCCCGGATCACCGCCCTGTTCTCCCGACGGGGCTTCAACATCGACTCGCTCGCCGTCGGTACCACCGAACACCCCGACATCTCCCGCATCACCATCGTCGTGAATGTCGAGGACCTGCCCCTGGAGCAGGTGACCAAACAGCTCAACAAGCTGGTCAACGTCCTGAAGATCGTCGAACTCGAGCCCGCCGCCGCGATCCAGCGGGAGCTCGTCCTGGTGAAGGTCCGCGCCGACAGCGAGACCCGCTCCCAGATCGTCGAGATCGTCCAGTTGTTCCGCGCCAAGACCGTCGACGTCTCCCCGGACGCCGTCACGATCGAGGCGACCGGAGGGGCCGACAAGCTGGAGGCGATGCTCAAGATGCTGGAGCAGTACGGCATCAAGGAGCTCGTCCAGTCCGGCACCATCGCCATAGGGCGTGGCGCGCGCTCGATCACCGACCGCTCTCTGCGCGCCCTCGACCGCTCCGCCTGACCGGCGGCACGACCGGCGCCCCCGGCGCCGCTCGCATGGCGAGACCCGAACACGAACCCGACGCCCCCGCCGTACGGTGGGACGCAACACCTGCACACCAAGGAGAAGACCCAGTGGCCGAGCTGTTCTACGACGACGATGCCGACCTGTCCATCATCCAGGGCCGCAAGGTCGCGGTCCTCGGCTACGGCAGCCAGGGCCACGCCCACGCGCTGTCGCTCCGCGACTCCGGCGTCGACGTCCGCGTCGGTCTGCACGAGGGCTCGAAGTCCAAGGCCAAGGCCGAGGAGCAGGGCCTGCGCGTGGTGACCCCGTCCGAGGCCGCCGCCGAGGCCGACGTCATCATGATCCTCGTCCCGGACCCGATCCAGGCCCAGGTCTACGAGGAGTCCGTCAAGGACAACCTCAAGGCCGGCGACGCGCTGTTCTTCGGCCACGGCCTGAACATCCGCTTCGGCTTCATCAAGCCCCCGGCCGACGTCGACGTCTGCATGGTCGCCCCCAAGGGCCCCGGCCACCTGGTCCGCCGCCAGTACGAGGAGGGCCGCGGCGTCCCCTGCATCGTGGCCGTCGAGCAGGACTCCACGGGCAAGGGCCTGGAGCTGGCGCTGTCGTACGCCAAGGGCATCGGCGGCACCCGCGCCGGCGTCATCAAGACCACCTTCACCGAGGAGACCGAGACCGACCTCTTCGGTGAGCAGGCCGTCCTCTGCGGTGGCACCGCGGCCCTGGTGAAGGCCGGTTTCGAGACGCTGACCGAGGCGGGCTACCAGCCGGAGATCGCCTACTTCGAGTGCCTGCACGAGCTGAAGCTCATCGTCGACCTCATGTACGAGGGCGGCCTGGAGAAGATGCGCTGGTCCATCTCGGAGACCGCCGAGTGGGGCGACTACGTCACCGGCCCGCGGATCATCACCGACGCCACCAAGGCCGAGATGAAGAAGGTCCTCACCGAGATCCAGGACGGCACCTTCGCCAAGAACTGGATGGCCGAGTACCACAACGGTCTGCCCAAGTACAACGAGTACAAGAAGGCCGACAGCGACCACCTGCTGGAGACCACCGGCCGTGAGCTGCGCAAGCTCATGAGCTGGGTGAACGACGAGGAGGCCTAGGCCTCGGGGAGCGGGGCGGGTCCGGCGAGGGCCCGCCCCGCTCCGCAACGTCCGGAAACCGGGGGCCGGAAGCCGGGCGGCCGGAGGCCAGGTCTCCGGGAGCCGGCCGTCCGGAAGTCAGCGGAGGGAGTTCTTCCGTACGGGTGTACACCGCGTCCACCCTCGTGCGGGTGATCCTTCCACGGGGGCGCGGTAGACGGCCTTCCGCATGACTACACTTCTCAACACATACGCGTCAGGGCCCACAGTGTCGTGCGTCTACCACGCGGCTAGCCCCTCCACCGCCTGCGGCCGTCGGGACGGCCGTCCGGCACTGGACTTGTGAGGACTCACGTGAGCTCGAAGCCTGTCGTACTCATCGCTGAAGAGCTGTCGCCCGCCACGGTCGACGCTCTGGGTCCGGATTTCGAGATCCGGCACTGCAACGGCGCGGACCGCGCCGAACTCCTCCCCGCGATCGCCGACGTCGACGCCGTCCTGGTGCGTTCCGCCACGAAGGTCGACGCCGAGGCGATCGCCGCCGCGAAGAAGCTCCGCGTGGTGGCCCGCGCGGGTGTCGGTCTCGACAACGTCGACGTCTCCGCCGCCACCAAGGCCGGCGTGATGGTCGTCAACGCCCCGACCTCCAACATCGTCACCGCCGCCGAGCTGGCCTGCGGTCTGCTGGTCGCCACCGCGCGCAACATCCCGCAGGCCAACACCGCCCTCAAGAACGGCGAGTGGAAGCGCTCCAAGTACACCGGGGTCGAGCTGAGCGAGAAGGTCCTGGGCGTCGTCGGCCTCGGCCGTATCGGGGTCCTGGTCGCCCAGCGCATGTCGGCCTTCGGCATGAAGATCGTCGCCTACGACCCCTACGTCCAGCCCGCCCGCGCCGCGCAGATGGGCGTCAAGCTCCTCAGCCTGGACGAGCTGCTGGAGGTCGCGGACTTCATCACCGTGCACCTGCCCAAGACCCCCGAGACCCTCGGCCTCATCGGGGACGAGGCACTGCACAAGGTGAAGCCCTCGGTCCGCATCGTCAACGCCGCGCGCGGCGGGATCGTCGACGAGGAGGCGCTGCACTCCGCCCTCAAGGAGGGCCGCGTCGCCGGTGCCGGGCTCGACGTGTACGCCAAGGAGCCCTGCACGGACTCCCCGCTCTTCCAGTTCGACCAGGTCGTCTGCACCCCGCACCTGGGCGCCTCCACCGACGAGGCCCAGGAGAAGGCGGGCATCGCCGTCGCCAAGTCCGTCCGCCTCGCCCTCGCCGGTGAGCTGGTCCCGGACGCGGTCAACGTCCAGGGCGGTGTCATCGCGGAGGACGTACGCCCCGGCCTGCCGCTCGCGGAGAAGCTCGGACGGATCTTCACCGCGCTGGCGGGCGAGGTCGCGGCCCGCCTCGACGTCGAGGTGTACGGCGAGATCACCCAGCACGACGTCAAGGTGCTGGAGCTGTCGGCGCTGAAGGGCGTCTTCGAGGACGTCGTCGACGAGACCGTGTCGTACGTCAACGCCCCGCTCTTCGCCCAGGAGCGCGGGGTCGAGGTCCGCCTCACCACCAGCTCCGAGTCGCCCGACCACCGCAACGTGGTCACCGTGCGCGGCACCCTCGGCAGCGGCGAGGAGGTCGCGGTCTCCGGCACGCTGGCGGGCCCGAAGCACCTCCAGAAGATCGTGGCCATCGGTGAGCACGACGTGGACCTGGCCCTCGCGGACCACATGGTCGTCCTGCGCTACCAGGACCGTCCCGGTGTCGTCGGCACCGTCGGCAAGATCCTCGGTGAGGCCGGGCTCAACATCGCGGGCATGCAGGTCTCCCGGGCCGCGGAGGGCGGCGAGGCGCTGGTCGTCCTCACCGTCGACGAGACCGTCCCGCAGGCGGTGCTCTCCGAGATCGCGGACGAGATCGGCGCCTCCTCGGCCCGCTCGGTGAACCTCACCGACTGACGCGCGGCCCTACGACCGGCAGCGGGACGGAACCGGTCGGTCGTCGCAGCGCCGACAGCCGGACGAACCCGGCAGCAGGACGCCCACCGCCAAGGGCGCCCGGCTGCCGGGTTCGCCGTCTCTCCGGAAGGGCCGACGGCCGACGCGCCCTGGTGGGCCCCGGGTTGGGCCCTGGGGCCCACGACGCGTGAGCCGCGCCGACCCTAGGGTGACCCGTTGTCAGGTCACCCATGGGCACCGGGGGTCGGATCACCTATGTCTGCTCTCGGTGGCATACCCGCGGCGGGCGGCCCGGCCCCTGCCGCCGCCCCGCGCCGTGACCTCCCGGGCGCGCTCGTCGTCGTACGGGTGCTGCTCCTCGTCCTCCTCGGCGCGACGGCCCTCGGGGCGATCGGCCTCTCCGGTTCCGCGATCGCCGTCGACGCCATGGGCGCCCAGGTGCTGGGCATCCTGCTGTACGCCTCCGCGCCCGGAGTGCTCTGCGCCCTGCTGGCCTGGCATCTGCAAACCGGCGGCAGGCGTGTGCTGTGGGGGACCGTCGCCGTCCAGCTCTGGCTGATCGCCGGGGCCCTGGGCAACCTGGTGGACGGCTCACCGGACGGGCTCACGCAGCTGGTGCTGCCCGTCCTGATCCTGGTGCTGCTGCGCCGTCCGCAGAGCCGCGCGTGGTTCCTGCGGCCGCCCCGGGAGCGCGGGGAGCCGCCGAGGTTCTCGCTCCCGTACACGATCACCTGGCGCCGGGACCGCGGGCAGTCCGCGCTGGAGTACCTGGGCCTGGTCCTGATCGTCGTGGCGCTGATCGCGGCCCTGACGGTGGGGGGCCTGGGCGGCCGGATCACGGAGGGCCTCCAGTCCGCGATCTGCTCGCTGACCGGCAGCTCGTGCCCGGTTGCGGGCGGCGGCAGCGGCTCGCTGGAGGCGGGGGACACCTCGGGCGGCGGTGCCTCGGAGGAGGGCTCGGCGGTCACCGGCGGTACCGGAGCGTCCGGGGGCGACGCGGCGGGAGGTACGGGTGGGGCCGTCGGCGACACCACGGGCTCCGCCGGAACCTCCGACACCGCCGGAACCTCCGACACCGCCGGAACCTCCGACACCGCCGGAACCTCCGGCTCCACCGGCACCCCAGCAGGCGGCGGCACCGGCGGACCCGACGACGAAGGCCGCCCCGGCACCGGCGAGGACACCTACGCCGAGGACCACGAGGAGCCCGAGGCCGCCTACGACGTACCGGCCTCCGCCGAAGGCGACGGCGGGAACAGCGGCGGCGAGCGAGCGTCCGACCAGGAGGACTGCGGCGGCTGGGGCTTCCTCGGCTGCGCCTGGGACCGTACGACGCAGGTCTTCAAAGGCCTGGTGGTCGACGGCCTCTGGGGCGACATCACCGGCATCGTCGACCTGTTCAAGCCCGAGACGTGGGCCGGTCTGGCGGAGTACGGACGCCGGCTCGGGGACCAGTGGGTCAAGGACTCCCGGGGCGCGGGGGACAAGTGGAGCGACGGCGACTACCTGGGGGCGCTCTGGGACTGGGGCAAGGCGTCCGTCAACACCGGGGTCACGGTCGGGGACGACGTCTTCGTCGGGGACGAGGTCCGCGAGCGCTGGAACAACGGGGAGAAGACCCGGGCCGTCACCGACGTCATCTGGAACATCGGCTCGCTCTTCATCCCCGGCTACAACGTGGCCAAGGTGACCGGCAAGGCCGGGAAGCTCGGCACGGTCGGCAAGGTGGCCTCCGAGGTCGCGGACGCGGCGGGGGACGCGGGCGCGGCGGCCCGGCGGGCCCGGCAGGCGGCGGAGGCGGGCGACCTCGACGGCGTACGGAAGGCGGCGAAGGAGGCGGACGAGGCCGCCGACAGCGCGGAGGACGCGGCGCGGAGGACGGGCTGCGTGATCGCGTCGGGGCCGTCGCCGCTGGTGCGGTACGGAGGCGGGCCCGGCGGCGGGGTTCCCGGATCCGGCACGGGGGTGCTGGCGGGCCGATCACCGGGCGGGGTCGTTCTGGCGAGCGGGGCACGGGGCCGGGTGGTCGTGGCGAACGGCGGCTGCGACGAGGCGGCCAGGCAGGCGGCGGCCGAGGCGCGGGAGGCGGAGCGGGCCGCGCACCTGGAGCAGAAGCGGCTGGAGGAGCCGGAGCGGGCGCGCAGGGCGGCGCTGGAGAAGAAGGAGTACCCGGAGCCGCAGCGCAACGACACCTCCGACCCGCGCAACTACAACCCGCCGTCCTGGGCGGACGATCTGAGGACCCGCACCCCGGGCGACGCCGACGCGGGCGACGGCTTCTGGGCGAGCCGGGACCGCAACCCCGCGCCCAACTGGAAGAACGAGTCCTGGCTCCGCTACCAGGAGCAGATCACCGGCACCAACCGGGGCCAGGAGTACGTCGTACCGCACCCCCGCGAGGGGAGACCCCCCGTGGAGTACGACGGCTGGGACTCCTCCCGGCAGACGTATCTGGAGGCCAAGAACGGCTACGGCAGCTACCTCTCCAGGACCGACCCGGGCACGCTCACCGCCTCCGGCAGGGAGAGGTTCGTGACCGAGGCGCGCGGCCAGGTGGAGGCGGCCGGCGGCAAGCCGGTGGAGTGGCACTTCTCGGACCCGGAGGTGGCGAGGACGGCGCGCAGGGCGTTCCGGGACGAGGGCCTGCCGATCCGGGTGGTGCACACGCCCACGAAACCCGGCGACAGCTCCCGGAAGCCCGGAGCCTTCGACGAGCAGCCGCGTTAGCCTGCACGCGAGGGTGGTTCGGAGCGGTCCGGCGACGCGGAGGAGAGAGATCAGCATGCGACGTGTGGTGCGGGGTTTCTGGGGGCCGAGGCCGGAGCCGGCCGAGGCCCTGGCCGACCGGTGGCAGCGGACCCTGGACGGGCTCGCGGAGCTGGTCCCGCAGGCGGCCGACGCCTGGAGCCAGGTGCACGGGACCGGGCCCGCCACCGCCTTCACCCCCGAGGGGAAGGCCCTGCTCGACGCCCTGCGGGCGGCCCAGAGCGCGGCCGACTGGTCGGATCTCACCGGCACCGGGCTGCGGCTGGTCGGCACGGGCACCCCCGGCTGGGAGGCGGAGGTCAGCGGACTGGCGGGCGGGGCACCGGAGTTCCTGCTCCAGTCCCTGGCGATCGTCCTGCACGCCCCGGACGCCGCCGTGGTCCCCGAGGAGGACGTCCTCGCGCTCCTCGCCCGGGTGTGGGAGCCGGACTTCGGCGACGTGAGCGACGACGACGTGCTGGACGCGCTGGAGGACGAGGCCGGTTACGCGGTGGGCGACCCGGTCGTCGGGCGCACCGGCTACCTCTCCCCGGCCCGCGCCGCCCTGGTCCCCGAGGGCCTGGAGGCGGTCCGCCAGGAACTCCCGGGCGGCGGCGAGCTGTTGAGTATCGCGGCCCCCGGAGACAGCGCGGCGGTGGTGCGTGCGTACGAGCGGCTGCGCGAGGCGGGGGCACTGGCCCCGCTGCCCCGCCCGATGGACCGGCCGGTCCTGTGACGGCGGCCCGCGTCGTGACGGCGGCCCGACCCGGGGCGGCCCGACCCGTGACGGCCTGTCTCGCGATGGCCGGAGGCGGACGGTGACCTCGCGCGCCGGGGAGCCCTTCGAGCTCGGCCGGGCCCTGACCGAGGTCGGGCAACTCCTCACCGTCCCCCTGCCACCCACCGGCCTCACCACCGCGCTGGGCGATCCGGCGACGGGCGAGTGGACCGCCACCCAGGGCCCCGGCTTCCGTATCGTCCCGCTCTGGGAGGGCGACCCGCTGACCGGTGTGTACGCCCCTGAGTGGAACGGTGCCGAGGAGGCGGCGGAGGCCCATCTGGCCTGTCTGGCGGCGGAGTTGGACCGTATCCTGGGCCCGCACACCACCGTTCCCCTGCACGGGCCGCTGCTGAGGTGGCAGGGCGGCTCGGCGGTGGACCCGCTGTACGAGGCCCTGTTCGACGAGGACCTGTACGGCGACCTGGCGGTGTGGGGCCCGGAGGCTCCCGCCGTCCGCCGGCTCGCCGTCACCGTCGGCCACAGCGACGGCGACGCGCCCCTGGTGCTGGCGGCGCTGGTGTGCGACCGGGCGCTGTGGTGAAGACCGTCCCGGGCTCGGGGAGCCCTCGGAGCACGTGAGCGACTCGGAGTCCGTACCTCGAAGACCACGGGAGCACTCATGGACCTCGTCTGGGCGATCGTCGCGGCCATCGCCGTCCTCAACATCGTCGGCTTCCTCGGCGCGCTCGCCTTCGTCAGGCTGAACCGGCGGTTCGGACGGCGGGGCTGACAGCGGACACACCCCGGACAGCGGACACAGGGGGCCGCGCCCGCCTGGTCAGCTCCGCTGTCCACAGGTCACCCGCCGCCTCGGGAACCGCCGCCGGGCAGATCCTGCTCGGCCCAGACGACCTTTCCCTCGGGCGTCCGGCAGGAGCCCCACCGGCGGCAGAGCATGTTGATCAGCTGGAGGCCTCGCCCGCCCTCGGCGCTGAGGGGGGCGTGCTGGATCTGGGGCAGATCCGGCCCGATGTCCGAGACCTCGACGCACAGCCGGTCGTGGCGCAGCAGACGCAGCCCGGTCGCCCCGCCGCCGTAGCGGAGGGCGTTGCCGACGAGTTCGCTCACGACCAGTTCGGTGACGTCCGTCAGTTCGGAGAGCGACCAGCGGTCCAGCTGGGCGCGGACCAGACGGCGTGCCGTTCCGGCGGCGGACCCGTTGGCCGGGAGCGACCAGACCACCACGTCCGCGTCGGGCTGCGGGAGGGCCTCCGCCATGAGCATGACCGCGTCGTCGAAGCGCCCGTCACCGCAGCTGTCGGTCCTGGTCCACGCCGCCTCGCAAGCGTCCGGCAGCGAGACCGGCGGGCCGTCGACCGCCGCAAGCAGGCGTTCCAGCTGGACGCCGACGTCCTCGTGCCGGTTCTTGATCAGTCCGTCGGTGTACATCACGAGGCGGCTGCCTTCCGGTACCTGGGCCGTCACCTGGTCGTAGGGGATCACCCCCGCGCCCAGGGGGGCACCCGGGGGCACGTCCAGGAAGGCGGCACGGCCGGCGGCGTCGATCATCAGGGGTGGCAGGTGACCCGCGCTGGCCAGCCGGTACGTCCGCTCGGCGTGGTCGTAGACGGCGCACAGGCAGGTGGCGACCTGGTCCTCCTCCAGGTCGCGGGCCGCCAGGTCGAGCCGGGCCAGTACGCGTTCCGGTGAGATGTCTAGCCCCAGGAGCGTACGGGCGACGGAGCGCAGCCGTCCCATGGTCGCCGCGGCCGCCAGCCCATGGCCCATCACGTCTCCCACCACCAGGGCGCTGCGTCCGCTCGGCAGCGCCACCACGTCGAACCAGTCGCCGCCGACACCGCCGGGGTCGACGGCGGGCCGGTAGCCCGACCTGACCTGGAGGCCCGGTGTGGAGGGGGCGGCCCGGGGGAGCAGGGCGCGTTGCAGCGTGACGACGGCCGCGCGCTCACGCCCGTACAGGCGGGCGTTGTCCACGAAGACCGCGGCCTTCGCCGCCAGCTCGCACGCCAGGGCCACATCGGCGTGCGAGAACGGCGGCCGGTCTCCGGACCGGAGGAAATCGACGAGTCCCAGGAGGACACCCCGTGAGACGAGGGGCAGCGCCAGATAGCTGTGCACTCCCGCGCGGCGCAGGACGAGGGCGGCGTGTGAGGTGGGGGCGATGTACTCGTACTGGTCCGGCGCGATGCGTCTCACCAGTGCCGGTCGGCGTGTGATCAGGCATTGATGGGCCACTTTGGAGGGGTGGGCGGTGGTCAGCTCCCCCACCGGGTCCGGTTCGAGGTGCTGGAGCCGGTCGATGTGCGCCACGGCCATGGCCCGGGTCAGGGGCGCCTCGGCCGATCCTGACCGTTCCCCCTCTCCTCCGCGCAGCAGGGATTCCAGCAGGTCGACCGCGGCGGCGTCGGCCAGTGCCGGTACGGCGTAGTCCGCCAGTTCCTGGGCGGTCCGGTCCAGGTCGAGCGTGGTGCCGATGTGGTCGCCCGCCGCGCCGAGCCATTCCAGGCGGCGGGCGCCGCTCATCGCCGTGGCCGCGTCCACGGCGCGCCGGAGGATCCGGGGGACAGGCAGCCGGGCGAGTGCGGCGCCGAGGGGGGCGCCCGGCCGACCCGGATGGTGGTCCACGTGGTACCCCATTTCCCGCAGGGGGCGTTCGGAGAGCACTTCGATTGTGCCCGGACCGGGCTGGTCCGGCCTCCGGAAGCCTCGGTCCCGGACGACTCGACGCCACTGTCCGGAGCCCGTCGGAGCAGGAGCACGGCAGAGTGCGGGCCTGGCCGTACTCGATGGTGACCGCGCCTTTGCGCCCACGTCACCGCCGTGTGCGGCAGGCGCGCGGTCCTCCCCGGCGTTCAGGTCGAGGCCGCTGACCGGGCGGTACGGGCCGGCCGGCGGGCGACCGAACGAACCGGGACCCCGCGCGCCGCCGCGGCCTCGCGCCAGGAGACCGGCAGTGCGTCCGGGCCCCGGCGCGGTGCCGCGATTCCTCCTGTGGCCCCCGGGAACGGCGCTGGGCCCGCAGGCCGGGTACCCGGGTGTCCGGGAGGGTCACCGGGCGGGCGGTGCCGAGCTGACCACGTTCCTTGGGTGGTGCACGGCGGCCGGGATCGAGCACGTGATCCGCTTCACGCTCTCCGACGACCACCTGGGCCGCCCCGCCGGGGAGCGCCTGCCGCTCCCCGGCGCGCGAGGAGTGCTCAGAGCGACGCGTCGCGGTGGGTGGGGCGGCCGTCGACGACCGTCAGCAGCACCGGCAGGTCCGGCAGCTCGACGTCCGGCGTGGTCAGCGGGCTGTCCGCGAAGACCGTGAAGTCGGCGCGGCAGCCCACGGCGAGCCGTCCGGCCTCGTGTTCATCGCCCGCCGCCCAGGCGGCGTCGACCGTCATGCCCTGGAGCGCTTCGAGGGCGGTGAGCGCCTGGCCGGGGCCGTGCGGCGGCTGGGTGAGGTCGCGGCCGGGGCGGCGGTGGCGGGCCCCCGCCATGACGCCCAGCGGCGGGAAGGGGGCGATCGGCCAGTCGGAGCCGAGGACCACCCGCGCGCCCGCGTCCCAGAGGTCGCGGCAGCGCCAGGCCCGGGAGGCGCGCTCTTCCCCGAGCCGCCGCGACCAGTTGTCCGTGTGGTCGGCCCGGGTGAAGTCGCAGCAGTGCGTGGGCTGCATGGAGGCCACCACGCCCAGCTCCGCGAACCGGGCCACGGTGTCGTCGGGCACCGTCTCGATGTGCTCGATCCGGTGGCGTACGGCTGGGCCTCCGGTGGTCCGGGCCGTCGCCACGGAGTCCAGGGCGTGGCGTACGGCGGCGTCCCCGATCGCATGGGTGGCGGTGGGCACCCCGGCGCGGTGCAGCTGCCCGATGACCCGGGTGTAGACCTCGGGGTCGGGCCAGAAGGCGTGCGTCGACTCGCCGTGGCAGTCCGGGCGCTCCAGCCAGGCGGTGCCGTTGTCGATCGTGCCGTCCATGAACAGTTTGACGCCCGCCGTCCGCCACAGGGTCCCGCCCGTCCCCTGCTGCCCGATCAGCTCCCGTACCGCGTCCGCGTCCGCACCGGGCTGGCACCAGGGCGCGACCCGCAGTCGCAGCGGCAGTTCGCCCGCCGCGTCCAGCTCGGTGTAGAGGGCGAGGCTGTCCCCGTTCGCGTCCATGGCGTGTCCGCCGGTGAGGCCCGCGGCGGCCATCGAGCGCAGGGCGGCGGCCAGCCGGTCGCGGCTCTCCTCACGGGTGGGCCGGGGCGCGGCCCGCTCGACGAGTTCGCAGGCGGCGTCCTCCAGCAGCAGCCCGGTCGGCCGCCCCGCCGCGTCGCAGACCACCTCGGCGGCCTGGTCGAACGTCCGGGGGCCGTCCACCCCCGCCAGTTCCAGTGCGCGCGGGCTGGCCAGCATCGAGTGGGCGTCGAAGAGCTGGATCAGGGCCGGTACGCCGTCGAGCACGGGGGAGAGGGCGGCGGACTCCACCGGCGCGTCGCCGAAGACGTTCGGGTCCAGGCCCCAGGCGTGCAGCCACGCGCCCGGGGCCAGCCGCCGTACCTCGCCCGCGAGCGCTCCGAGCACCCCCGCCAGGTCCGTACAGCCGGACAGGTCGAGCCCGTGCGTCAGTTCGGCCCCCGAGACCGGGTGGAGGTGTCCGTCGACCAGGCCCGGGGTGACCACCGCGCCCTTGAGGTCGATCACCGCGGTCGAGGCACCGGCCAGCGCCCGGATCTCCCGGTCGCCGCCCAGCGCGGATGTCCGCCCGCCGGACACGGCCAGCGCGGTCTCCGGCAGGAGGCGGCCCGTGACGGGGTCGAGCAGTCGGGCGGAGAGGAGGACGAGAGAGGTACGCACGGTGGCTCCAGGGCGTTCGGGCGGCAGGCGGCAGGCGGCAGGCGGCAGGCGGCAGGCGGCAGGCGGCAGGTCGGTTGGTCGGCGGAACGGCGGTCGGCGGAAGGCGGTCGGACGCGGGCGGCCAGGTGCCGGTGCTCAGCTCCCGGAGGTGCTCAAGGCGCCTGCCGCCAGGCCCAGTTCGCGTTCCGCGGTGGTGTGTGCCATCCGGGCCACCGCGGCGGGCCGCCCGCTCGTGTCGGTGTTGGCGTGGGCGCCGAGCCCGTCCAGCACGACCAGGATCTGGACGGTCGTCACCGACGGGTCGGGGGTGCGGAACTCGCCGCGCTCCACGCCTTCCCGAATCAGGCCCTCCAGGCGTCCGCGCCAGGCGGCCTCCTGCTCCGCCACCCGGTCCCGGAGTGCGGGCCGGTAGCGGCTGAGGTGGCGGGCGTTGATCCAGAGCCGGCTGATCGCGTCGTACTCCTCGCCCGTGGTGCGGCCGAGGAAGCCCGCCAGCCGCCGCACCGGGGAGATGTCCGGTGGGCCCTCGGGCAGCAGTGCGTCCAGCTCGCCGCTCGCCGCGCTGCCGAAGGCCTCGGCCACCAGCTCCTCGGCGGACGGGAAGTAGTGGCTGATCAGCCCCGGCCGGACGCCGAGGTCGTCGCCGATCCGGCGCAGAGTGATGCACTCCAGCCCCTCGGCGAGGGCGACGGCGGCGGCCGCGTCGACGATCTCCGCACGCCGGGCGGCAGGGCTTTTCCGAACACGGGGGCGCTGAACGCTTGACGACATGCCGTGAACGTTATTGAGTGTGCGACCAATAAGCAAGCAGGCGGGCACGACCAGCACTCGGAGGGCCCATGGCGTCCACGATTCCCGACCCGGTACCGGGTCGTCACGACACCGTGTACGGCCCGGAGGAAGCCGCACTACCGGCTAAAACCCCGCACTTCGTGGCGGTCCCTCTCGCATCGGAGCGCACGGCGCCGCGCATCGAGGCCCACGGCATCGACCACATTCCCGACGCCGACCGGCGAGGGCGGCCGCGTGAACTGTTCGCCGTCTGGGCGGCCGCCAACGTCAACTACCTGAGCCTGCTGGCCGGCGGGGTGCTCGTCCTGATCGGTCTGACCCTGGCGCAGGCGCTCGCGGTGATCGTGGTCGGCAATCTGTTCTGGCTGCTCACGGGCGTGCTCGCGATCTCCGGGCCGGCCTCGGGCACCCCGAGCGAAGTGATCACACGGGCGGTCTACGGCGTGCGCGGCAACCGGGTCAACAACGCGGTCGTCGGCTGGGCGATCTCCGTCTGCTACTTCGCCCTCAACCTCGCCGCGGCGGCGAGCGCCGCCACCGCGCTCGTCGAGCGCGCGGGCATCGCCCCGGGTGACGGGGTCACGGCGGCCGTCGTGGTCGTGATCGCCGCGCTCACGCTGGTCATCAGCGTCTGGGGGCACGCCGCGATCATGAAGCTCTACCTGCCGATCACGCTCGTGCTGGCCCTCGCCTTCACGATCGTCGCCCTCAGCGTGTCCGGCCACGCCGATCTCTCCTACCGGCCGGCCGAACCGCTGGGCGGGACGGCCCTGTGGGCCACGCTCGCCGCCGGTCTCGCGCTCATCGCCTCGGGTCCGCTGTCCTACACCACCAGCGCCGACTTCTCCCGCTATCTTCCCCGTACGACATCGAAGCGGGCGGTCGTCGGCTGGACCGCGCTCGGCGGCTTCGTGCCCAGTGTCGCCGTGTGCTCGCTCGGCGCGCTGGCGGCCACGGCGGTGGACATGAGCGACCCGCAGTCCGGGCTCGAATCGATCCTGCCCGGCTGGTTCGCCTCCGCCTTCCTGCTGGCCCTGGTCCTCGGCACCATCGCCATCAACGCCCTGACCGCCTACAGCGCGGGCCTCGCCCTCCAGGCCGTGGGTCTGCGGATCAGGCGCTCGTACAGCGTGCTCGTGGACGGGGCCGCGGCGGTCTCCCTGACCCTGTACGCCCTGCTGGTCTCCGACCTGCTCGACACCATGAGCGACGTCCTCCAGCTCACGGTCGTCCTGCTCGGCCCCAGCACCGCCCTCTACGTCACCGACATCCTGCTGCGCCGCAACCGCTACGACGGCCCCGAGCTGACGGACGAGAGCCACGGCAGCCGGTTCTGGTACACGGGCGGGGTCCACATCCCCGGTGCCCTTGCCCTCACGGCGGGCGTCGCCGCCGCGGCCCTGTGCGTGGACACCGTCTACACCGGACCCGTCGCGGCGGCGCTGGGCGGCGTCGACCTGTCCCTTCCGGTGGGCATGCTCGTCGCGTCCGGGTGCTACGCGCTCCTGATGCGCCCGGGGCGGGTCCGGGGCGTGTCCGTCCGGGCGGCCTAAGGGCTCGCAGAAGAATAAGTTGCGTGTTGTCTGTCTTGACATCGCAGCTCAGGCCGGGTGCTCGACAGCATGTTGATTCTCTGCGAGCCCTTAGCCTAGAGCCGGGCCCGCTTCACCGCCATGTGCAGCAGCAGCCGGTCCTCGCCGTCGTTCAGATCCAGGCCGGTGATCTGCTGGACCCGGGAGAGCCGGTAGTACAGCGTCTGGCGGTGGATACCCAGGGCGGCGGCCGTCCGGCTCGCCTGGCCCGCGCAGTCCAGGAAGACCTCCGCCGTGTGCGCCAGCTCCCGGTGCAAGGGGGTCAGCAGCGAGGCGACGGCCGGGTCCCCGGGGTCCGTGCCGGTGCCCGGGAGCGCGGTCAGCAGGCGGTACGGGCCGATCGCCGACCAGCGGGCGACCGGACCGAGACGGGGTTCGGCACGGGCCGCGCGGGCCGCCGCCGTGGCCTCGCGCCAGGAGGCCGGCAGCGTGTCCAGACCCCGGCGCGGCGTCGCGATCCCCCCGGTGGCGGCCGGGTCCGCGCCGGTGCGCAACCGGTCCGCGGCGCTCAGGGCCGGGTCCAGGCGGTCCGGCGAGCGCAGTCGGATGAGCGCGGCCAGCGACAGGGACCCCGCGGCCCCCGGCGCGGGGACCGTCGCCAGCGCGGCGGCCGACGCCACGCCCCGTACCGACGGCGTGTCGTCGGCCCACGGCGTCACGCACACCACCGTGTGCAGCCCCTCCGCGTCCCGGCCCAGGGCCTCGCCCAGCGCGGCGACGGCGGTGTCGTGCTGCCGGCCGGGGCCCGCTGTGAGCACCGCGCCGAACTCCCGCGAGAGGTCCGCGCCCGCCCGCGCCTCGTCGAAGAGCAGCGCCCCGATCCGGGCGGCCACCTCCATCGCGGCGGCGAGCTGCTCCTCGGTCGGGCCCGGGTCCGCGTCGAGCAGCCAGACGTAACCGAGGACGACACCCCGATGGCGTACCGGAAGACAGATCCGGTCCCGGAACACCCCGGCCTCGGGCGCGGCGGGGATCCGGACGGGCCCGGTGGCCCGGGTGATGCCGAACCCCTCGAACCAGGAGCGGACGGCGGGCGTGGAGCGTCGGGTCAGGATCGAGCGGGTGCGGACCGGGTCCGTCGCACTGTCGTCGTCGCTGTCGTGGGCTCCGAAGGCGACCAGGCCGAAGTCGCGGTTCTCCAGGGTGGCCGGGGCGTCGAGGAGCGCGGAGATCTCGTCGACCAGTTCCTGGTAGTCGCCTGTCACTCCGCCATTCTGCACCTCCGCGCGGCTTTCCTCATACAGATGTCTGAGACGGCGGCCACGGATGCGTGACAGGTGTCGATGGCACAGGGTCGGAGCGGTGCCTAGATTTCACGGTGGTTATCCGTGCCGTGCCAGTGTGTTCATATGCGTGCGCATACGTTCATGAACATGCCGTTGCGGCCCTTCGTCCGTTTATTCGTGGAGGTCCCCGTGCTGGGTCCCGTGATCCTCGCCGCGTCACGCAGCGACAAGATGCGCCGGTTCGTCTCGGCCGCGCCCGGCACCAAGCAGGTCGTGGACCGCTTCATCGCCGGGGAGACCGTCGACCAGGTCGTCCCGATCGTCGTGGACGCCGCCGGCAAGGGCCTGGAAGTCACGCTCGACGTCGTCGGCGAGGACATCACCACCCCCGCCCAGGCCGAGGCCGCCCGCGACGCCTACCTGGAGCTGATCGAGCGCCTGGAGGCCCTGCACCTGGGCCCGCGCGCCGAGATGTCCGTCAAGCTGTCGATGTTCGGCCAGTCCCTCCCGTCGCCCGCCGCCACCCTCAACGGAGGGCCCTCCGGGCTCGCCCCCGCATTCCCGGGCGGCCACGAGCTGGCCCTCGCCAACGTGCGCCCGGTCGTCGAGGCGGCGGCCGCCATCGGCACCACGGTCACCCTGGACGCCGAGGACCACACCACCCTCGACTCGATGTTCGCCATCCACGAGGAGCTGCGGAAGGACTTCCCGCAGACCGGCTGCGTCATCCAGTCCTACCTGTTCCGCACCGAGGCCGACGCCCGCCGCCTGGCCGCCGCCGGCAGCCGCGTCCGCATCGTGAAGGGCGCCTACAAGGAGCCCGCCTCCGTCGCGTACCAGGACAAGGCCGAGATCGACAAGGCGTACGTCCGCATCACCCGCATCCTGATGGAGGGCGAGGGATACCCGATGATCGGGTCCCACGATCCCCGTCTGATCGCCATCGCCCAGGAGCTGGGCCGCCAGGCCGGGCGCAAACTGGATGAGTACGAGTTCCAGATGCTGTACGGCATCCGCAGCGACGAGCACGTCCGGCTCGCGGCCGAGGGCCACCGGATGCGCGTCTACACGGCGTACGGCACCGACTGGTACGGATACTTCATGCGCCGCCTCGCGGAGAAGCCGGCCAACCTGCTGTTCTTCGGCCGTTCGATCCTCACCAAGGGCTGAGCGGCCCCCGGGCCGACCCACATCCCCGCCGACACCAAGGAGACAAGGCAACCATGGACGCCGTCACCCAGGTCCCCGCGCCGGTCAACGAGCCGGTTCACTCCTACGCCCCGGGCTCCCCGGAGCGCGCCCGCCTGGAGGTGAAGCTCAAGGAGCTGAGCGAGAACCCGATCGACCTGCCGATGACCATCGGCGGCGAGAAGCGGATGGGCGGCGGCGAGCGGGTGAACGTCGTGCAGCCGCACAACCACAAGGCCGTCATCGGCACCTTCGCCGGCGCCACCGAGCAGGACGCGAAGGACGCCGTCGACGCGGCCCTCGCCGCCGCCCCGGCCTGGCGCGCGATGTCCTTCGACGACCGCGCGGCGATCATCCTGCGCGCCGCCGAGCTGCTGGCGGGCCCCTGGCGCGAGACGCTGGCCGCCTCCACCATGCTCGGCCAGTCCAAGACCGCCCAGCAGGCCGAGATCGACACCCCCTGCGAGCTGATCGACTTCTGGCGCTTCAACGTGCACTACGCGCGCCAGATCCTCGCCGAGCAGCCCCCGGCCAACTCCCCGGGCGTGTGGAACCGCATGGACCACCGCCCGCTGGAGGGCTTCGTCTACGCGATCACGCCGTTCAACTTCACGGCCATCGCGGGCAACCTCCCCACCGCCCCGGCCCTCATGGGCAACGTCGTGGTGTGGAAGCCGTCCCCGACCCAGACCCACGCCGCCGTGCTGCTGATGCAGCTCCTGGAGGAGGCCGGTCTGCCCAAGGGCGTCATCAACCTGGTCACCGGTGACGGCATCGCCGTCTCCGAGGTCGCGCTGAACCACCGCGACCTGGCCGGTATCCACTTCACCGGCTCGACCCGCACCTTCCAGCACCTGTGGAAGACGGTCGGCAACAACATCGCCACCTACCGCACCTACCCGCGGCTGGTCGGCGAGACCGGCGGCAAGGACTTCGTCGTCGCGCACCCCAGCGCCGACCGCGCCGTCCTGAAGACCGCGCTGACCCGCGGCTCCTTCGAGTTCCAGGGCCAGAAGTGCTCCGCGTCCTCGCGGGCGTACATCCCCGCCTCCATCTGGAACTCCGGCTTCAAGGAGGAGTTCGCGGCCGAGGTCGACGCCATCAAGATGGGTGACGTCACCGACCTGAGCAACTTCATCGGGGCCGTCATCGACGAGCGCTCGTTCGCCAAGAACAAGGCCGCGATCGACCGCGCCCAGTCCGACCCGGCGTGCACGGTCATCGCGGGCGGCACCTACGACGACTCGGTGGGCTACTTCGTCCGTCCGACCGTCATCGAGTGCACCGACCCCGAGAACGAGGTCTTCACGACCGAGTACTTCGGCCCGATCCTCGCGGTCCACGTCTACGAGGACGAGCACTACGACGCCATGCTGGAGCAGATGGAGTCGGTCTCCGACTACGCGCTGACCGGCTCGGTCATCGCGGGCGACCGCGCGGCCGCCGCGTACACGATGGACAAGCTCCGCTACGCCGCGGGCAACTTCTACATCAACGACAAGTCGACCGGCGCCGTCGTCGGCCAGCAGCCCTTCGGCGGCGGCCGTGCCTCCGGCACCAACGACAAGGCCGGGGCCCCGCAGAACCTCCAGCGCTGGACCCTGACCCGGGCCATCAAGGAGACCCTGGTCCCGCCGACCGACTACACCTACCCCCACCAGGGCTGACGCCCCTCCCCGGGGCGCCGCAGCACGACGCCCCGGGCCACCGTCTCCCCACCGCGGTGCGGGAGACCTCTGAGCACCGCCCCCTGTCCGGCCCCCAACCGGCCAGGGGGCGGTTTCGCTGTCCGCACGCCCATGAACGCGAGCACGGGCGGGCCTGCGCGTGTGCGTGCGGGACGGGGTTCCGCTCGTGCTCCGGTACGGGTACGGGGCCCGGTGCGGGCCCCTCAGATCTCCACCAGCACCTGGTCCAGCGACTTGCGGACCAGGTCCGGCACCTCGCAGTCGTCGGCGGGGTGGCCGACGGGGATCACGGCGAACGCCTTCTCGTTCTCGGGCCGGCCCAGCACCTCACCGAGGAAGCGCATCGGGCTCGGGGTGTGGACCAGCGCGGCGAGCCCCGACAGGTGCAGGGCGCTGAGCAGCATCCCCACCGCGATGCCGACCGACTCGTCGACGTAGTAGTGCTTGCGCCTGGTGCCGTCCTCGCCCAGCCAGTAGCGCTGCTGGAACACCACGATCAGGCCGGGCGCGTCCGTCATGTGGGCCTTGACCGCGTCGGTGCCCAGCGGGCGCAGGGCGGCCAGCCACTCCTCGCCGAGCCGCCCGTCGTAACTCAGCTTCTCCTCGTGCTCGGCGGCCTCCCGGATGCGTCGGCGCACCTCGGGGTCCTTCACCAGGACGAAGGTCCACGGCTGCTGGTGGGCGCCGGAGGGGGCGGTGGCCGCGCAGGCGACGGCGTCGCGGAGCACCTGCTCGGGGACCGGGTCGGGGGAGAAGGCCCGGACGGTCCGCCGCTCGTCCATGCGCCGCCGCAGCCGGGCGGCGCGGGCCAGGGACTCCTCGGGGGCGATGCGCTCGGGGCGGTAGGGCGTGGGGCGGTAGGGGTCGCCGTGGGTGGGCGACCAGGCGCGGGAGGCGGAGGTGGTCGCGGGCGCCGGGGTGGTGGCCGCCGCGGGTACGGGTGCGGGTGTCGTGTCGGACATGGGCGCAGTGTGCGCCCCGGGGGAGGCCGGGGGAAGCGGGGCTTCGGTCAGGTCCGGGGCCGGTCCCGGTCAGTGTCCGGTGACCGGGGGCCGGTCGGTGCCCATGGCCCGGGCGGAGGTGGCGGTATCAACTGCCGCTGTGGCACGCGGTCTTGTGATGAAGGTAATGTCCATGTCAAATTCCTTCTCGGTACGTCCCCACACGTCACCCCAGAAGGAGTTCCCCCCATGAGACGCGACTCCCGCGCCCGCCTGAGCCTTTCCCTGCTCCTCGTCGCCGGAGCCCTCGGCCTCGGCGCGACCCCCGCCGCCGCGGCCGACGTCCACTCCGCCGCCCCCACCATGGCGGCGGTCCCCTCCGCCTCGGCGTACGCCCTCGACGCCGCCGTCGAGCGCACGCTCGGCGCCGACACCGCAGGCACCTACCTCGACCCCCGGACCGGGAAGCTGGTCGTCACCGTCACCACCGACCGGGCCGAGGAGCAGGCCCGCGCCGCCGGGGCCACCGTCCGCCGGGTCGCCCGCAGCGCCGCCCAGCTGGACGCCGCCATGAAGACCCTGGAGGCCGAGGCGAAGATCACCGGCACCTCCTGGGGCATCGACCCGCGCACCAACCAGGTCGCAGTGGAGGCCGACTCCTCCGTCTCCGCACGGGACATGGCCCGCCTCGAAGCCGTCGCGAAGCGGCTCGGCGGCGCGGTGAGCATCAGTCGCGTTCCCGGCGTCTTCGACCGCGAGGTGCTGGGTGGCGGGGCCATCTACGGCGGCGGCAGCCGCTGCTCGGCCGCCTTCAACGTCACCAAGGGCGGGGCCCGTTACTTCGTGACCGCGGGACACTGCACCAACATCTCCGCCAACTGGTCGGCCACCTCGGGCGGTCCGGTCATCGGCGTCCGGGAGGGCACCAGCTTCCCGACCAACGACTACGGCATCGTCCGCTACACCGACGGCTCCTCGCCCGCCGGGACCGTCGACCTCTACAACGGCTCCACCCAGGACATCACCACCGCCGCCAACGCCGTCGTCGGCCAGGCGATCCGCAAGAGCGGCTCCACCACCAAGGTGACCTCCGGCACGGTCACCGCCGTCAACGTCACCGTCAACTACAGCGACGGGCCCGTCTACGGCATGGTCCGCACCACCGCCTGCTCGGCCGGCGGCGACAGCGGCGGCGCCCACTTCGCCGGCACCGTCGCCCTCGGCATCCACTCCGGCAGCTCCGGCTGCTCCGGCACCAGCGGCTCGGCCATCCACCAGCCGGTGGTGGAGGCGCTCTCCGCGTACGGCGTCTCGGTGTACTAGAGCCGGGAGCCCCGGGGTACGGAGCCCGGAGCCCGGGGTACGGAGCCGGCGCGACCGGCTCCGTACCCCGCATCGCCCCTGCGTGCCTGGTGGGAGGGGGTGCCTGGGAAACTGGGATCATGACCGAGCTGCCCGCGGTGCACGCCGCCCACACCTATGAGCTGACCGCGGCCGTACGGGACGAGATCCGCGCCCTCCTGGACACCGCCTTCGAGGGCGAGTTCAGCGACCACGACTGGGAGCACTCCCTCGGCGGCGTCCACGCCCTGGTGCGCGACACCGGCGGGCTCCTCGTCGCCCACGGCTCCGTCGTCCAGCGCCGGGTGCTCCACGAGGGCCGCTCGCTCCGCGTGGGATACGTCGAGGCGGTCGCCGTCCGCCCCGGCCGTCGCCGCCAGGGGCTCGGCCACCGGGTGATGGGTGCGCTGGAGCGGGTCGTCGACGGGGCGTACGCGTTCGGCGCCCTCTCCGCCTCCGACGCGGGCGCGGCTCTCTACGCGGCGCGCGGCTGGCAGGTGTGGCCGGGCGGCCTCGCCGCCCTCGGGCCGCAGGGGACGGTGGCGCTGCCGGAGGAGGAGGGCAGCACCTACGTGCGCCCCGCCGCCGGTCACGTACTGCCCGGGGCCGGCCACCCCCTCGTCTTCGACTGGCGCGAAGGCGACCTGCTGTAGCGGCGACCTGCTGTGGCGGCACCTGCTGTCGAGGGGGCGTGCTGGGGGGCTGTGGGCCGCGCGCGACGGCCAACGGCCAGCCCTGCGGCCTCAGTCGGCGACCCGGATCAGCATCTTCCCGGTGTTCTCGCCCCGCAGCATCCCGAGGAACCCGTCCACCGTCCGCTCGAAGCCCTCCACCACCGTGACTTCGGGCACCACCGCCCCGCTCCGCAGGTGCGGCACCAGGAAGTCCTCCAACTCCTGCTGCACACCCGGGTAGTTGCGGACCATGACCCCCTCCAGGCGCAGGCTCTTCTCCACGATGTCGAACAGGTTGCGCGGGGCGGCGGGCGGCTCGTGCGCCGAGTGGTACTGGGAGATCGCACCGACCCACGCGATCCGCCCGTGCTCGCGGAGGACCGAGATCGCGCCCGCGAGATGGTCACCGCCGACGTTGTCCACGGAGGCGTCGATGCCGTCGGGCGCCTCCTGGGCCAGCAGCTCCCCGACCGGCCCGTCGTGGTAGTCGAACGCCGCGTCGAAGCCCAGCTCCCCGGTGAGCCGGGCCGCCTTCGCGGGCGTTCCCGTGCTGCCGATGATCCGCCCGGCGCCGAGCAGTCGGGCCATCCGCCCCGCCGCCGTACCGACCCCGCCGGCCGCCGCCGAGACGAAGAGGTCCTGCCCGGGCCGGAGTTCCAGTGTCCGGGTGAGCGCCACATAGGCGGTGAGCCCGGTGCCGCCGAGGAGTGACATGTACGCGGTTAGCGGGACCCCGTCGTACGAGGGCACCTTCCGCACCCCGCTGTCGCCCGGCGCCACCACGGCATGGGTCCGCCACCCCTCGCGATGCAGCACGAGATCGCCCTCCGCCCACTCCGGGGTGCGGGAGGCCGTCACGCGCCCCAGGGCGCGCCCTTCGCGCGGGGCGCCCACGTCCCACCCGTGGTCCATCTCCTCGCGGTGGTAGGGGTCCACGGAGAGATAGAGGTTCTCCACGACGGCCGTGCCGGGGGCGGGCTCGGGGACGGGGGCCTCGTGGACGGAGAAGAGATCCGGCGTCGGGAAGCCGTGCGGGCGGGCGGCGAGGTGGAAGGTGCGGGAGGTGCGGGAGATGCCGGCGGCGCGGGAGGCGCTGGTGGTGCGGGAGGTGTCGGTGGTGCGGGCGGTGATGGCGGTTTCGCTGATCCCGCTGGTGCCGGTGGGGTGCTGGGTCGTCATGGCGACGACGTTAGGCGGGGACGGCGGTGGCCGGGCAGAGGACGCTGTCGATGGAAGAATCACTTCCATGAACACCTTTCATGGGTCCGGCCTTCCCGGACACGGCTCTCCCGGTTCACGATGACCGATCTCGCCCCGCACGAGCTGCGCGTCATCGTCGCCGTGGCCGGTGCGCGCGGCTTCTCCGCCGCCGCCCGGGAGCTGGGCATGACCCAGTCCGCCGTCTCCCACTCCGTCCGCGCCAGCGAGCGCAGGATCGGCGCCGTGCTCTTCGAACGCGGACGCCGGGGCGCCTCGCCTACCCCGGCCGGCGAGGTGGTCGCCGCGCACGCCCGGCGCGTCCTGCGGCTGCTCGACGTGATGGGCGCCGAGGCCCGGGGGGTCGCGGCAGGACCCGGGGGCGCGGACACGGTCGGCGGGCCGCTGCGGATCGCCGCGTTCCGCAGCGCGGCCCTCCATCTGCTGCCGCCCGCCCTGGGACGCCTCACCGCCCGCCACCCGGGCATCGAGCCGGTGGTGCGGATGGTGCGCGAGGTGGGGCGGGGCACGGCCGGTGAGGTGCTGGACGGGCGGGCCGATCTGGCCGTCGCCACGATCGGGACGACCTCGCGCGTGGAGGCCGGGCTGGTGGGTGGCGTACTGCTGGAGGAGGAGTACTCCCTGGTGCACCCGGCCGGGCATCCGGCGCCCCGGACCCTCCCGTTGGTCGACTGGGCCGAGAACTGCACCTCGTACACGCGTGACTGGTGGGCGGCCCAGAGCTGGATCCCCCGGGCGACGGTGGAGGCCGAGGACGACGGGGCGGTGCTCTCGATGGTGTCCCGTGGTCTCGGTATGGCGATCATGCCCGGTCTGTCCCTGTACGGAGCACCCGACGGAATCGAGATCGCCGCTCTCGGACCGGACCGCCCGACCCGCTCGATCGGCTATCTCACCACCCCTGAGCAGGCGCGATCCCTCGCCGTACGGGCGCTGATCCGCGAACTGCGGGCGGCGAGCGGAACCACGGCCGTCTCAGATAGTAGGAAGTCCGACTAACTGTGGAGACAGAGCGGCCCGACTGTCCTAGCGTTGTGGGAGCCGAACGAATCGCTCGATCGAGCGACTGTGGCGGTTGCGGGCGCGCGCCCCGAAGCAGGTAACCCCTGCGGCGTACGCTCCCCGCCCCTTCCGGCGCCTCGAAATCCGATCCCGGCCCGGCCTCGGCGCCGCACCGCGCCGTGCGGCCCGCCCCCGGCATCCATGCGATCTCAAGGAGTCGATCCATCATGGCCACCACCACGACCCGCCGCGTCCGCCACAGCTCCCGCTCCGCCGAGGCCGAGCGCAAGAACGCCGCCGCCGCTCTCCAGCGCGCTCTGGACCGCCGCGACAACGGCGGCTCCACCGGCCACTGAGCCCGCGGGGCCGCCGGTGCCGCGCGCGCCGTCCCGGCCCGCGCGCCCACCGGGCGGCCTGCCCGTCCGCCGGGTTCGCGCGCACTCCGGGTTCGCGTGCTCTCCGAGCCCGCCCCACCGGCGCCCGAGCCCGCCCCATCCGTGCAGCGCCCGCCCCGCACAACGGCGGCCCGTGCACCAGCGGCCCCCGCGCCGCCCGCTCGCCGTCAGCCCTGACCGGCCCGGACGGAGCGGCCCAGCACCCCGCCCGCCCCACCGCGCCGCAGCCCTCGATCCCGCCGCCCGCACACCCTTGCTCCTCCACCCATCGTCCATATGGTGGACGTCGGATGTCATGGGGTGGGACGCACCGTTAGGCTTCCCGCATGTCTCGCAGCATCGATCTCGCAGTGATCCCCGGTGACGGAATCGGCCAGGAAGTCGTGGCCCAGGGCCTCAAGGTCCTCAACGCTGTCCTCCCGCAGGATGTGAAGCTGGAGACCAAGGAGTACGACCTCGGCGCCCAGCGCTGGCACCGCACCGGCGACACCCTCCCGGACGCGGAGCTGGAGGCGCTCAAGGGCCACGACGCCATCCTCCTCGGCGCGATCGGAGACCCGTCCGTGCCGTCCGGCGTCCTGGAGCGCGGGCTGCTGCTGAAGCTGCGTTTCGCCTTCGACCACTTCATCAACCTGCGCCCCTCCAAGCTCTTCCCGAACACCGCGACCCCCCTCGCGGGCCGCCCCGACATCGACTTCGTCGTCGTCCGCGAGGGCACCGAGGGCCCGTACACCGGCAACGGCGGCTCGCTGCGCACCGGCACCCCCGCCGAAGTGGCCACCGAGGTCAGCGTCAACACGGCGTACGGCGTCGAGCGCGTGGTCCGGGACGCCTTCGAGCGCGCGGCCGCCCGGCCCCGCAAGAAGCTGACGCTGGTCCACAAGAACAACGTCCTCGTCTACGCCGGCCACCTCTGGAAGAACACCTTCGACAAGGTCGCCGCCGAGTACCCGCAGGTCTCCACCGACTACCTGCACGTCGACGCCGCGACGATCTTCTTCGTCACCCAGCCGGAGCGCTTCGACGTCATCGTCACCGACAACCTCTTCGGTGACATCCTCACGGACCTCGCCGCCGCCGTGACCGGCGGTATCGGCCTGGCCGCATCCGGCAACATCAACCCGACGGGCGCCTTCCCGTCGATGTTCGAGCCGGTCCACGGCTCCGCCCCCGACATCGCGGGGCAGGGCAAGGCCGACCCGACCGCCACGGTCCTCTCCGTCGCCCTCCTGCTGCGCCACCTCGGCTACGAGGCCGAGGCCGTCCGCATCGAGGACGCCGTCTCCGCCGATCTGGCGGAGCGCGACGGGGCCACCGCGCGGACGACCGACGAGATCGGTGACGCGCTCGCGGTACGCGTAGCGAGCTGACCCGACGACTCCACCTCGAAGCCGCCGGGTCGCATCAGCGCCCGGCGGCTTCACCTGTGCGGCCCCCGGGTGCCACCATCGACCCCTGGACCGCAATCCCACCATTTCGTGCCCGGCCCTCCGCAAGGGATAATCGAACGCGGGGCCGTGGCTCGCGGTGAAGCTCGGACGTCCTAGGACCTGACCGGAAAGCGTCGGGAGGAGGACGGGCGTGGGCGCGGTCCATCACACACAAGACCGGTGAAGGACGCACTCATGACGACGCCCACGATCGAGCTCAAGCCCTCCTCGAACCCGCTGTCCGACGCGGAGCGCGAAGCGATCCTGGTCAGCCCCGGATTCGGCCGCCACTTCACCGACCACATGGTGACGATCCGCTGGACCGAGGGGCGCGGCTGGCACGACGCCGAGCTGGTCCCCTACGGCCCGCTGTCGCTGGACCCGGCCAACATGACCCTGCACTACGCGCAGGAGATCTTCGAGGGGCTCAAGGCCTACCGCCAGCCCGACGGCTCGGTCGCCTCGTTCCGCCCCGACGCCAACGCCCGCCGCTTCCAGCGCTCCGCCGCCCGCCTCGCCATGCCCGAGCTGCCCGTCGAGACGTTCATCGCGGCCTGCGACGCGCTGGTCCAGCAGGACAAGGCGTGGGTCCCGGCGCACGGCGGCGAGGAGTCGCTCTACCTGCGCCCGTTCATGATCGCGACCGAGGTCGGGCTCGGCGTGAAGCCGGCCAACGAGTACCTCTTCCTGGTCATCGCCTCGCCCGCCGGCGCCTACTTCCCCGGCGGCGTGAAGCCCGTCTCCATCTGGCTCTCCGAGAACCGCGTCCGCGCCGTCCCGGGCGGTATGGGCGACGCCAAGACCGGTGGCAACTACGCGGCCTCCCTCCTCGCCCAGGCCGAGGCCGCCGAGCACGGCTGCGCCCAGGTCGCCTACCTCGACGCCGTCGAGCACAAGTGGGTCGAGGAGCTGGGCGGGATGAACCTCTACTTCGTGTACGAGCAGGAGGACGGCTCCAAGAAGATCGTCACGCCCGCCCTCACCGGCTCCCTGCTCGCCGGAGTCACCCGCGACTCCCTCCTCACGGTCGCCCGCGACCTCGGCTACGGCTCCGAGGAGGGCCGGATCTCCATCGACCAGTGGCGCGACGACACCGCCAACGGCACCCTGACCGAGGTCTTCGCCTGCGGCACCGCCGCCGTCATCACCCCCGTCGGCACCGTGAAGACCGCGAGCGGCGAGTGGGTCCAGGGCGACGGCACCCCCGGCGAGGTCACCATGAAGCTGCGTGAGCGCCTGCTCGACATCCAGCGCGGGATCGCCGAGGACACCCACGGCTGGATGCACCCGCTCGGCTAGTCCCGCCAGGGCCCCGGCCCCCTGGCCCCCGGCGAAGGCCGCACCGCCCCCAAGGCCGGTGCGGCCTTTTCCGTGCCGGGTGGTTAGAGCGACGCTCTAATGGGAGCCCGAGAAGCTTCCGCTTGCCCATGAACTCCAGTTAGAGTGGCACTCTAATCACCGCACCAAGGAGCTCAGGAGCCCCCATGCCGGCCACCCCCGCCCCCTTCCGCATGCCCCCCGAGTGGGCGCCCCACGAGCGCACCTGGATGGCCTGGCCCGGCCCCAACCCCACCTTCGCCTCCGACGCCGAGCTGGCCGAGGCCCGTCACGCCTGGGCCGCCGTGGCCCGCGCCGTACGCCGGTTCGAGCCGGTCACCATGGTGGTCGGGCCGGGGCAGGAGGAAGGCGCCGCCGCTCTCCTCGGCCCCGATGTGGAACTCGCCGTCCGCCCCCTCGACGACGCCTGGATGCGGGACATCGGGCCGAGCTTCGTCACCGACGGCCGCACCCTCGCCGCCGTCGACTGGACGTTCAACGGCTGGGGCGCCCAGGGCTGGGCCCGCTGGGAGAGCGACCAGCACATCGCCCGAGCCGTCGCGGAGCTGACCGGTACCCCCGTCCACAGCTCCCCGCTCGTCAACGAGGGCGGCGCGATCCACGTGGACGGCGAGGGGACCGTCCTGCTCACCGAGACCGTCCAGCTCGGCGAGGAGCGCAACCCCGGCTGGAGCCGCGAGCAGGTGGAGGCGGAGATCCACGCCCACCTGGGCACCGAGAAGGCGATCTGGCTGCCGCGCGGGCTGACCGGGGACTACGGGACGTACGGCACGCTCGGCCATGTCGACATCGTCGCCGCCTTCGTCCGCCCGGGCACCGTCGTCGCCCACGTCCAGCCGGACCCGGCCCACCCCGACCACGCGGTCACCCGGGAGCTGCTGGCCGTCCTGCGGGCCGCCACGGACGCCAAGGGGCGCAGGCTGGAGGTCGTCGAGGTGCCCGCGCCCACCGTGCTGCGTGACGAGGACGGGGAGTGGGTCGACTACTCCTACATCAACCACTACCTCTGCAACGGCGGCGTGGTTCTCTGCGCCTTCGGCGACCCGCGCGACGAGGAGGCCGCGGCGATCTTCCGGGGCCTGTTCCCCGACCGCACGGTGACGCTCGTCGACGCCCGTACGATCTTTGCCGGCGGTGGAGGCATCCACTGCATCACCCAGCAGCAGCCGAAGATCTGAACCCACGAGAGCCCGGTCGTCCCATGCCCCGTCGCACCCGCCATCCCGCCCCGCCCCGCGAGGACGTCCTCGCCGCCGCCATGGCCACCATCGCCGCGCGCGGGCTCGACGGGCTCACCATGGCCGGGCTCGGGCGCGAGGTGGGGATGAGCAGCGGGCACCTCCTCTACTACTTCCGCACCAAGGACGAGCTGCTGCTGCGGACCCTGGAGTGGAGCGAGGACCGCCTCGGTGCCGAGCGGCGCGCCCTGCTGGCCGAGCCGGGGACGGCCCGTGAGCGGCTGGACGCGTACATCGGGGTCTACCTCCCCGCCGGCCACCGCGACCCCCACTGGACGCTCTGGCTGGAGGTCTGGGGCCGCTCGCAGAACGCGGACGACGACGCCAGGGCCCGGCAGGCCGCCATCGAGGGAGCCTGGCACCGGGACCTGGTGGCGCTGCTGGCCGAGGGGGTCTCGCGCGGGGAGTTCAGGCCGGTGGACACCGACCGGTTCGCGACCCGGCTGCGGGCGCTGCTGGACGGGTTCAGCGTCCATGTGACGGTCGGCATCCCGGGGACGGGCCGCGAACAGGTGCTCGTCCAGGCGGGGGAGTTCCTGGACGAGACGCTGGAGAAGGGCCACTGAACGGGCGATGCGACCAACGTCACGACCGCATCCTGAGACACCGCCGTCACGGACGCGTCACTGTGCGAGACTTCTGCCGTGTCCTCGTTCGTCATGATTATTGGCAGCAGGCGCGCCGGTCCGCAGTGACCGTCCCGTACCACCCCGTACGGCACGGCCACCGTGCCCCAGACCCGCGCGCAGACCTCTCGCACCCGCGAGGGGTTTTTTGTTTTCCGGCCCACACCCGGGCCGGGGCCGCGCGCGCGGGATGATGAGGGCAAGTGGAACCAGATCGTCCGGTCCACTCATCCGACAGGAGCCAGACCAGCATGACCACCAAGGCCAACGCCACCGACGACAGTTTCCATGTCTTCGACACCACACTGCGCGACGGTGCTCAGCGTGAGGGCATCAACCTGACGGTCGCCGACAAGCTGACCATCGCCCGTCATCTGGACACCTTCGGTGTCGGCTACATCGAGGGCGGCTGGCCGGGGGCCAACCCCCGCGACACCGAGTTCTTCGCCCGTGCACAGCAGGAGATCACGTTCGAGAACGCCCAGCTGGTGGCGTTCGGCGCGACCCGCCGGGCCGGTGGCCGCGCGGCCGAGGACCCGCAGGTGCGGGCGCTCCTGAACTCCGGCGCCCCGGTGATCACGCTGGTCGCCAAGTCCCATGACCGCCATGTCGAGCTGGCCCTGCGCACCACCCTGGACGAGAACCTGGAGATGGTCCGCGACACCGTCTCCCACCTGCGTGAGCAGGGCCGCAGGGTCTTCGTGGACTGCGAGCACTTCTTCGACGGCTACCGGGCCAACCCGGCGTACGCGAAGGCCGTCGTCCGTACGGCCCACGAGGCGGGCGCCGAGGTCGTCATCCTCTGCGACACCAACGGCGGCATGCTCCCCGCCCAGGTCCAGGCCGTCGTCTCCACGGTCATCGCGGACACCGGCGCCCGGCTCGGCATCCACGCCCAGGACGACACCGGCTGCGCGGTCGCCAACACCCTGGCCGCCGTGGACGCGGGCGCCACCCACGTCCAGTGCACGGCCAACGGGTACGGCGAGCGGGTCGGCAACGCCAACCTCTTCCCCGTGGTCGCCGCCCTGGAGCTCAAGTACGGCATGAAGGTGCTGCCCGAGGGCGCGCTCGCCGAGATGACCCGGACTTCGCACGCCATCGCCGAGGTCGTCAACCTCACGCCGTCCACCCACCAGCCGTACGTCGGTGTCTCGGCCTTCGCCCACAAGGCCGGGCTGCACGCCTCCGCGATCAAGGTCGACCCGGACCTCTACCAGCACATCGACCCGGAGCTGGTCGGCAACACCATGCGGATGCTGGTCTCCGACATGGCGGGCCGCGCCTCCATCGAGCTGAAGGGCAGGGAACTGGGCGTGGACCTGGGCGACGACCGCGCCCTGGTCGGCCGGGTGGTGGAGCGGGTCAAGGAGCGCGAACTCCAGGGCTACACCTACGAGGCCGCCGACGCCTCCTTCGAACTCCTGCTCCGCGGCGAGGTGGAGGGCCGGGCCCGCCGCTACTTCCGTACGGAGTCCTGGCGCGCGATCGTCGAGGACCGCCCCGACGGCACCCACGCCAACGAGGCCACCGTGAAGCTCTGGGCCAAGGGCGAGCGCATCGTCGCGACCGCCGAGGGCAACGGCCCGGTCAACGCCCTGGACCGGGCCCTGCGCGTGGCCCTGGAGCGGATCTACCCGCAGCTCGCCAAACTGGAGCTGGTCGACTACAAGGTCCGCATCCTGGAAGGCCGCACCGGCACCGAGTCCACCACCCGGGTCCTGATCACCACGGGCGACGGAACCGCCGACTGGGCCACGGTCGGGGTCGCCGAGAACGTCATCGCCGCGTCCTGGCAGGCGCTGGAGGACGCGTACACCTACGGCCTGCTGCGCGCGGGGGTCGAGCCCACGGAGTGAGTACGTCCTGCCTGTCCGTGAGAGCCGCCGCCCCGAACCTTGGGGACGGCGGCTCTCATGCGTTCAGGAGATGAACGCTCAACCCGCCCTCTCCGCCCGGCAGATGAGATCCGACCAATCTCGACGTGAAGTATTGACGGCTCTGTATCGGCGCGATTAACTCCAGCCGCAACGCCGGTACCGGTTCCGGAACCGGTACCCAAGGCCCCTCCCGCACGTCCCCGCACGTCTCCCGCGTGCCTGCCGTCCTGCCCCAGCCGCGCCCCCGTCCCGCTCCTGCCTTTACCCCGTGGAGGCCCAGATGCGTGTCACCATCGCCGATGTCGCCCGTGAGGCCGGCGTGAGCAAGACGACCGTGTCGCGGGTCGTCAACACCAAGGGCGAGGTGGGCGGGGCGACCGCCGCCCGCGTTCGTGAAGTGATCGCACAGCTCGGCTATGTGCCCAGCTCCGGAGCCGTGGGGCTGGCCCGGGGCTCCAGCCGTACGGTCGGGATGCTCGTGCCCTCGCTGACCTGGCCGTGGATGGGTGAACTGCTCCAGGGCGTCGTCGACACCGTCGAGTCCGCCGACCACGGGCTGCTGCTGTTCACCTGCAACCGGGGCGCCGAGTCCGTCCAGCGCTTCACCAGTCAGGTGTCCGCGCGCGCCTTCGACGGGCTCGTGGTCGTGGAGCCCGAGAACACCCTCGGCCACCTCGCCGACCTGCACCGCGACGGCCTGCCGATCGTCCTCATCGACGACCGGGGCCACCACCCCGCGTTCCCCTCCGTCGTGACCACCAACCACGAGGGAGGAGCGTCGGCGGCCCGTCACCTGCTCTCCGCCGGGCGCTCCCGGCCCGTCGTCCTCACCGGCCCCCGGCACTTCGGCTGCGTACGGGACCGGCTGGGCGGATTCCGCTCGGTCCTGCCCGACGTCCATGTCGTGGATGGGGACTTCACCGAACTCGGAGGCCGCCTCGCCATGGAGCGACTCCTCGCCCGGGGCGTCACGTTCGACTCCGTCTTCGCGCACAACGACCTCAGCGCCGCCGGGGTGCTGCGTGCCCTGCGGGTCGCCGGGCGCCGGGTCCCCGACGATGTCGCGGTCGTCGGCTTCGACGACATCCCGATGGCCGAACACACCGAACCGCCCCTGACCACCGTGCGCCAGCCCACCCGCCGCATGGGGGAGACGGCCGCCCGCCTACTGCTCTCCCGCCTCGGCGGCACGCCCGTACCCGACGGCCCGGCCGTACTGCCCACCGAACTGGTCGTGCGCCGCTCGGCGCCGTGACGGACCGGCCGCAGGAGCCCCGCCCATGAGCGCCGAGCCGGTCCCCACCATCAGCGGACCGCACCTCGCCCAGGGCACCGGCCAGCGGGCCGCGCACGCCCAGCGGGACATCGACCTCACCCGTCACGGGGACGAAGTCGGAGGTCTGGCAGGGGAGTCGGGGTCCGGCAAGCCGGGCCTGGCGCCCGCCGCGACCCGGCTGCTCGCCCCGCCCGGGGTGATCGCCGACGCAATGAAAGCCCGCCGCCCCGAGCTGACGAAGGCCCAACGCGCTCAACGGGCAAGGGAGTTGCTGAGCATGGTGGGAGTCTCCGCCGACCGGCTCGCCGCCTATCCGCACCAGCTCTCCGGCGGGACGCGCCGACGTGTGATGATCGCGATGGCGCTCGCCCCGGAGCCCGAGATCGTCATCCGGGACGAGCCGACGACCGCGCTGGGCGTGGTGCTGCGCCGCCGGATCCCGCGACCGCTGGCCCAGTTGAGGGAACAGTGCGACTTCTCGGTCGTGTTCATCCCCCCTGGCATCGCGCTCCTGGTCGAATTCCCGGACCGGATCGCGATCATGTACGGGGGCCGCATCGTGGAGGAGGCGGACGGGGCGGAGATCCACCGCGACCCCCGCCGCCCCCACAGCAACGGACTGCTCCACCCCTTCCGCGTGCTCCACGGCCCGCGCCGCGAGCTGACCGGTGTCCCCGGCCCGCCCCCGCACCTCTGCGCGATGCCCACCAGCCGCGCGTTCCTCCCGCGCTGCGGCAAGGCGTACGAGCCGTCGGCCGCCGACGGGCTCCTTCGAGGGGGCGCACGGCTACGACCAGCCGTTCGGCATCGCCCGCGTCGACTGCGCCATCCGGGCCCGCACGCTCAAGGACAGCGCCGGGCGGTACCGCGACACGATCCGGCTCACCCGGACGAGCGGCGGTAACCCGAAAGACCCATGGACCCTTTCCCCCAACCCACCCGACCCGAAAAGAGAGCGCTCCCATGTATCGCACCCCGCACTCCTGCCCCCGCAAGGGCCGGAGCAGACCCGCGACCGCCGTCCTGGCCGCCGTCGCGGTCCTGGCCGCCCTGCTCGCCGGAGCCGCGCCCAGCCAGGCGGCCGCCGACGACGAACCGGCGCCCGTCCTCATCGACCGCTTCGAGGGCGAGGTGCCGCTCGGCAACACCCCGCCCGCCGACGCCATCTTCACCTGGGGCGGCAACGCCACCGACCACCCGCGGCTGAAGCTGGCCGAGCGCGCCGATGCCCCCGAGGGCGGACACGTCCTCGAAGGCTCCTACGACATAAGCGCGTACGGCGGCTTCAGCCACGAGTTCGCCGTGGACACCCCGCCCCAGGACTGGACCACCCACCAGGGCATCCGCTTCTGGTGGTACGGCCAGAACACCGCACCCCTGCCGCCCGGTTCGGGCAAGCGCGTCCACTTCGAGATCAAGGACGGCGGGGCCAACGGCGGCGCCTCCGAGCTGTGGACCACCTCCTTCACCGACGACTGGGAGGGCTGGCAGCTCGTCGAGATCCCGTTCGCGGACTTCGCCTACCGCGCCGACTACCAGCCCGTCGGCGGCATCGACCAGATCCTCGGCCTCGACGAGATGTGGGGCTACGCCTTCACCATGCCGCCCGGCGCCCCCGGGACCTTCGCCCTGGACGCCGTCGAGCTGTACGGCAAGGCCGACCCTGCGGTGACCGCGAGCGTGGTGACGGACGCGGCCGTGCACCCCGTGAAGAACGGCGACAGCGCGGACATCACCCTCTCCGTCGCCACCACCGGCTCCGCCCCTACCGAGGAGCCGATCACGCTCACGTACGCCACCCGGGGCGGCACGGCGGTCGCGGGCAAGGACTACACCCCGCTCACCGGCGCCCACACCTTCCCGGCAGGCACCGCCTCCGGCACGACCCACAAGGTGACCGTCCGCACGGCGAAGGCGTCCGAGCCCTCCGAGGCGAAGACGATCCCCCTGGCGCTGACCGTCACCGGCGCCAAGGCCCCGGCGGAGCACCCGCAGGTCGTCATCGACGCCCACGGACTCCCGTACCAGAACGCCAGGCTCCCCGTGAAGCAGCGGGTCGCGGACCTGCTGGGCCGGATGTCCCTCGCGGAGAAGGCCGGTCAGATGACCCAGGCCGAACGCAACGCGCTGCGCACCCCCGGCGACATCGCCGCGTACGACCTCGGCTCGCTGCTCTCCGGCGGCGGCTCGGTCCCCACCCCCAACACGGCCGCCGCCTGGGCCAGGATGGTCGACGCCTACCAGCTCCGCGCCCGGGCCACCCGCTTCCAGATCCCGCTGATCTACGGCGTGGACGCGGTGCACGGCCACAACAACGTGGTCGGCGCGACGATCATGCCGCACAACATCGGCATCGGCGCGGGCCGCGACCCGAAGAGCGCGGAGAGGACCGGTGCGATCACCGCGAAGGAGGTCCGGGCCACCGGCATCCCTTGGGACTTCGCCCCCTGCGTCTGCGTCACCCGCGACGAGCGCTGGGGCCGCTCCTACGAGGCGTTCGGTGAGGACCCGGCCCTGGTCGAGGCCATGGAGACGGTCATCCAGGGCATGCAGGGCCACCCGTCCGGCAAGGACCTGCACCGCAACGACAAGGTCCTCGGCAGCGCCAAGCACTTCGTCGGGGACGGCGGCACCGAGTACGGCTCCTCCACCACCGGCTCGTACACGACCGACCAGGGCGTCACCAAGGTCACCCGCCAGGAGCTGGAGGCGGTCCACCTGTCGCCGTTCGCGGAGTCGGTCAAGCGGGGCGTGGGCACGATCATGCCCTCGTACTCCTCGCTCGACATCATCGGGGACGGCGAGGGCCCGGTGAAGATGCACGCCCACGGCGAGATGATCAACGGCGTCCTCAAGGACCGGATGGGCTTCGAGGGCTTCGTCATCAGCGACTGGCAGGCCATCGACCAGATCCCCGGCGACTACCCGAGCGACGTCCGCACGTCGGTCAACGCCGGACTCGACATGATCATGGTCCCGACCGCGTACCAGGAGTTCACCAGGACGCTGAAGGAGGAGGTCACGGCGGGCCGGATCAGCCAGGCCCGGATCGACGACGCGGTCTCCCGCATCCTCACCCAGAAGTTCCGCCTCGGCCTCTTCGAGAAGCCGTACGCGGACACCACCCACCTCGACAAGGTCGGCTCGGCCGAGCACCGCGCGGTGGCACGCGAGGCGGTGGCGAAGTCGCAGGTGCTCCTGAAGAACGACGGAGCGGTCCTGCCCCTCAGGCCGGACCAGAAGGTGTACGTCGCCGGGTCCAACGCCGACGACATCGGCAACCAGGCCGGCGGCTGGACGATCAGCTGGCAGGGCTCCTCCGGCAGGATCACGCCGGGCACGACCATCCTGGAGGGGATGAGGAAGGCGGCGAAGAACCCCGACTCCGTCACCTACTCGAAGGACGCCTCGGCCGCCACGGACGGTCACGACGTGGGCGTGGTGGTCGTCGGGGAGACCCCGTACGCCGAGGGCATCGGGGACGTCGGCAACGGCCACGACCTGGAGCTGACCGACGCCGACAAGGCCGCCGTCGACAAGGTCTGCGCGGCCATGAAGTGCGCGGTCCTCACCGTCTCGGGCCGCCCGCAGCTCATCGGGGACCGGCTCGGGGACATGGACGCGCTGGTCGCCTCCTGGCTGCCGGGCTCCGAGGGCGACGGCGTGGCCGACGTCCTCTACGGCAAGCGCCCCTTCACCGGACAGCTCCCGGTGACCTGGCCGAAGTCCGAGGCCCAGCTTCCGATCAACGTCGGGGACACGGTGTACGACCCGCAGTTCCCGTACGGCTGGGGCCTGACGACCCTGAACAAGCCCCCGGCCGGCGGCGAGCCGACCCTCGCCGCCCTCGCCGTGGCCGCCCAGGTGGCCCAGAAGGCGAAGCTGGGGAAGACCCCGGCGGGCAAGGCGATCGTGGACCAGGCGCGGCTGCTGGTCCAGCAGAAGATCAACGGACAGTTCACGCAGGCCGTCTCTCAGCCCTTCGCGGAGGCGGACCACCTGCTGCTCAAGGGCGACCTGACGGGCGCGGTGGCCAAGCTGCGCACGGCCTACCGGGCCGCGTAGGCACCCCGCTCTCCAGGCGGGCGACGGCATTCGTCGCCCGCCTGGAGTAGCGTGAAGTATGAGGAAAAGGCTCTTCCCCACGCTGTTGGCGGGCCTGCTGCTCATCATCGCAGCGGCTGCACTCGCCCTGACCTCCCCTGCGTCGGCGGCCCCGGCCGCGACGATCAACGATGCCGCCCAGGCACTGCGCGAGGACCCGGTCTATGTGGACCCGGGCGCCCGCGATCAGCTCTCCGTCGCTGACGAGAAGGCCCTGGAAGCCAAGATCCTGGACGCCGACAAGCCGGTCTTCGTCGCCGTCCTCCCCGACACCGAGGCCTTCCCCGAGGAAGGCCTCCTCCCGACTCTGCGCAGCGGCACCGGCATCACGGGCGTCTACGCGGTCCGCCTCGGCGACGGCTTCAACGCGGGCGCGGACCCGCAGGTCATGCCCACGCGGGCGGTCGACAACCTGACCGCCTCCGTCAAGAACCCGGCCACCGCCACCGACGCCACCTCCCAGCTCAACGCCTTCGTCGACCGCGCCGTCGAACAGGCCCGGGGAACCGCCCCCGCCTCGTGGTCCGGCACCGGAGGCACCACGGCCGACGGCACCGGAGCCCCGATCGGCGGCCTGATCACGCTCGGCGCCCTGGTGGCGGCAGGGGGCGCGGGCGCGTACGCGATCTCCCGCCGCAACAAGCGTCGGAAGGCGGAGGAGGAGCGCATCGCCCTCGACAAGCTCCGGGTCGTGGTGGACGAGGACATCACCGCGTACGGCGAGACCCTGGAGCGCCTGGACTTCCACCCCGCCGAACCGGGCGCCGACGACACCATGCGCGGCGACTACGAACGCGCCCTGGACTCCTACGAGACCGCCAAGACGAAAATGGCCAAGGCCGAGCACCCCTCCGACGTGCGCGGGGTCACCCAGTCCCTGGAGGACGGCCGCTTCTCCCTCGCCGTCCTGGAGGCCCGCCGCACCGGCAAGGAGATACCGGCCCGTCGCCCACCGTGCTTCTTCGACCCCCGTCACGGCCCCTCGGTGGCCGACGTCCGCTGGACCCCCTCCGGCGGCGCGCCCCGCGAGGTCCCGGTCTGCGCGGCGGACGAGGTGCGCCTGAGCCAGGGCGAGGACCCCATGAGCCGCATGGTCGACGTGGGCGACGGCAACCGCCGCCCGTACTGGGAGGCGGGCCCCGCCTACGGCCCCTGGGCCGGCGGCTACTTCGCCGGTGGCCTCCTCCCCGCCCTCCTGATGGGCACCATGCTCGGCTCGATGCTCGCCACCCCGGCGTACGCCTCCGAGTACGGCGGCGGTGACTTCGGCGCGGGCGGCGAATGGGGCGGCGGCGACTTCTCCGGCTCCGACTTCGACTCCTCCGGCTTCGGCGGGGGCTTCGGTGACGGCGGCGGGTTCGGTGACGGCGGTGGCTTCGGCGGCGGCTTCGACGGCGGCGGCTTCTGACGCCCTGCCTCGGTGACGGCCGAAAGACGGGCGTGTGCGAGGCTGCGGCGCATGGGGTGGACATACAAACTGCACGGCGGCGTGGGGGCCGCGCTGGGGGCGGCACTGCTGGGACTGGCGGCACTGACGTGGGTGCCGGGGACCTGGCCGCTGTTCGAAGCGAGCTGGCTGGTGGTGGCGGGGTTCGCGTCGGCGTTCGTGCTGCTGGTGTCGGCGCTCGTGCGGGCGGCCCTGGCGGGGGCGGACAAGCGCATGCAGTGGGAGGCCTTCCGGTGCCTGCCGGGCAGGGTGCAGGCGGGGTTCGCGGTCCTGGCCGTGGCGGGCGTCGCGATCATGGCGGCCGACGTGGCGGGGGCGGGCTCGCCGGGACGACTGCAGGACGCCGAGGTGAGGGACGGCCGGTACTACGCCTTCGACCCGGGGCCGGAGACGCGCGGCACGGTCGGGATCGGGCGGAGCGAGTACGAGGCCCTGCTGCCGAGCAGCCGTCGGCCGTTCCTCGCGTTCCCCGGCATACTGCTCCTCGGCGCCTCCGGCCTGGCGCTGACGACGGGCGAACTGCGCCGGGCGGACCGGGCCCGCACCGCCTCGCGACCCGCCGGGGGAAATTCGGGGCGTGCCCTTTCCGGGGGCTGAGCCGTTGAACCCGGCATGAAGAAGCGAAGCGTTCTCGCCGTCGTCACTCTCGCCACCGGAGCGGTCATCGCCGCGATCTCCCCGCACCCCGGAGGCGGGGACACCGCCCACGCGGCCGAGCCGCCCGTCAGCCTGGGCGCGCTGGACCAGATCGGGGACCTCGGCAAGGTCGTCGACGGCGCGGCGGACACCGCCTCCTCCACCGCCGGCACGGTGACCACGACTCTCTCCGAGGCCCGTTTCAGCTGAGCCGACGACCACCGGCACACGAAAGGGCGGCCCACCGGCACTCCCCGGTGGGCCGTCTTGGCATCCGGTACACCCCCGGTGCACCCCGTTGCGTCAGCCATTCGCCATGGCTGGCAACCCTCCCGTTGGTGCGTTTTCGGTAGACACCGTGAGGGAATGCAACGCAGCGGAAGCGAAATCGCTCGCTCGTGAAATGAGCAGCGAGCCTTTTGCGGGGGTGGGCATGGGGGCGTTCTTGGTGCTTCTCGCAGGGTTAGGCGGCCTGGTCGGATGGTGCGCCTTCATCCTCGGCCGGCGAAATCGCACAGAGAATTTCGATGGGCTGCTCATCGAGCAGGAGGCCACGCAGCGGGCGCGGCGGGCGCGGAAGGACATGCGCTAGAGGTTCCGCGCCGGGACTCACACGTCTCCGGTTGAGCCGCCCACGTCCACTGGTCCGGTCCCGTATGGATGAGAACCGCCCCGCTCTCGGCCGAGAGGCCGGTGGCGGGGCGGGCCGGTGGCGGGGGGTGCGGTGTCAGAGAGCGGTACCGCTCCTGACGAAGGCGCCCCAGGCGGCGGGCTCGACGGTGAGGACGGGGCCGTCGGTCACCTTGGAGTCGCGGATGTGGACGGCGGCGGGGTGGGCGGCGACTTCGACACAGTTGCCGCCCTGGTCGCTGCTGTAGCTCGACTTCTGCCAGTGGTAGGCGACTTCCACGCAGTCTCCGCCCTGGTCGCTGCTGTAGCTGGACTTGAACCAGTGGAGGGCGGTGGGGCCGGAGACGGGGAGGGCTGCGCGGTTCATGTCTCTCCAAGCAGGGCTGCGAGCAGTGCGTCCAGAAGCCGGGCGCTTTCCTCGGCGGTCAGCGCCTGCGACCGCAGCATCCCATATTTCTGCATGAGGGCGCTGACGTCGGCCGGATCGTCGTACAGCTCCGCTCGGAGATGCATCTCGACGTACGCGAGCTGTTCGTGATCGGGAGTTTCCAGCAGGACCAGCGGTCCCGCGAGCCCTGCGTGCTTCGATGTCTTCCGGGGCATGATCTGAATACTGACGAACGGCAGGTCCATGCAGCGTCGCAGGTGGAGAAGTTGCGCGAGCATGACCTCGCGATCGCCCAACTCGGCGAACAGGATGCTCTCCTCCAGAATGAAGTGGAGGATGGGGCGAGGCTTGCGATCCAGGATCTTCTGCCGATCGAGTCGGGTCGCCACCCGCTTCTCGATCTCCTCTTCTTCGAGCGGTGGATAGTGGCTGGAGAACACCAGCCGCGCGTATGCCTCGGTCTGCAACAGTCCCGGGATGAGCTGGGACTCGTACGAGAACAGGCTCACCGCGTCCTGCTCGCACTGTACGAAGTCCTTGACCAGCGCCTGGTAGCGCTCCTTCTTCGGGATCTTCACCACCGCGACCTGCAAGGCCCCCTTGGTTTCCAGTAGTTCGTCGAGCTTGGCGGCCAGGTCCGGCTGTAGTGCTCGTCGCCCCTGCTCGATGGAGGCGATGGTGTCCTCGCCCACCCCGACCCGCTCGGCCAAGGCGGCCTGTGTCAGCCCGGCGACCCTGCGGAAGTGGCGTAGCTGCGCCCCGACCAGTTGCCACGAAGTAACCCGCCTGATGCCGCTCTGCTTTCCCGGTTGCATGCGATGGCTCTCCCCCGTTTGGTGCCGCTGTCTACCCGTCAGGACCCGTACAAAAGGTTTTGTACGGCCTTCCGCCCTGCTACAGCGTAGTGACGGTGTGTGAGCGTGAAGGCATGAACGAGACGACCCAACCCCCCTACCTCCGCACGAACTTCTACTGCCGCGACCGCAGCTCGGTCCCGGTCGTACGTAAGTTCACCCGCAAGGCGCTGATCGAGTGGGGGTGCGAGGAACGCGCCTACGACATGCTGCTCTGCGTGACCGAGTTGGCGACCAACGCCCTCCGGCACGGCGTTCCGCCGGGGCGCGGGTTCCGGGTCAAGATCTCTCTGGAGCGGCTGGAGGCGGCGCTCCGGATCGAGCTGCACGACAGCGGCGACGGTGAGGTGCGGATGGCGGACGGGCTGCCCGGTGTGGAGGAGGAGGGCGGCCGGGGGCTGCTCCTGGTCTCCGCGCTGGCGGACAAGTGGGGCGTGGCGGAGCGGAACCCCGGCAAGATCGTGTGGTGCGAGTTCACGCTCGGGTGATGTTGCCGTTTCGGCAATGATGTTTGTCGTTCCTGCCGGGCCGCGCGCACCATCGGCACCACATGGAGGTGATCCGTATGGAGGGCAGGAACGAGATGGAACAGCGGCAGGCACAGCGGCGGCGGTACGACGTGGTGGTCGTGGGCGGCGGGGCGGCCGGGCTCAGCGGGGCGCTCACCCTGGCGCGGGCCCGGCGCTCGGTGCTGGTGATCGACGCGGGGGAGCCCCGTAACGCACCCGCGTCGCACGTCCACAACTACCTGGGCCGGGAGTCGACCCCGCCCGGGGAGCTGCTGGCGATCGGCCGGGGCGAGGTGGCCGGGTACGGCGGGGAGATCGTCGGGGGCCGGGTGGCCTCGGCCGAGCGGCTGCCGCAGGACGGCGGCTTCCGCGTCGCGCTGGAGGACGGCTCCTCGGTGGAGGCGCGCAGGCTCCTGGTGACGACGGGGCTCGTGGACGAGCTGCCGCCCGTACCGGGGCTGGCGGAGCGCTGGGGGCGTGAGGTGCTGCACTGCCCGTACTGCCACGGGCGCGAGGTGGCGGACCGCCCGGTCGGGGTGCTGTCCGTCGGCCCCCTCGCCGTGCACCAGGCGCTGATGTGGCGGCAGTGGAGCGACGACGTCACCCTCTTCCGCCACACGGGCCCGGAGCCGACGGACGAGGAGTACGAGCAGCTCGCCGCGCGCGGGGTGGCCGTGGTGGACGGCGAGGTGGAGGGCTTGGAGGTCGCGGACGGCCGTCTCACCGGCGTGCGCCTGGCGGGCGGCCGGGTGATCCCGCGCGAGGCCGTCGTGGTGCAGGCCCGTTTCACCGCCCGCTCGGCCGTGCTGGAATCGCTCGGGCTGGCGGCGGTCCCGCAGGAGATGGGCGGTGAGGTGATCGGTACGTACGTCCCCACCGACCCGGTCGGCGCGACGGAGGTCCCCGGGGTCTGGGCGGCGGGCAACGTCACCCGCCTCACCGAACAGGTCATCGGCGCCGCCGCGGCCGGTCTGATGGCGGGGGCCGCCATCAACGGCGACCTGATCGCGGAGGACACCCGCACCGCGGTGGAGGAGCGGCGGCGCGGCTGACGCGACCGAGGGACCTGCCCCTGCCGGAACGCCTGCGGGGGCTTCTGCGGGGGTTCCGCGGGAACTCCCACGAGTCCTGCGGCAACTCCCGCCGGTCTTGCGGGGCTTCTACGAGAACACGGCGGACAACAGGTCCCCCACCCACCCGAAGAACCGGTGCGCCACCACCGCCAGCAGCGCAAAGATCCCGACGGTCACCAGCGCGGCCGTGGAGCAGCCGCGCCCCTCGCCCCCCTCGGACTCGTCCCGCCCGCCGCCCAGCTCCGCATCGAAGAGATCCACGGTCCACCCCGCCCCATCGAGTATGTCGGCCACCTGGCCGGAGCCCTCCCCGGCTCCGCGGGGTGAACTCTCGCAGGGCCGGGGACGGGCGGCGCAGGGGGCTCGTACTCAGAGCGGGGAGGCGACGTACTCAGTGGGCCGGATGGCCGCCCGTGTGGGTCACCTCGGCCACCTCCGTCGTCGGCAGCGGCCCGCCTGCCACCTCGGCCCGGTCCGAGGAGAGCAGCCAGCCGCCGTCGGCCCCGCGGGCGAACGTCATCGTGCGGGGGAGCGCCGACTCCTCGCACTCCGGGGCGCCGCCCTCGACCTGCTGCGGGGTGGACGAGAAGTAGAGACGGGTGTGGTCGGTGAGCTGGAGCGTGGCCGTACGGTCGGTGACATCCGCCCCGGTGACTTCGACGTCGACCCGCGCCCTGGTGTAGCCGCCGTCGACCCCTTCGTACTGCCGGCCCTTCTCCGCGAGTGCCGCCAGCTCGCTCCGGGCCCGGGCCGCCATGGCGGGGGTGGCCCGAAAGCGCCCGCTCGCGTCCTCCACCGACGGCCGGGCGGCCGTCAACATGTCGGCCCGCTGCTGGAGGTAGTGCGTGGCGAGCCGGGCCAGCTCGGTGGTGTCGGCCGCGCTCGCGGACGGTGTCGTACGGGAGGGGGACTGCTGGATGTGGGGCGGCAGGTGGATGAGTGCGAGCAGGGCCGCCGTCGCGGTGACGCCCGCGGCGATGACACGTCCTGGTCCTGGCCTGGCCATGGTGCCTCGATCCCCCTGTGTGCCGCCCTGGTGCCCTGCTGTCCCGTAGTCGTCTCGTCCGTCCTGTTGTTCCTGTGGGGAGAGACGGGCCGGAGGGGCGGGGCGTTCCGCGCGGAGTGATCTCCGTCCGGTTCTCGTCCGGGAATGTCCGATTCCTGGGCGAGAACCGTGCGGTGTACGTCGTACGTTCCTCAGTCGCGCGGTTCGCGCCACATCCCCCACAGGGTCGGGCCGCCGTCGCCCGGCAGCTCGAACTCCTCGCGCACGGCGAAGCCGAAGTGCTCGTAGACCGGCAGGTTGGAGGCCTTGGAGGACTCCAGGTACACGGGCTGCCCGGCCGCGTCGGCCTTGGCCAGCCCCGAGCGGAGCAGCCGGGACCCGTGCCCCTGGCCCTGGGCGGCGGGGTCGGCGCCGATCAGCGCCAGGGACCAGTGCGGTTCCCGGGGTGTGTGGCGGGCGGCCGTCTCCACGGCGTCTCCGAAGAGCCCGGCCCGGTCGCCCAGGATGTTCCGCAGTTCCTGGATGGTCTCCGCGTCCGGGACGGCCTTGGCCTGTGCTTCCGGCGCCACCCAGAACGCGGCCGCCGCCCCGGTGCGCTCGCACACGCCGTGGTGGACGTACTGCCGGGTGAAGAGGGTGGCGAAGTAGCGGCCCAACGCGGCCTCGCGGGAGGCGGCTTCGGGGAAGAACCAGCGCATCATCGGGTCGTCGTCGAAGGCGAGGGCGAGCGTGCGGCTGATGTCCGGGGCGTCGTCGGCCGTAGCCGTACGCGGAAGGTTTGATATCGGCATAAAGGCCATTCTGCACACGGTGATCTTGGGTGGCGGGGGCGGGGTGCCGTCAGGCCGCCCGGGAGCCTTCCGCCTTCTGTGTGCCGGGGTCGGCGCGCAGGGCGACGGCCGACCAGATGCCCGCCAGCACCAGCGCGCCCGCTGCCATGGCCGCGAGCTGCGGGGCTTCGGGGCGCCAACCCAGGGAGAGGCGCGTGCCCGCGAGAAGGAGGATCACGGCGATGGTGCCCGGGGCGGGGATCGGCACCCTCGCCGCCGTCGCCCGCAGCACACCGGCCGCCGCCAGGCCGGTGACGGCCCAGACGGCCAGGTAGGCCCAGGGCGAACCCGGGGCGGCGCCGAGCAGCCCGTAGTCGTCGGGGCCGAGGCGGAACAGCGAACCGGCCCAGCCCAGACCCACCCCGAGGGCGGTGACGGCCACCACCCACAGCGTGTGGCGCCACCAGGGGCCGGGGCGCGGGGTCGCTTCGTCGTCGTCTGTGAAGCCCGTACCGGACGGGTCCAGGAAATCCATCACGTACGTGAAGACGCGGGCCAAGGGCCGGACGTTGCCTCCGACGCCCCATCACATGATCGAATCACCGCGCCACTTGGCGGCCCGGTCCGGTGGTCCTCAGCCCGGGAAGCGGTCGCGGGCCTCCTCGATGTGGCCCAGATACCGCTGCGTCCAGTCGCACATGCCGTGGACCGTTCCCCGCAGGCCCTGACCCGGCTCGGTGAGGGTGTACTCGACCTTCGGCGGGACCGTGGGGTACACGGTCCGTTCGACCAGGCCGTTGCGCTCCAGCATGCGCAGGTTCTGGGTGAGCATCTTGTGGCTGATGCCGTCGACCTCCTTGAGCACCTCGCTGAAGCGCAGGGTGCGGTCCCCGAGGGTCTCGACGATCAGGAGCGCCCATTTGTTGGCGAGGTCCGAGAAGATCTCCCGGGCCAGGGAGTCCGCGCGGCGCAGGTCCGCCTCGTCGGGCGAGCCGCTGAACTGCTTGGTCACCATGAGGTTCCTCCGTCACCGAAAAGTGCGTTCTTCCACGTCAGGGCTGACTCTCCTACGGTTCCTGAGTAACCACAAGAGACCGCGAGAGACCGCAAGGCTCTTCATGAGGAGGCGTTGGACATGGCCATCACGCTGTTGGACCCCGAAGGACTGCCGAAGGTCGGTGCCTACCGGCAGGTCTCCGTCGCGACCGGCACCAGGCTCGTCTTCGTCGCCGGGCAGGTCGCCTGGGACGCCGACGGCGCCACGGTCGGCGCGGGCGACCTCGCCGCCCAGGTCGAGCAGTGCTTCCTGAACATCGGGACGGCGCTGGCCGCGGCCGGCGGCTCCTTCGACGACGTGGCGAAGCTGACCGTGTACGTCGTCGACTGGACGCCCGACAAGCTGCCGCTGTTCCTGGAGGGCGCGGCCCGGGCGGCGGCGAAGCTGGGCGTCACCCCGGTCCCGCCGGGCACGCTGGTGGGCGTGGCGGCCCTGGACGTACCGGAGCACCTGGTGGAGATCGAGGCGACGGCGGTCCTGGCCTGAGGGGAGGCGGGGGCGGCAGCGGCACGGCACCGGCATCGGAGAGAGGCGGCGAAGGCCCGTCCGGCGTAACGCATCGCGGCGAATGAGGGGGCGCGGGGGTGACGGTCGGCGGCGGGCCCAGGTGTGAGGCGCCGCTGGGGGGATAGGTGGAGGGTGCCGGCACCACAGGGGTGCCGCCACGTCGGCAACGGAGAAGGAGACTCTCGTGAGCATCATCGCCTGGATCCTCATCGGCCTGTTCGCGGGCGCCATCGCCAAGGCGCTGATGCCGGGCAAGGACCCGGGCGGCTGTCTGCTGACGATGGTGATCGGCATCGTGGGCGGGCTGCTCGGCGGCTGGCTGGGCAAGGTGATCTTCGGCGTCGACTCGATCGACGGATTCTTCAGCCTGTCGACGTGGATCGCCGCCATCGTCGGTTCGGTGATCGTCCTGGTGATCTACCGCCTGGTCTCGGGAGAGCGAGCCCGCTGACGCGGGCCGCCGGGATCCTCTCCTCGACGGGTCGATTCGCCCCGGTATGCCTACATTGGCGGAGGGCCGACAGGGGAGCCGAGGCAGGAGCCGACGCCGACACGCCCGCGAAGACCGACAAGAGGAAACGACGACATGACCGACACCTCGCGCAAGCCGACCACCTCCGATTCCGGCGCCCCGGTGGAGAGCGACGAGCATTCGCTCACCGTCGGGCCCGGCGGGCCGATCCTGCTCCAGGACTCCTACCTGATCGAGCAGATGGCCCAGTTCAACCGCGAGCGCATCCCCGAACGCCAGCCGCACGCCAAGGGCAGCGGGGCGTTCGGGACGTTCGAGGTGACCGCGGACGTCTCCGCGTACACGAAGGCGGCGCTCTTCCAGCCGGGCACCACGACCGACCTGGTCATCCGGTTCTCCACCGTGGCGGGGGAGCGGGGCAGCCCGGACACCTGGCGGGACCCGCGCGGCTTCGCGGTGAAGTTCTACACCACCGAGGGCAACTACGACATGGTGGGCAACAACACCCCCGTGTTCTTCGTGAAGGACCCGATGAAGTTCCAGCACTTCATCCGGTCCCAGAAACGCCGGGCGGACAACAACCTCCGCGACCACGACATGCAGTGGGACTTCTGGACCCTCTCGCCGGAGTCGGCCCACCAGGTCACCTGGCTGATGGGGGACCGGGGCATCCCGCGCACCTGGCGCCACATGAACGGCTACACCTCGCACACGTACATGTGGATCAACGCCGAGGGCCAGAGGTTCTGGGTGAAGTACCACTTCAAGACCGACCAGGGCATCGAGACGTTCACGCAGCACGAGGCCGACCAGATGGCGGCGGCGGACACGGACTACCACACGCGTGACCTCTTCGAGCACATCCGCGACGGCGACTTCCCGAGCTGGACGCTGAAGGTCCAGATCATGCCGTACGAGGAGGCCAAGGACTACCGGTTCAACCCGTTCGACCTGACCAAGGTGTGGCCGCACGGCGACTACCCGCTGATCGAGGTCGGCCGGATGACGCTCAACCGCAACCCCACGGACAACCACGCCGAGATCGAGCAGGCGGCCTTCCAGCCGAACAACTTCGTCCCCGGCATCGGCCCGAGCCCGGACCGCATGCTCCTGGCGCGGCTGTTCTCCTACGCCGACGCGCACCGCCACCGCATCGGCGGCAACTACCAGCAACTGCCCGTCAACGCCCCGGTCGTCCCGGTGTACACGTACTCCAAGGACGGGGCGATGGCGTACCGGAAGACCACCGACCCGGTCTACGCGCCCAACTCCAAGGGCGGCCCGGCGGCGGACACCGAGCGTTACGGCACCCCGCCGAGCTGGTACGCCGACGGGGACATCACCCGGGCGGCCTACGTCGACCACGCCGAGGACGACGACTGGGGACAGGCGGGCACGATGGTCCGCGAGGTCCTGGACGACGCGGCCCGGGACCGGCTCGTGGACAACGTCGTCGGCCACCTCCTCAACGGGGTGACCGAACCGGTCCTCCAGCGGGCCTTCACGTACTGGTCGAACATCGACGCCACCATCGGCAAGCGCATCGAGGAGGGCGTCCGCGCGAAGGCGGGCGAGAAGGACCCCAAGGCGGGCGAGCAAAGCAACCCGGCCCGCAGCTCCATGCAGCGCAAGGCCTGAGCCGGGACCGTCGTGCGGCCCCCACCTCACCGACGGCGGGGTGGGGGCCCTGGCGTGCCGGGGGAGGCCGGCTCTGTCCCGCGGGCCGCTCGCGGGGGGCCGGGCCCTCGGGCACGCACTCGCCGGAGCGCCGGAGTGCCGGAACAGCGCCGGGCGGCCCGGTGGCCCGAAGGCGCCGGACCGCCCGTGCGGTGTGCGGTGTGCTGCCGCGTACGGCCGCGGGTCAGGCCTGCGGAGCGGCGGCCTTGATCGCGGAGATGTCGAAGTTCAGCTTGACCTTGTCGCTGACCATGACCCCGCCGGTCTCCAGTGCCGCGTTCCAGGTCAGGCCCCAGTCGGAGCGCAGGATGTCGGCGCTGCCCTCGAAGCCGACGCGCTCGTTGCCGTAGACGTCGGTGGCGGAGCCGTTGAACTCCAGGTCGATGGAGAGGGGGCGCGTGACGTCCTTGATGGTCAGGTCGCCGGTGATCCGGTACCTCTCGCCGCCCAGCTGCTCGGCGCGCGTCGAGCGGAACGTCATGAGGGGGAACTTCTCGGCGTCGAAGAAGTCGCCGCTCACCAGGTGGCCGTCGCGGTCCGCGATGCCGGTGTCGATGCTGGCGATCCTCACGTCGATGGCGGCGGAGGAGTTCGCCGGGTCGGTGCCGTCCAGGGTCAGAGTGCCCTCGTGCTCCCCGAAGGAGCCGCGCACATTGGTGACCATCGCGTGCCGCACGGTGAAACCGATGCTGCTGTGGGCCGGGTCGATGGTGTAGGTGCCGGTCAGGGCGGCCAGGGCGGGGTCCACCGCGGGGGCCTCGGCGACGGCGGTCGGGGCGGCGGTCGACTTGCGGGTGAACAGAGCCATGGCTCCTCCTCGGGGGACGTGCACGGCGGTCCCGTGCGTCGGTGTTGTTTAACCTTCAACGAGATTGACTCTAACCTCATCTTGTTCAAGTTTCAACCTTTCGATATGGGGGCGGTCCGGTGCGTCCGGCCGGGGGCTGGTGGGGAGCGTCATCCACGTCGGTCGGCGGCTCCGCGGTGCTCACCCGCGCATCCGCACCCCGCGGGCGCGTGCGGATGCGCGCCGCGGGGGCCCGGACCCCGGGCGAGGGGGTGTCCGGGCCCGCACGCCACCGCTCTTTCCCCCAACTTGCCGGAGTGGCAAAGCCGATCGCGTCGGGCGGGTGCCGCGTCGCATGATCGACCGGTAGCCGCGACACCGCGAACCGAGGAGAAGCCATGCAGCCCGACCCGATCGCCGACCTCAGCCATCGCACCGTCGAGACCCCGTCCGGGCCCCTGCACGTGGTCGAGCAGGGCACCGGCCCGATGGTCCTGCTCGTGCACGGCTTCCCCGAGCTCTGGTACTCCTGGCGCCGCCAGCTCGCGGCCCTCGCCGGAGCCGGCTACCGGGCGGTGGCGCTCGACGTGCGCGGATACGGCGGCTCCGCCGTGCCGGAGGCGACCGAGGCCTACCGGATGCTCGACCTGGTGGAGGACAACGTCGCCGTCGTGCGCGCGCTCGGCGAGGAGAGCGCGGTGGTCGTCGGCCACGACTGGGGCTCCAACATCGCCTCCGCCTCCGCCCTGCTCCACCCCGAGGTCTTCCGCGCCGTCGGCCTGCTGAGCGTCCCCTACGCGCCGCCCGGCGGCCCGCGCCCCACCGACGTCTTCGGACAGATCGGCGGCCCCGACGAGGAGTTCTACGTCTCCTACTTCCAGGAGCCCGGCCGCGCCGAGGCGGAGATCGAGCCGGACGTCCGGGGCTGGCTCGCGGGTCTCTACGCGGCCCTGTCCGCCGACACCATGCCCGGCCCCGGCGAGCCCGACCCGCACTTCGTCGCCCGCGGCGGCAGGATGCGTGACCGCTTCCCCGCGGAAGTCCTTCCGGCCTGGCTGAGCGAGGACGACCTCGACGTCTACGCCGCGGAGTTCGAGCGCACCGGGATCACCGGAGCCCTCAACCGCTACCGCAGCATGGACCGCGACTGGGAGGACCTCGCCGCGTACCGCGGAGCCGCTGTCAAGCAGCCGTCCCTGTTCGTCGGCGGCGCCCGGGACGCCTCCACCACCTGGATGTCCGACGCCATCGACGCCTACCCCGCCACCCTTCCCGGCCTGTCGGCCTGCCACCTCCTGGACGGCTGCGGCCACTGGATCCAGCAGGAGCGCCCCGACGAGGTCAACCGTCTGCTGATCGACTGGCTCACCACCCTCCAGGACTGAACGGGCGATCCCGGGGGCAGCGGTCCGGCCTCCTTCAGGAGCCCGGTCCGCGGCACGCCCGGGCGGCGCCGGTCGTACCGGGACGGTCCTGGTCGCAGGGAGGCGGCGCCGGGCGTACGGGGACGGCCCAGGTCGTAGTGAGGTGGCTCCGGCCAAGAGGCGGACGAGCGGGCGCCCGGCGGGCCCGTACCCCCACTTGGACTTAACGACCGCGGTTGTTGGACGGAGACGGCCACCGGCCCCGTCCTTCGTTGACGGTGTCCCGACACGAGGGCTACTCAAGGGGCCATGTCGCCAAGATTCCGCTCCGCAGGCCCGGTCTCCGTGGCCTCGGCCGTCGCCTCAGCCGCCGTCCTGGCGTTGGTGGGGACCGCCGCCCTCCCCGCCGCAGCCGCCGATCCGTCCTCCGTACCGGCCGGGGCGGCCCGGTCCGCCGCCGCGTCCGCCACCATCGGCTCCGACCAGCTCACCGTCGCCGTGGCCCACGACTTCCCGCGCGTCCTCTCGTACACCGACCGGACCAGCGGCAGACGGCTCCTCGGCAGTACGCGGCCGGTCACCGCCGTCACCCTCAACGGCACCGCCCACCCGGTGAAGCTCAAGACCGCGCCGGAGGTGAACGGTTCCTCCGCCCGCTACACCCTCGCCTTCGGCGGCCTCCCCGGGGTCGAGATCGACGCCTCGCTCACCGTCTCCGGCCGGACCACCACCTTCAAGGTGACCGCCGTCCGCGACACCGCCGCCTTCCGGGTCGGGACCATCGACATCCCCGGCCACGACCTGGTCTCCGTCGGCTCCGCCGAACCCGGCGCCGCCACCGCCTTCACCACCCTGGACCCGGACTCCACCCGTACCGCCGACGTCTTCGCCAAGATCACCCGCGAGACCGAGCCCGACCCCGCACCCCTCGGCGCCACCTACGCCCTCCTCAACACCGACTCCCTCGCCGCCGCCGTCGAGTCCAACTCCTCCTACGACAAGCCCTCCGGACCCACCAACGGCGACGACGCCCGCTTCTGGCACCAGGCCCGCACCGAGGGCGACGGCAGCATCCGGGTCGGCGTCAGCTCGGGCCAGTGGACCTACCGGGGCGAGGGCGCACCGAAACCCGAGAGCGGCGAGAACCTGCCCTGGGCCAAGGTCGTCATCACCCCGGACGCCAACGGGGACCAGGCCGTCGACTGGCAGGACGGGGCCATCGCCTTCCGCTCCATCGGCATCACCGCTCCCGGCAGCGAGCAGACCGCCGACCGGGTCGTCACCCACATCCCGTTCAACTTCGCCAGCCAGGCCACCCACCCCTTCCTGCGCACCCTGGACGACGTCAAGCGGATCGCGCAGGCCACCGACGGCCTCGGTCAGCTCGCCGTCCTCAAGGGGTACGGCTCCGAGGGCCACGACTCCGCCCACCCCGACTACGGCGGCAACCACAACAAGCGCGCGGGCGGGCTCAAGGACCTCAACACCCTGCTGAAGCAGGGCAGGAAGTGGGGTGCCACCTTCGGCGTCCACGTCAACGCCACCGAGTCCTACCCGGAGGCCAAGGCCTTCAGCGAACAGCTCGTCGACACCTCCAAGCCCGGCTGGAACTGGCTGAACCAGAGCTACTACATCGACCAGCGCCGCGACCTCAACAGCGGCGGCCTCGCCCGGCGCTTCCAGCAGCTGCGCGACGAGACCGACCGCAACCTCGCCTTCCTCTACATCGACGTCTACTACACCCACGGCTGGATCGCCGACAAGACGATCCAGACCGTGCAGCAGCAGGGGTGGACGGTCGGCACCGAGTGGTCCGACAAGTTCGAGCGGGCCTCGCTCTGGTCCCACTGGGCCAACGACCTCGACTACGGCGGGGCCACCAACAAGGGGCTCAACTCGCAGATCATCCGGTTCATCCGCAACAGCGAGAAGGACGTCTGGAACAACCACCCGGTCCTCGGGCAGAGCGCCCTGGAGGAGTTCGAGGGGTGGACCGGTGAGACCGACTGGAATGCCTTCACCGCCACGATCTGGCAGAGGAACCTCCCCGCCAAGTACCTCCAGCAGCAGAGGATCACCCGCTGGGACGGCGACGACATCACCTTCACCGGCGGGGTGCGCGGCACGGTCGAGAACGGGAAGCGGACCTTCTACGAGCAGGGCCGCAAGGTGCTCAGCGGGACGGACTACCTGCTGCCGTGGGACAGCGGCAAGAAGCTCTACCACTACAGCCGGGCCGGGGGCACCAGCACCTGGGAGGTGCCGGGGAAGGGCCCGTACACCGTCTACGCACTGACCGACAACGGCCGCGAGAAGGTGGCCACCGTCCGGCCCGCCGACGGGAGGATCACGCTCACCGCCACCGCCGGACAGCCCTACGTCCTCCACCCCGGCCAGGCCCCGCGCGCGGCCGACCCCGACTGGGGCCAGGGCACGCCCATCGAGGACCCCGGCTTCAACGACCGTACGCTGAGCGGCTGGACGAAGACCGGAACCGTCGTACGGGACACCGACGAGCAGGGCCGCAACAGCGCCGCCCTCTCCGGCGCCCCCGCCGCCGCGCTCTCCCAGACCATCGCGGGCCTCACCCCCGGCAAGCGCTACACCGCCTCCGCCCTGATCGAGGTCGAGCCCGGACAGTCCCGTCGTACGGTGTTGAGCGCGGGCGGGCGGTCGGTCGCCGTCGAGCGGTCCACGGCCAGGGACTTCGTCGCCGCATCGGACTGGCACGGCACCCACTTCCAGCGCGCCAAGGTGAACTTCACCGCCCCGGCGAACGGGCGCACCACCCTGCGCATCGGGGCGGCGGCGGGCTCGGAGGCGAGGGTCCGGGCCGATGACGTACGCATCGTCGAGAACGCCCCCGCCACCCGGCCCGGCACGCTCGTGTACGAGGACTTCGAGGCGGTCGACCAGGGGTGGGGCCCCTTCCTCAAGGGCGACGCGGGCGGCTCCACCGACCCCCGCACCCATATCTCCCAGCTCAACGCCCCGTACACCCGGTCCGGCTGGAACGGGAAGCTCATCGACGACGTGCTCGCCGGCAAGGAGTCCCTGAAGTCCCACGAGGAGAACACCGGGCTCGTCTACCGCACCGCCCCCTGGACCGTGCCCATGAAGGACGGCCACCGGTACACGGTGGAGTTCGCCTACCAGTCCAGCCACGCCGGAGCCTACGCCTGGGTCGACGGCTACGACCGGACCGCGGGCGGCGGGGCCGTCTCCACCGAGACCCGCACCACCCCCATCGGGCAGCAGCGCACCACCGGCCACTTCAGCCAGACCCTCACCGCCGGGTGCGGCGACACCTGGACCGGGCTGCGGAAGCGGGCCGGGGCGCCCCAGGGCGCGGACTTCGTGCTCGACGCCTTCACCGTGACCGACCTCGGACCCGCCCCGGCCGGGCAGGAGGCCTCCTGCGGCACGCTCACCGTGGCCGCCGACGCGGCGACCCTGGAGCCGGGCGCCCCGAACACCGTGAAGGCGGTCTTCGGCAACGACGAGGCGACGGCCGCCACGGGGGTTGAGCTGGCGCTGACGGTCCCGGAGGGGTGGAAGGCCGAGCCCACGGGGGCCGTCGCCTTCGACTCCGTCGCTCCGGGCGCGAAGGCCACCGGCAGCTGGCGGGTCACTCCGCCGCTCGACGCGCCGTACGACACGTACCAGCTCGGCGCCCGGGCCACGTACACCGTCCAGGACGCCCCGCGCACGCTCGGCTCGCAGACCTCCGTACGGACTCTCCCGCCGCCGCCCACCGAGGACCGCTGGGCCAGTGACCTGGACTGGACGGAGGCCCGCAACGGCTGGGGGCCCGTGGAGCGGGACCAGTCCAACGGGGAGACCGGGAGCGGTGACGGCACCCCGCTGCGCATCGGCGGAGTCACTTACGCCAAGGGGCTCGGCACGCACGCCCCGGCGGCGATCCGCTACTACCTGGGCGGGAGGTGCACCTCCTTCACCGCCGAGGTCGGGGTCGACGACGTCCAGACCAGTCGGGGCAGCGTGCGGTTCTCCGTCACCGCCGACGGTACGGAGAAGGTGAAGTCGCCGGTGCTGGGCGCCTTCGACCCGGCCTGGAGGCTCACCGCCGATGTCACCGGCGCGCGGTACGTCGAACTCGTCGTCGACGACGGCGGTGACGGCAACGGAAACGACCACGCCGACTGGGGCAACGCCCGCTTCCACTGCGGAGGTTGAATCTCCGTCGAACGGCGGTCGCGGCGCGGTGGCGCCGAGCTGAACAGTGCTGGGCGATACTGAGGGGGTCCCCGGGCCCCCTCGGTGCCCTGTGGCCCACGGCACACCGGCTCTTTGTGGAGTTCTCACAGCGCCGAGCGGCGTTCAGCTGGTGGATCGCCTGCACGGCGGGACGTTTCTGTTGACTCCCACCACGAAACCGGGCAGGAGACTGTACGGAGTCGACGGCACGATTTCTGGGTCGGGGTTCGTAGGGTCGATGCATGACCGTTGTGGACGAAACCCAGGGTGAGCAGCCGAGCGACACGCGTGGCCGGGTGGCCGAACTGCTGGCCCTGCGCGAGCAGGCCCGGCGCGGCCCCAGCGAGCGTGCGACCCAGGCGCAGCACGCCAAGGGCAAGCTGACTGCCCGCGAGCGCATCGAGCTGCTGCTGGACGCGGGCTCGTTCAGCGAGGTCGAGCAGCTTCGCCGCCACCGGGCCACCGGGTTCGGTCTGGAGGCGAAGAGGCCGTACACGGACGGTGTCATCACCGGCTGGGGGACGGTGGAGGGTCGGACGGTCTTCGTCTACGCGCATGATTTCCGGATCTTCGGCGGGGCGCTGGGTGAGGCGCATGCCACGAAGATCCACAAGATCATGGACATGGC